>NC_014010.1:2145000-2449263 GCF_000024465.1 Candidatus Puniceispirillum marinum IMCC1322 | reverse complement strand
TCATGATCTATACCATCATGGATAAGTCTGTCATTTCATTCACCGGCATATCCGGCACTTTTCACAAATCCACAAGCTGCAATCCATCGGATACAGCATTTCATGCCTTATTGTGTTTAGTTTCGTTGTTGAGACGCCTTTGAAAACACGCCCGATTTTCCATTGATAAGAGCCACTAATTCTCCGAGATGCGCCTCTGCTGTGTCACTATTCATCGTGGCGGGATCGAACGGTAATCTGGCTTTCATATCGGCCCCTGTCAAATCAGCTAGTTCATCCGTGAAATTCAATCCCTGTAAATGATAGTTTAAAGCCGCGGCGTCAAGGTCTGGATCGCTGATTAACGCGTCTATAGCTGCTTTTTTTATCATCTCCAGCCGTTCATCGCCCGAATCGATCATTGATAGCGTTTCAAATGCCCCCGAAATAAGCGCCGGATGCGCCAAAAGTAGTGCTAATAAAGCTTTATGACGATTAATCATCCCTGTCGATGGCCGTCGCGCTGTTCGTGCTGCCATTGGCATGGTCCCACCGCGCATTTGCGTGCGCATAGCGGCGATTCGGTTCTCGATTTCATCACTAAAGGCACTACGCACCTGATTATTGCCAATATTGCGAATCTGTGACCGTATCGCCTGCCAAAACTGGGCGCGCTGTTCGGGTTGCCGCACATCGTGATCGGCCATAATTCCGTCCCACATCGTATCAACCAGCGATCTGGCGGTGGCAATAATGTTTTTGAAGCCTTCATATCCGGCTTCGCGCAGAACATCGTCGGGATCCTTGCCCGCAGGCAGGGTCGCAAACCGCGCTGTTTTGCCTGGTTCCAGAAGCGGAAGAAACCGTTCCAGCGCGCGCATTTGTGCCTTTTGTCCCGCGGCATCGCCATCAAAACACAAAACCGGCTCATTATGTAATTTCCACACCAACACAATCTGTTCTGGTGTCAATGCCGTACCTAATGGCGCAACTGCTGCTGCCACACCGCTTTTATGAATGGCGATCACATCCATATAGCCCTCGGCAATCACAAGCGGCAACTGCCGCCGCAGGCCTTCGCGCGCCTGAACCCAGCCATAAAGTACCGCCTTTTTTGAAAAGGTCGGCCCCTCGCCTGAATTTAGATATTTTGGTTGTGCATCACCCAGAGCCCGCGCTCCGAAAGCAATCACTTTGCCTTGCCGGTTTTCAATCGGGAACATCACCCGGTCGCGGAAGTAATCATATAATGACCCGTCACGATCCGATTTCCGCAACACCCCAGCGGCCAGCATATCAGCATCGCTAAAGCCTTTTGCCGACAGCGCTGCCCGCAAGCCACCCCGCGGCGCATAACCAAGCCTGTAGGTTTGTATGATATGTGCATCCAGATTGCGGTTAAGCAGATACCGTGCCGCGTCCTTGCCATCTTCGCGGTCAAGCGCCGCCCGAAAGAATGTGGCTGTCGTTTCCAGAATATCAAGCGCGGCTTTGCGTTGCTGTGTGACCTTGGGATCTTGCGGGGCACCGATAGGCATAGCCATACCTGCCATATCTGCAAGCCGTTCAACCGCTTCCATGAATTCCAGACCATCTATTTCACGCAGAAACGAAATCGCATCACCATGCACACCACAGCCGAAACAATGATAGAACCCATCATCATCGACGACTGAAAAAGAAGGGGTTTTTTCCGAATGGAATGGGCATAGACCGGAAAAGCGGCGGCCTTTACGGACTAGTTTTA
The DNA here is from genome assembly GCF_000024465.1 of Candidatus Puniceispirillum marinum IMCC1322. Lineage (NCBI taxonomy): Bacteria > Pseudomonadati > Pseudomonadota > Alphaproteobacteria > Puniceispirillales (SeqCode) > Puniceispirillaceae (SeqCode) > Puniceispirillum (SeqCode) > Puniceispirillum marinum (SeqCode). The sequence continues at coordinate 2,447,537 of NC_014010.1, read as the reverse complement.
CGCGCTTGCCAATTATATCTGATAACGGCACGCGTTGCCGCAAATCTTCGATAAATTCGGGAGGCACTGCCATGACGCCATTTTCTCCACTTGGCTTCTTCTCCACTTGGCTTCTCGGCTTAAGCTTAACTAACCGCGGACAAACGCGCAAATCCTATGCCTGTAAGCCAGCTTTACCACAGTCACCATTCCCTATGCCTAACCTTTGGATCACGCATTCCGGGTCTGGATCCGGACTATTTATCCATAAGAATAGATTTAACCATCTGGCTGACTGCCGAAAAATCCATTTGTCCGGCAAAGTTGGTTTTCAATGATGCCATCACCTGCCCCATATCCTTGACCGATGAAGCTCCAGTTTCGGCGATCGTGGCTTTGATCGCTTTATTCATGGCCGCATCATCAAGCTGGGCTGGCAAAAATGACTGGATGATCTTGATTTCGGCTTCTTCGGCTTCGGCAAGCTCAATCCGGTCACCATCACGATACATTTTCGCTGACTCATTCCGCTGCTTGATCATCGTCTGTAGCATCGAAAGAATGTCATCGTCGCTGATTCCATCCTGATTGCCATTACCACGCGCCGCAATGTCACGGTCTTTCAACGCAGCCATTATGAGGCGCATTGTACCAAGTGCTACTTGATCCTTGGCCTTTAACGCCTGTTTCATCGCATCTGTAATTCTGTCTCGCATGACACTTCCTAAAATATCCACCAAGAAAACAAAAGGCTTGTACGCAGTAACCTTGCAAAGTGCAACCCTACACGATTTCTTCATAATAAGCCGGTTTAATAGTTTTGAAGCATATGAGACGCGGATATTCTCTAATAACCCGCTTTCATACTCTTGACCAATCAAGGCCTGTCTTGTATCAATCCACTCGTTTGAGGGCATTAGCTTAGCCACTCGATATCTAACCAACAGCAGGAACCGTGATAATATGGGGCAGACAACAAAATCTGACCACGATTTTGCCGCGCTCAGCGCATGTCGGGATAATCCGACAGCTGTTTTAGTTCTTGAAGACGGGACTGTTTTCCCCGGAATTGGCTTTGGTGCCGCCACTACAAATGTGGGCGAAGTTTGCTTTAATACATCCATGACAGGTTATCAGGAAATCATGACCGACCCGTCTTATGCGGGACAGCTGATAACCTTTACCTTTCCACATATCGGCAATGTTGGGACCAATAGTCATGATATTGAAACCAACACGCCTGCCGCGCTAGGCATGATTGTGCGCCAGCCTGTGACAAATCCGGCTAGCTGGCGTGCTGATCTGGGCCTAGACGCATGGCTTGTCTCGCATAATTTGCCAGGTATCAGTGGCATCGATACGCGTGCTTTGACGCGGCATATCCGTGATCATGGCGCCCCACGAGGTGTCATTTGTCATCAGCCTGACGGCCATATCAATACAGAATCGCTGGTCAAAATGGCCGTAGCCTGGCCTGGACTAAAGGGTATGGATCTGGCTATCGAAGTGAGCCAGAAGCACACTGACAAATGGTCTGATGGCAGTTGGGATTATAGTAAAGTTGCGCATCGGCAAACCACCGCAAAGCACAAGGTTGTCGCGGTCGATTATGGCTGTAAACAGAATATTTTGCGCTGTCTGACAGATGCAGGTTGTGATGTAACCGTTGTCCCGGCTAACACCTCAGCAGCCGACATTATGGCGATGAAGCCGGACGGTGTATTCTTGTCTAATGGCCCGGGCGATCCCGCCGCCACATCCAGCTATGCGGCAGCAGAAATCGCCACGCTTATTGAAGCAGATATGCCAATCTTTGGTATCTGCATCGGACATCAGCTTATGGCGCGTGCGCTTGGCGCAACGACCTTCAAAATGGAACGTGGCCATCGTGGTGCCAATCATCCGGTCAAGGATCTTGCGACAGGCAAGATTGAAATCACCAGCCAGAATCATGGCTTTGTTGTTGATCCCGACAGCCTGCCTGATGACGTTGAAATTTCACATATTTCCCTGTTCGATCACTCGATCGAGGGACTTCGCCACAAAAGCAAACCTGCCTTTTGTGTTCAATACCATCCTGAATCATCGCCTGGTCCGCATGATTCTAGATATTTGTTCGAACGCTTCACCGCGTTGATGAATCAGGGGAGATCCTAGATGCCGCGCCGTAATGATATTTCTTCCATTCTCATCATCGGCGCCGGCCCTATCATCATTGGACAGGCATGTGAATTTGATTACTCGGGCGCACAAGCCTGTAAAGCGCTGAAATCCGATGGCTATCGGATCATTCTGGTAAATTCGAATCCGGCCACGATCATGACCGATCCGGACATGGCTGATGCTACCTATATTGAACCAATCACACCAGCAACGGTTGCCAAAATTATTGAAAAGGAACGTCCTGACGCGCTTTTGCCAACCATGGGTGGACAGACTGCGTTAAATACAGCCTTGTCGTTATATCATGATGGCACCTTGGACAAATATGACGTTGAAATGATCGGCGCACGCACCAAATCAATCGAAATGGCAGAAGATCGCGAATTATTCCGACTGGCGATGCAACGTATCGGGCTGGAATGCGCCCGCGCCCGCACCGTCAATAATTTTGAAGATGCCGCGGCCGCCCTCGATTTTGTTGGCCTGCCAGCGATCATTCGCCCGTCCTTTACCTTGGGCGGCGAAGGCGGCGGCATTGCCTATAACAAAGCCGAATTTGAAGAAATCGTGCGTAACGGGTTGCGACTTTCGCCTGTATCCGAAGTGCTGATTGAAGAATCATTGCTGGGCTGGAAAGAATTCGAGATGGAAGTTGTCCGCGATACGGCTGACAATTGTATCATCATTTGCTCGATCGAAAATATCGATCCGATGGGCGTGCACACAGGTGACTCGATCACCGTGGCGCCGGCATTGACGCTGACAGACAAGGAATATCAAAACCTGCGTGATGCGTCTTTAGCTGTGCTACGTGAAATTGGCGTTGATACAGGTGGCTCAAACGTCCAGTTCGCCGTCTGCCCGAATACAGGCCGTGTCATCGTCATCGAAATGAATCCACGTGTCAGCCGTTCATCGGCGCTGGCTTCGAAAGCCACTGGCTTCCCGATTGCCAAGGTCGCGGCTAAACTGGCCGCAGGCTATACGCTGGATGAGCTGGCCAACGACATTACCGGCGTTACACCAGCCAGCTTTGAACCAACCATTGATTATGTCGTTACCAAAATACCGCGCTTCACCTTTGAAAAATTCTCCGGTGCCCAGAGCACCTTGTCAACGTCGATGAAATCGGTTGGCGAAGCGATGGCTGTTGGCCGGTCTTTCGAGGAAAGTCTGCAAAAGGCATTGCGCTCGATGGAAACCGGCCTGAACGGTCTTGATGAAGTGCCATTGCCGCAATCTGACAGTACGCTTGGTGATGACGCGATGCGCGGCTGGCTGGACGAACTTGTTCCCTTCCGGATTTTGCGGATCGCACAGGCCTTGCGCACCGGCATGACCCCTGCCGAAGTGGCCGCCGCCACGGGCTGGGATATCTGGTTCCTCGAACGTATGCAGGCCATTCTTGACGCCGAGACTATGGTCAAGGATCAGGGTATTCCGGATGATGCCTATCCCTTCTTATGGTTGAAATCGCTTGGCTTTAGCGATCGTCGTCTGGGTCAGCTTGCCAATCTGCCAGCCGATGATGTAACCGCCAAACGTCTGGCGCATAATATTGTACCGTCATTCAAACGTATTGATACCTGCGCTGCCGAATTTGCCTCTGATACCGCCTATATGTATTCCACTTATGAACTTGCCAGTGCTTTTTCCAATGACGCTACCAGCAATCTTGGTGGTGCGGAATGCGAAGCTGATCCGTCAGATCGTAAAAAAGTTGTTATTCTGGGCGGTGGACCAAACCGTATCGGTCAGGGCATCGAATTTGATTATTGTTGTGTGCATGCGTGCTACGCTTTGTCCGAGGCGGGCTATGAAACCATCATGATCAATTGCAACCCGGAAACCGTATCAACTGACTATGATACATCCGACCGCTTGTATTTTGAGCCTTTGACCGACGAAGATGTGATTTCGGTCATCAAACGCGAGTCCGAGAACGGCACATTAGCTGGCGTGATCGTCCAGCTTGGCGGCCAAACACCGCTAAAGATTGCTGCCGCGCTTGAAACAGCTGGCATCCCGATACTGGGCACCAGCCCCGATGCCATTGACCTTGCCGAAGACCGCGAACGCTTCCAGCAGCTTTTACAGAAACTGGATCTCCTTCAGCCTGAAAACGGCATCGCCCATTCGGCTGATGAGGCACGCGCCATCGTCGATCGCGTTGGTCTGCCTGTTGTTATCCGTCCGTCCTATGTGCTTGGTGGGCGCGCGATGGAGGTGGTGCATCACCTTGATGATCTGGAACGCTATATGCGTGACGCCGTAATCGTATCGGGGGATAATCCGGTGCTGATAGACCGTTTCCTTGACCATGCTGTCGAGGTTGATGTTGATGCGCTATGCGATGGCACTGATGTCTATATCGCTGGCATCATGGAACATATCGAAGAAGCGGGCATTCATTCGGGTGACTCGGCTTGCTCGCTGCCACCGCAAAATCTATCTGACGATATTCTGGCCGAATTGCGCCGTCAGACCACCGCCCTGGCACATGCGCTAGGTGTTGTTGGCCTGATGAACATCCAGTTTGCAATCAAGGGCACCGATATCTATCTGCTTGAGGTCAATCCTCGCGGTAGCCGTACCGTGCCCTTTGTGGCCAAGACCACTGGTGTGCCGATTGCCAAGATCGCCTCGCGCGTGATGGCGGGTGAAAAGCTGGCCAGCTTTAATCTACAGGATGTAAAGCTCGATCATGTGGCGGTAAAAGAAGCGGTATTCCCATTTGCGCGCTTCCCGGGCGTTGACATCTTTTTGGGGCCAGAAATGAAATCAACCGGCGAAGTGATGGGCGTTGATACTGATTTTGGACGTGCTTTTGCCAAAAGCCAGCTTGGCGCTGGCATCGACCTGCCCCTTAGCGGCACTGTATTTATTTCGGTCAAGGATGAAGATAAGGCCGAATTTGTCGAAATCTGCCGTGATCTTGTCGCTGATGGTTTTTCGATCGTCGCAACAGGCGGCACCACCGATGCCCTGACCAAGGCTGGCGTGCCGGCAACCCGCATCAACAAAGTCATGGAAGGCCGGCCACATGCGGTTGACGCCATGCTTTCGGGCGATATCCAGCTTGTTTTCAATACCGCAAAAGGTGCTGGTGCGATCAAGGACTCCTTCTCGCTTCGCCAGACCGCGCTGACCAACAAGATTCCCTATTATACAACTGTTTCGGGAAGCCGCGCCGCGAGTCAGGCAATCCGCGCACTTCGTCAGGGGCAGATGGGGGTCAAATCGCTTCAAGAACATCTGGCGGCTATCGGCACCTGATATCGCCCCGCCTTCATTTCCCGTCTTCATCTAAAGTCTGTATCTATAGTCTTGCCTGTTTATATGACCTTGGGATAGGCTAGGCCAAGGCATAGCTTATCAAGACATCCCATATATTATTGCCCTTATGGTCTTGTCCTATATTATGGGAAGCCCTTATATTATATATATTATATATATTATACTGACTAAAAGCTGCCTTACAGGGCATGATGCGAACTCAAGATGACGGAAACACTGATGGAAAAGATACCATTTACGGCCCAGGGCCTCGAAGCCATTAAAGAAGAGCTGGCGCATCTCAAAGGCACCGAAAGACAGGCCGTGATTAACGCCATTGCCGTTGCGCGTGAACATGGCGATTTATCGGAAAATGCCGAATATCATGCCGCGCGTGAACGCCAGTCTTTTATCGAAGGCCGTATTTCCGAGCTTGAGGCAGTTACCAGCCGCTCCGAAGTCATCGATGCCTCGCAACTCACTGGTGATAAGGTGACCTTTGGCACGTCGGTGGGCGTTGCCGATGAAGAAACCGACGAAGAATCGATCTTTCATATTGTCGGCCCCTATGAGGCTGATATTTCCAAAGGGCTGGTCTCAACCTCATCGCCGATCGCCCGTGGCCTGATTGGCAAGGGTATTGGTGACTCGGCCGAAATCCAGACCCCGGGCGGCACCAAAAGCTATGAAATCATCTCGATCGAATTATTCGATATGACCAAGGTGTAACGCCCGTTCGGGGCAAGCCCACATGACTTATAGGCCGCCCCCTATTTTACGCCTCTTGATGCGACATGCCTAAAATGATCTAACCCTTTGCAGACAGACACTCTTTCAAAGACCGCGCCATGTTGCGTATGAGGGTGAAATAATGTTGTGGGCCGCTATCGATTGCGGCGCCAAGCGGGTCTAATATACCGGTGCGGGCATTCGTATTTTCGGTAATTATCGCCACCAGCTTGGGTTCAAATTGTGGCTCTGAAAATACGCAAGTGGTGTTTAATGATCGTACTTTCGATTGCAACTCACTGACACGTTGCGCCCCGGGCATGACCTCTGGTGATACTGTTAGTGAACCAACAGCGGCAACACCAAAGCGCGTTTCGAAATACTGATAGGCGTCATGGAAAACTATATAACCTTTGCCTTTCACGGGGGCTAGCTCAACCGTAATCTCTTCAACCAGCTGATCTAGCTGCACCATTACGTTTGTGGCATTTTCCTCATACGCCTTTGCATTTTTAGGATCGGCTTCTGTCAACGCTTCCTCAATTTCGTGAACAAGCACCTTTGCGTTCACCGGATCCAGCCATACATGCGGATCAAAACCATCATGTCCATGATCATCATGGTCATCATGGTCATCATGATCGTCATGGTCATCATGGTCATCATGGTCATCATGGTCATCATGATCGTCATGGTCATCATGGTCATCATGGTCATCATGATCGTCATGATCATGTTCGTCAAAAGCGCCGCCTTCACGGAACTTTATTTTCGTTAAATCATGCGCATCAATCAGGGCTATTGACGTTGCCTTGGTGGCGATCCCCTCGATGGGCTTTTCAAGAAATGTCTCAAGATCATGACCAACCCAGAAAACAAGGTCAGCGTCTTGAAGCTGGCCTGCCTGTGACGGTTTCAGCGCATATGTGTGCGGAGAGCCAGCCCCATCGATGATTAGAAAGGGTTTGCCAACACCATCCATAACGGCAGAAACCAGAGAGTGAATAGGTTTGATTGATGCAACGACGTTAACGTCAGCTTGTGCTATTGAGATATTCGAAGTGAGTACAGTTGAGGCAAGAAGGGCAGATGTGAGATATCGCATTGTGGCACCATTTAGCAAAAGTTTGGGACAATATTATTGACGTAATGTTATAACATCACTAAATTTACATACTGTCACTTGTATTACAAGATCAAATCGACATAATTCAGACTGTCCATTCATACTAAGAGAGACAAATGCTCATATCGCTTGAGAATGCTGGAATTTATAGATCAAAAAAATGGTTGGTTCGGGGGGTGTCTATGCGCGTCGAGCCTGGCGAGATTGTGACACTGATTGGACCAAACGGATCGGGCAAATCCACAACAGCGAAACTAGCTCTTGGTGTATTGGCAACCGATGAGGGAACGGCATACCGCAAGCCAAAACTACGCGTCAGCTATGTACCTCAGAAACTCGAATTGAGTTGGACCTTGCCTTTAACGGTAAGCCGCTTTCTGCTTCTCACGCACAAGGCTGATAAAACACAAATTAACGATGCGCTAGCCGCAACCGAAACGACGCATTTAGCACATATGCAGATGAGCAATTTGTCTGGTGGTGAATTTCAACGCGTTCTGCTTGCCAGAGCCATAATGAGTTCACCCGAATTATTGGTTCTTGATGAGCCGGTTCAGGGTGTTGACTTCAACGGTGAAATGGCGCTTTACAAGCTCATCGAAAAAATCCGTAATGAGCTTAATTGTGGCATTCTGCTCATTTCGCATGATTTGCATGTTGTGATGTCCACAACCGATCGGGTTATTTGCCTAAATGGCCATGTCTGTTGTTCTGGCACGCCGGCATCGGTTACCTCTAGCCATGAATTCAAAACCCTGTTTGGTGAACGCACCGCATCTGGCCTTGCCCTTTACCAACATCAACATGACCATGAGCATCTTCCTGATGGCAGTATTGAAAGCAAAGAGGCGGCTTTGGCGCATAATCACCTGACTGACGATGACCTGTTACCAACGTCAAGCAGCACCACTGTTGGCGCCAAAAGGACAAATGCAGATGTTTGACGATTTCTTTGTTCGCGCCGTAATTGGAGGCATAGGCGTTGCTTTGGTAGCTGGCCCGCTTGGCTGTTTTATTATTTGGCGAAAGCTTGCTTATTTTGGCGACACGCTATCCCATTCGGCTCTGCTTGGCGTCGCCCTGGCCTTGCTTTTTGAGGTCAACGTTACACTTGCCGTATTTGTAGTTTCGGTTGCCGTTTCGTTGATGCTGGTTTTCCTGCAACGTCGCGCCAGCCTGTCATCCGATGCCTTGCTTGGTTTGCTTGCGCATTCCGCTTTAGCTGTTGGTCTTGTTACTTTGGCCTTCATGACCTGGGTCAGGGTTGATCTGATGGGGTTCCTGTTTGGCGATATCCTATCGATTACAACCTTTGATCTTGCCATAATCTGGGGCGGTGGCATGTCTGTGCTTGTAGTGCTTATGGTAATTTGGCGGGCGTTATTCGCCGCTACCGTAAGTTATGAACTCGCTTTGGCAGAAGGTGCCAAACCAGATCATGTGAATATCATTTTCATGATATTGATGGCGGGGGTAATCGCGGTTTCGTTGAAGATCGTTGGGGTACTACTGATTACGGCATTGCTCATCATTCCGGCTGCAACGGCGCGACGCTTATCAAGCTCGCCTGAACAAATGGCATTTTTTGCCATCCTTATTGGCGTGATTTCGGTGTGGTTTGGCCTGTTTGGCTCTCTTGAATTGGATACACCGGCCGGGCCAAGTATTGTTGTGGCCGCGCTAATATGCTTTATTCTATCTTTAATGCCAGTGCCATTGGGCCTATTCAGGAATAATGGTCAGAACCAGCGGGGCGCCGACAATAACGCCGGTGTCACAATAGATGATAGATAGTAACAGCCTGTCTCAGAATCAAAAACTTGTCTTGGACGTTCTTGAAAAGGGAACGGGTGCCATGAGCGCATATATGATCCTTGATGAACTAAGGGATGTTGGTCTGCGCGCACCGCTCCAGATTTATCGCGCGCTGGAAAAGCTAATTTTAATTGGTCGTGTGCACCGATTGGAAAGCCTGAATGCCTTTATCAGCTGTTCTCATTTATCATGTGAAAAAAATAGTGTGCCCGCTTTCGTAATTTGCGACAAATGCGACCAAGTTGAAGAAATATGTGACGATACCGTTTCGCTATTTCTTGCCGGATTAGAAGAAAAGACAAAATTCAAAACCTCTAAATCCAGTATTGAACTGCATGGTGTTTGTGATGCCTGCGAAAATGCGTAATTTCCCTCGCTACATCATCGGGGCAGTCTGCCTGATCATGGGGTGGGTTTCTGTATCAAGCGCGCATCCGCATATGTGGGTTGATCTTAAAAGCCAGATTATTCTCGATGATAATGACAAGGTGTCGGCGATTTATCAGGAATGGCTTTTTGATGATTTTTTCTCAGCAGCTATGCTTGAGGAAGCCGCTTTACACCCTGATGGCGTCGAAAGTGCCATCAAGCAAAAAGTTGCTGAGCTCATGGAGAATCTAAAGCCCTATAATTATTTTACGCTGGCCAAGCGTGATGGGGTCACCTTACCACTGATACAGCTAGGCGGAGCTGTTGCCGAAATCCGCGAAAATCGTGTCTGGATGCGCTTTACCGTATCAATTGAAAGCCCTGTCGATCTTGCGGCACAGGCTTTTTCCTACGCAATTTTCGACCCGACCTATTATATCGAGATGTATCATGCCGAGGGGGAAACCATTTCCTTTCAGGGTAACGCGCCAGATAATTGTGGTACGGAAATTTTGCAGCCGAATCCATCTGCCGATGCCATCGCCTTGTCCCGGTCATCCAGCCTTGACGCCAACCCTGACAACACAATTGGCCGGCTATTTGCAGAAACCATTCGCGTAACATGCACATGACTGGCCGAAAGACAGCACTATTGTTGTTTGGTACAGCGGCTGGTCTGATCGGCATGGTCTTTTGGTTGGGATCCGGCTTTAACCTCATCTGGTCAGAATATTTGATCGCCGTGCAATCTGTGCAACGCGACTTGCATCAAAGCCTATCACAAGCCTTGCGGCGCGTTGAAACTGATGGCTTTAGCGCATCATTGGCACTGATTGCCCTTAGTTTCTTTTATGGCGTGTTTCATGCCGCTGGGCCCGGGCATGGCAAGATTGTGATCTCGACCTATTTGCTCTCACATGAAAGCCAGTTGCGCCGTGGTGTGATATTATCACTTGCCGCCGCCCTGATCCAAGGGATCACGGCAATCGTTATCGTTACATCGGCTGTTTGGCTTCTTGATCTATCTATGCGGCAAACACGAAGCATCACCAATGATGTTGAAATTGCCAGCTTTGCTTTGATAGCGCTGGTGGGACTGATGATTGTGGTTGTCCGTTCAGTACGCTTGATGAATATATTCAAGACCCCTTCATCGCATGGTGATGCGCACCATCATGACCATCATGACCATCATGCGCATGACTGCAATCATGCACATGGACCAACCGCCAACGATCTTGAAAGCCCGTTATCCTTCAGAACCTTTATCGGCATAGTCATGTCAATCGGGATACGACCATGTTCTGGCGCGGTGATCGTTTTGCTACTTGCATATGCGCTGAATCTTGAAATGGCTGGATTATTGTCCGTATTGGCAATGTCTTTGGGCACGGCTTTGACCGTCAGTTTACTGGCCACGATCTCTGTCTATCTCAGACAGACGGCCAAACGGCTGCTGGTGATGTTACCGAACGGGAATCTGGCGCTAGGGCGCATCATGGATGTGGTTGGGCTTATAGGTGGCGTTATCATCTTTGCGTTCGGCGCGGCGCTCCTCAACATCGCCTTATTCGCGCCTATTCACCCGTTCAGGTAAGATGAATTACAGTATGTTTCTATGGGTTTGCTGCTTATAGGCATATAAATCAGAGGCCATAATACGGCGGTGTGTGCCGACCTTGTGGAAAGCAATCTCGCCTTGTTCGAGCAATTTCACCACATAGGGTCTAGATACCATAAGAATATCTGCCGCTTCACTCGTGGTCAGAACAGTCTGAACATGCCCAGCATCACTTTCTGGGTTCGTATCGCTGTCTGGCAATATGGCCACAAGATGTAAAATAGCCCTAGCCACTTCAATTGCCTCTGCATCAATTCTAAACCATCCTTTCGCGGCCAGAATTCTGCGTTGAACACGCCTGATACGGTCAATTTCCCAGCTGTCAATACGCGGCAAGAATTGTTGTTCACGATCGGCTTGAATGGGATTTTTTGATTTAACAGATGCTAAGTTCGACATCGCGCCCTCCTTCACTTACCCATAGGATCTATCACAAACAAAATAAACGCAATATACAAAATAAACAAATCATACATATTAAGCGCAAAATTATCATCTTTGCTGTTTGCTACTTGCTGACTCTTTCTAGCTATCGGGTATTTGTCTTTGGCGTTTCGCCTTAACGCGTGCTTTCATCCAGATCGATAGGCACGCCAGGCAGCATTTTTGCCGAGCGGATCGCCAGTGCTGTTTTCACATGGCTGACATTTGTCGCCGGCGTCAGCTTGCTGGTCAGGAATTTCTGGAAATCATCCCAATCCTGGGCGACGATTTTCAGCACGAAATCGGTCTCACCCATAAGCATATGGCACTCCCGCACCTGCGGCCAGGCACTCACCAGCTCTTCGAAATCCTGCAGATCGCTCTCGGCCTGGCTGGTCAGCCCGACAAAGGCAAACACATTGACGCTATAGCCCATCGCATCGGCATCGATATCGGCATGATAGCCCTTGATGATACCGGCATCTTCCAGCCCGCGCACACGGCGCAGACATGGCGGTGCCGAAATGCCCGCACGTTTGGCAAGATCGACATTGGTGATACGGCCATCTTCCTGAAGATCATGCAGGATTTGCCGATCAACAGCATCGATTTTGATTTTGCCCGTCATAATGCACCTGTCATAATTCACCTGTCATTTGGCCAACCCCATATGCGCCACACCCACGCACGCCCAAACAGATAGCCCAAGAGGAAATGGTTGTGATTGCCGCCGATATTACACCTGCACAGGATATTTACCAAGATAATTGCGTAAGAATATTGCGCGTATCTGCGCTTGATATTACACATAGTTACATAGTACCGCCATCTGCTGGGTGGTCATATCGACAGGCCATGCCGATCAACCATATGAACCCCAGCCATATGAACCAGAAAGTTTTGCCGTGACAAAAACGTCTTCAGCGCCAGATACGCGGCCAACCACAAGGCCAGAGATATGGGTCGTCAGTGATGGCACGGCCGGCATGCGCTTGCAGTCACTGGCACTGGCTGAGGCGATGGGCTGGACAACCCCTTCACCTGATGAAGTCGCCGCCACGCATGTTGCCTCTGGCTTTCGCGATATCATTGTAACGCCGCGCCAGCCCTTGCGCAGCGTGCCACGTCTTGGCCACCTTGCCATACTTGCACCATTTCTGCCTATATCAACGCCTGCCCTGCCTTATGCCGATAGCCGCTTTCCCGATCTGCTGGTCACCTGCGGGCGGCGCATGGCTGGCCTTTCGATTGCCATGCGGCACCGCGCGCGCATCGCTGGCCAGCCGATGAAAACGATTCATATTCAGGATCCGCGGCTTGATCCCGCCTGCTTTGACATTCTGCTGGTGCCTGCGCATGACCCTGTCCGCGGTGACAATGTCATTGTCTCGACTGGATCGCTCAACCGCCTGACACCGGAAACAATAGCCGACGCCGCCCGCACGCTTGCGCCGAAATGGAAAAATGCCGCCTTTCCGCGCGTTGTGGTGATGCTTGGCGGCGATAACCGGCGTTATAAAATCTCCCCTGCTATGGCCAATCGCATGGTGGCAAAGCTTGACGCTTTTGCCCGCCAGACCAAGGCCAGCTTGGCTATCGTGCCATCACGCCGCACCCCGCCTGATCTGATCCGGCAGCTGACCGAGACCCTCGCGCTGAATGATGCGCACACGCGCCACCGCCTCGCCACCCCGCAGGACGCCAATCCCTATCCGGGTATTCTGGGCATTGCCGATGCGATTATCGTCACCTCGGACTCGGTCAATATGACCAGCGAGGCTACCATCACTGGCACCCCTGTCATGGTCGCCGACTGGCATAGTGACGCCCCTAACGCCACAACCAGCAGTAATACAACCAGCCCCGCAACCAGTAGTAATGCAACCAGCACGGCACACCGGCAGATCGAAACAGGCCGCCTCGCCGCCTTTCATGATGCGATGATGCAAGGCGGGCATACGGTACCGCTTGGCGATGTGATCCCCGATCATGACTTTATCCCGCTTGACGACATGCCCGCCATCTGCGCCCAGCTCACCAACATGCTGGCACGGGGATAATCTCTCACGTTAACGCAAAATTAACCCCCGCCTCTTATACTGCATCCGCCAGAATATTCTGGCACTCAGGATGGAGAGATGAGATGAGGCTTTGGGTTGTGCATATGAATGGCTTTACTCCAGAAACTTGGCCTGTGGTTTCATTACCCAGACTAGGTTCGGTGAAAAATCTTAAACATAAAATTGATGAGGCAGGCTCAGAGACACGTGTCGTTTTTGTTGGAACTGGTGGCAAATACACAAAAAAACACGAAAAAGGTAAATTATTGGGTCTTGTCGATATTCACGATATGCCAATCTTCAACACAGAAGAAGTCATCGACGAAAAACATAAATGGAGCGATGAAAACAAAACTGAACGAAGCGAGATATACAATGATGCTGGAATGATAAGATGGCCGACTGGAATAGCGATCAAGCGGAGTTGGTATTTTAAAGAACCTCCAGATGCAAAATCAGAACATTTACTCGGCATCCTTAACGCCGCCGGAAAAAAGGTTTTTTACAATCCAAACTTAGGCATCGGCAATGCTTGGGAAGTAGAAGACAAGAAACGAGTTGAGAATATTTTGAACTTGCCACGCGGTGATGAAATTTACCCAAATATTGATCCTGCACAAGCAGACTAGACAGGCCTACCCACCGGTCCGACACAAGGACCAATCCCTGCAAACAGAAAAAATCAGTTAGCACCTCAAAATGCCAAACCTAAAAATCACCCTAACCAAGCCTATACTTATGTCCTGCGTTTTGCTGACTCTGACTGCTACAAAATAGGCCGCACGATTGATTTAAATAGACGCTTGAGTGAGATTAATGCCCACATTCCAATCGAAATCTTGGGAGAAGAAAAGTCTTGGAGGCAATACTTTTCTCATGCGTGGGAAGATGAGGATTGTGAACAACTAGCTCATGATTGCGAAAATTATCTCCGCAATCTTCTGTTGGAAGACCATCGCACATATGGTGAGCGCGTTAAATGCGACAAATCAAAAATGAAATGGGCTTGGAACAAAGCCATTAGACAGACAAGCTAACCAACACCTAAAAATACAGCGTCCGGTTATTGTCAAATGACATATCGGCATAGAGTCCCGCCACCTGATCGCCATAGCCGTTAAAAATCTCAGTTTGCACCCTTTGTCCGGTGCCCAGCAAGCGTTCGGTGCGTTGCGGCCAGCGCGGATGCGGCACGGTCGGGTTCACATTCGCCCAGAACCCATATTCGGTGCCTGCCAGCTCCTGCCAGAATGACACGGGCTGTTCGGCGGTAAAGCTAAAGCGGACAATCGATTTGATTGACTTAAAGCCATATTTCCACGGCACCACCAGCCGGATTGGCGCGCCATTCTGGTTCGGCATGCTTTTGCCATAAATGCCGGTCGCCAGAAAGGCCAGCTCGTTCTGCGCCTCGGCGATGGTCAGCCCTTCGACATAAGGCCACGGATACCAGCCCTGTTTTTGCCCGGGCGCAACATCCGGATCGAGAAAGGTTTCCATACGCAGATATTTGGCTTCCGGCAACGGCTTGGCCAGCGCGATCAGTTTCGCCAGCGGCACCCCTGTCCAAGGCACCGCCATCGCCCATGCCTCGACACAGCGATGCCGGTATAGCCGTTCTTCCAGCCCGCCCATCTGGCGCACCAGATCTTCGGCATCCAGCGTCATCTCCGATTCAACAAGCCCGTCAATCGTTACCGCCCACGGGTCGGTTGTCATATTGCGGGTTTTTTTCCAGATATTTTTGGATGACCCGAATTCGTAAAAATTGGTATAGGTGGTGGCCTCTTCCTCGTCAGTGATCGCCCGATCCAGACTATAGGCGTCATTTCGCAGTGCCGGATAGCCGGTGATAGCCGCCAGCGCCGTTGAGGCCATGCCGCCGCCCATCATCGTACTGGCCAGACCAAGGCCGCTAAATCCGGCCGCTTTCAACCAGCTACGACGGTTCATATAGACATGTTCGGGTGTCGCCGCGGATTCGGGCAAAGCCCATGACGCTTTCTTTTTAATCAGCATATCTGTGGTCTCCCATATCTGTTTCTGACCCAGTTAACCCGCCTAATGTGGCGGTTATGAGGCACCTTTTATCCACACCATCATCACATTACATGACATCGGGCGATGGGGCGTCAAGGTCAATCACCTCTATGTTGTCATTGATAAAGAAATCGGCATCCAGCGCCCGATACCAAGGGTTAGTGACCCGCCCATTATAATCATCAAGCACGCCGTAAATTTCACTACGATTTTCTGTTTTATAAAGGATCGTATCCATATCCGTGTCACCATCCACATCCTTCACATCGAACCAGACCTGCGTGGCATCCCCCAGATCAATAAGCTGGCCATGCTCACGGTTAAATGCCCGATCCGAATTTAAGGATTTGTTGAATTCATCAACTAACGTCACCAGCTCCGCATCATTCAGGTCATCAACCACCCAATGATGTAGGTCGTTTTTGGTGCGAATCTCATGGGTGAATTCACGCAAGATCACCGTCTGCCCCAGAATGTCAAAATGCGTTGCTGTCAGATCACTAGCATCATCGATGATCTGATCCTGCAGGCTTGGTTGCACATCTTGATCATCAAAGGCAAGAAATACATAATAATCGGCATCCTGCGCCCCCGAATCCAGCAGATAGATGCCTTTGCTGGTCTGCTTGTACCAGACCTCGGTAACAGAATACCCAAGGCCGATCTTGTCATGATCTGGGGTAAAATCGGTGATTTTATGCGCTTTATCGGCAAAACGTGTCTGGCCACGATAAACCAGAAACACATCATCATCAGGGCTATAGATTCTTACTCGCGTTTGCGGATCATAACTATGGCTATGCCCACCTGTCATGGTGGTTTGGTTTATACCCGCAACCAGAATATCATCGTCTGCCCCGCCATAAAGGTCTGTGGTAGAACGGCCGGCACGTAAATAATCATCCCCACGACTTCCATATAGTTCGGTAAAGCTGCTATTGTCTGCGTCTATGAGATTGTTTCCTGCATCGCCTAAACCATTGGGACTGTCATTGCCCTGATTTGGCCAACGCACATTTTTTACCGCAAAACCGTCTTGATCATTGATTGTGAGATGGAGGCGATAAAATCCGGGTTCAATTGGTGTAAATATCGCTGACTCACTAACCAGAATAGCTTGCTCAGAACTCCTATGGATCAAAAACCATTGGTAGGTGGCATCCTCCTCAGCAACATTGAGTGCTGTCAAAGGGCTTCCTGTAATGCCAGCGCCATGAATTTGCGCAAGCGGGGGATCAAGGTCAATCACCTCTATGTTATTATTCACAAAGAAATCGGCATCCAGCGCTCTGAGATATATACCAGAAGTGCGCCCATTATAATTATCAAGCACGCCGTAAATTTCACTACGATTTTCTGTTTTATAAAGGATCGTATCCATATATCTGTCACCATCGACATCCCTGACATCGAACCAGACCTGTGTAGCATCCCCCAGATCAATGAGGCGGCCATTAGCAAGCGCATCTGCCCGATCTGTTGCCGGATCAAAATTCACAGATCTGTTAATTTCCTGGTAACTTAACGTCACCAACTCTGTATCATCTAGGTTATTAACCACCCAGTGATGCAAGTCGTTTTTGGTGCGTATCTCATGCGCAAATTCACGCACCGTCACCGCCTGCCCCAAAATGTCAAAATGCTCTGTTGTCAGTTGGCTGGCATTATTAATGATCATATTCTTCATGCCAGTTGGAACGTAATAATAATAATCAAAGGCAAGAAATACATAATAATCGGCATCCGGCGCGCCGGAATCCAGCAGATAGATGCCTTTGCTGGTCTGCTTGTACCAGACTTCGGTAACAGAATATCCAAGGCCGATTTTATCATGCGTTGGGGTAAAATCGACAATTCTATGCGCTTTATCGGCAAAGCGTGACAGGCCGCGATAGACCAGAAACACATCATTATCAGGGTTATAGATTGTTATTGATGTATGTGGTCCCGTGGGCTGTTGTTCTTCACTATACCCACCTGTCATGGTGGTTCGTTTAGTACCGGCAACCAGAACATCATTGCCTGGCCCGCCTTCCAAAACTTCCCTAAAAATATTTGCGTCAATATAATCATCACCAGCATGACCATGACCATTATCATGATGTAGCCTGGTTAATATGATAACATCGCTTCCTCCACCACCAGCACCATAGCGAGTGATACCTTCCCCGGGACTATCCCAGTGAATATTGTGAAATAACGTGCCTGATATTCCGTCTATCTCCACCTCTATCCGGTAACGACCAGGTTCAATCGGCGTAAATGTTGCCGAACGACTGACCAGCATATCACCCAGATACCATTCAAACGTCGCATTTCCATCACCACTATACTCTATTGTCTGTTCATGTTTTACCTTGGCAACATTGCCTGTCACCTGAAAGGTTCTGATCTCCAGCGTCAATGGCGCAGGCACAGTCCCCGTTCCGCTTGCCTCCAGAATGATTTGATGAATATAGGGGGTGTTTCTATAGCTTATACCATCAATATCAACAGTGACCGATCCAAAACGGAACGCACCTGTGCCGGCAAAGGGACTGATCGACATATATGGTACATCATTATTCAGCCTGACATTGTTCGTACCCACACCATCATCAAAAATCATGAAGTTGATCGTCTTGGCGGTTTGATTACCTACACCAGCCAGTAGCACTATCTTCTTACTGGGTGTCTGATTTACTCCACCTTCCGCAAACCTGAAAAAGCTGGGTTTCCGGTCTCCCACAATATCACTTTCCGCAACTGGGGCAGTCCCTTCTTGACGCGCCTGTTCAACCTGTGGCCGCTGTCCGGGCGCACCATATAAAAATTGCAAGGCCGCAATATCGGCCGGTTTCAATATCCGGACATTCTTTTTATAACCCATTATCGTATAGTCAACTGCATCTCTAGCCTCTGCTGTAGGGGCAGGGTCATATGGCCGATTGGGGCTGGAGTCCCACGGATGCTTCAACCCCAGAAGATGGCCAAGTTCATGCAGAAACACATTTTCACTTTTTGATTCATCATCCAGTAATGCTTTTCTGAAAATAAGCTTCATTCTATTAATCGCTACATTAAAATAGGGAAACACCGCTTGCCCAAGAATCACCCGCCCTTCCCCGACATTCCCCGGAATGACATCCATAACCTCTACTGTGAAATCAGCATTCACATTGGTAAAATCCCCCACCTCGATAAATTTGATATTGGCAATGCGCTCAATCGCCGCGATGGCCTTGGCCATAAATGCACGCACCTTCACCACAATATCGGCTTTTTGCACTATGCCTGCCTGCTTTCCAGAAGCTCCAGCCGCGTCCGCCTGATTTTCAAAGGTTCCAGATGAACATGCCGCGCAACCACAAGTGCTAGAATGCACCTCGTCTATATTATATTCAGAATTGTTATCAGAACTGTTATCAGAGCTGTCAGCTGTTGGCGGGGCGTTACCCTTCATCGCATGTTTGATGATCGCATCGATCATCTTGATTGACCATTTCAACACCAATGGGCCACTAGCTGGCATCATCCAGTAACTTGATTTGATAATGTTCTGAACAGGTGCTGCTAGATTGTCATCTGAACTGGATTGCATTTGGGCATGACCAGAATGACGCGCCTCATTCTTCAGATCATCAACATGTAATGACATGCGGTAATACTCACGCTCACCGCTACTAAGCGTTCGTTCAAATTGCAGTTCATAGATATTATTTCGATCTTGATCCGCCGGGGCTTCATAATTCAGATATTGCCATTTATCGGTAACACCAGCCACAGGATTGACATACATCAATTTGCTTCCATAAAGCTGAAACAGGCTGTTATCGCCATAGCCGTTAGATAGGGTCAGGCCATTATCGATAAAACGCTGTGGCAGTTTCACAATCGGTAAATCAAGCGGGCGATTTTCATGAACATGATAGTGCCAGTCACTACTGGATGATGCCGTTTCCGGCGTGTCTGCTACGTCTCCAACATCTTCGGGGGTGGATGGCGGCAATGCAGACAGACGAATCTCAAACTCCTCTGGGGTGCTTCGTAATTTTTCACGACTGTCATCAACCGCAATTACCCGCAGCTTTATAATTCCGTTGCGATTATCGGCATGATCAAAATCAAATTTTTGTCCTGCTTTGACCCGTAATTCATTACTCGGACCCCACTCAAACCTTGTCTCTTCAACCCACTCACCTGCCGCATTCTGGCGCTCTATGATGAAAGCCGAAATCCCGTCACCAACATCTTCATCATGCGTTGTAAAGCGGATTCCGGTGGTGGCCGCGCTGGTTGTCTCATCCGGCGCTGTCTCCTGAATTGTTCCTTTTTGGTTGGTGGTTCGGGCTACAGTCGGGGCTTCGGGCGTATTTTCAACGCTTAAAACATAGCGTGCCGACAAATTAACCTCACCATGACC
This sequence comes from Candidatus Puniceispirillum marinum IMCC1322, assembly GCF_000024465.1. Taxonomy (NCBI): domain Bacteria; kingdom Pseudomonadati; phylum Pseudomonadota; class Alphaproteobacteria; order Puniceispirillales (SeqCode); family Puniceispirillaceae (SeqCode); genus Puniceispirillum (SeqCode); species Puniceispirillum marinum (SeqCode). The sequence goes on along the minus strand of NC_014010.1, from coordinate 2,427,534 downwards.
ATCCGAACGCACACCGATAGTGGCCGTAAAGGACACCCCCGGATCAGGTAATTCAATGCCGCCCCGTAGCCATAATTCAGTCCCTCTTATTTGAAAGTAATTTTGAGATTCCCCCGTCAAAAACACTGTATTGACGCCCTGACCATCATCGGTAATGTCAATGTCGCTTAGCTTGCGCGCAACGGTTCGTGCACCACCCACCGTTTCCTGTGCTGTACCGCGTGACGTTACAAAGGCAAGCCCCGTTGGCGCTTGATCGGGTGGCGGTGGGGCGGTAACGGTGAACGCCGCCGAATAAAAGGGGGCGCTGGTGGCGTTGAACACATCATCATCCACCGCCGTCACCTCTAGCCGATAAGTGCCCTCCTCACTCGGGGTGAAACGCACACTGGTTTCATTCGGCACATATTGCCATTGGCCATTCACCTGCTTCTGCCATTTATAGTCAAAGTCCAATGAACTGTCATCAGGGTCAGTTAGCCCATCCGTCTGCGCCGTGACCGCGGTGCCTGTCTCCACATTGCTACCTGCCACATTGCTCCCTGCCAGATTGCTAACCGAAACCGTACCTGTCGTCGGATCGTTTTGGTTCGTGATGTGAACAGTGACTGTTTTTGACACAGAACGTGTGGGATCGCTTGCCGTAATACGCAATGTGATGACACCATTCGGGTTGTCAGCATGTTCATAATCAAATTGCTGACCAGCCTTGACATAAAGCTTGTTATTTTTAACTTCAAACCGCGTGTCACGGACAAAGCGATTACCCACCTGCCGCTCAATAACAATGGGCTGTAAATTCCCATCAGCATCATCTGCCCGCACATCTATGTTCGTGTTAATCTCTGAAGAGGTGCGTGCATTGCCGATGGTTTCGTTCAGTGCGGCCTGCGGACGTGCCTGCGAGACAGTCAAAGTTGGCGGATATTCAATATCACCAACGGTGAAGCTGACAGTCTCGACATCGGTGCGGCCAGTCGCATCACGCGCGGTGATCGTCAGGCTAATCGTTTCGCCAGATGTGAAGGTTTTGCCTGCCTTTACCCATAACTGGCCATTGGATCGCACCTCAAAACGATCATTGCTTACCTCAAGGGGCGAACGCAGATTATTATCTGCATCTGTCGCCGTAAAGCGATAGCCGGTATCTGCGGCTTGGCTGTTTGTGGTTTCCTCTAGGGCTAGTGACTGTGTGCCAGATTTGGTCAGAACAGGATCATATTCGATTGCCTCTACTTGACGCGCAACCTCCTGCTTCAACGCAGTAAGTGCAGCTTTAAGTTCAGCTCTTAATCGGTCTATTTCTTGTGCGTTCTGCTGAATATCATTCTGATTCCGTGCAATATTATCCTCATTCTGCTTAATTTGAGAGGAAATACGGGGCAATATTTTTTCGACAGCCTTGCGGACGGCTTTCCTGATAGGGTCATTGGTTTCTTCATAGATGTTTTGCTGTAAAGGATCGTATTGCTCAGGCAAATCTTCCCGATTTATGCTTTTCCTAGCAAGGCCATGCGTGATCGGTGAAACAATGTTGGCATTAGGCACAGACAAAAGGGTGTCTGGTAATTGACCTGCATATTTAGTGTTTCTTGTATCGACCATCACGGCTTTGTTTTGATGCTCGGCTGGCACTTGACCGCTATACCTACCTTGTTCGTTGGTCTGGCCAGGGATGCGATAATCATCTTCATCAATTCTTTGGTTGTTGTTCACATCCAACCACGCAACGCCACCGCTGAATGGTTTGTTATGTACAAAGCCTGATTTTTGCACCATAGCCGGTGCGGCCGGTGCGGCCGGTGCGGCCGGTGCGGCCGGTGCGGCCGGTGCGGCCGGTGCGGCCGGTGCGGCCGGTGCGGCCGGTGTGGATGGCGTACCGCTGGTCGCTGGCCCACCGCCACCGCCACCACCGCCGCCGCCACAGGCCGACAAGGCCGTGCCAGATAACAGCGACAACAAAACCCATTGCAGGCGGCTTAAGGTTCCATGCGACGCCACAGTGCCGTGTCGCGCCCTGTCGGAATCACACCCATTACCAGCCTGAAAATACGCGTTCACGCGGGTATCATGAAGCCCAAGAACAGGGGGGACATGCCGATCTGAAAAACGGGGGGCGTCGTCAATAGGGGCGACAATAGGGGCGACAATAGGGGCGTCAATAGGGGCATTATGTGCTAGATTTTCTAGATTTTTAGTAATTTTAGCGTTCACCTTTCTTCACCCACATCAATCTCACAAACCACGTCAAACCAAACCGATTTCAGCTTGATGTGTTAATTTCAGCTTTAATTCAAAAATGATGATATATGTAAAAGGTTAAAAAAAAGTTTACAAAATCATGGAAAATAAGGCTGGAAACTGAGTGTCACAGCTTGAGTGGGGGCAAGATAATCAAGCCAGCCAACTTTACAGAAATCAGCGTTAGGAAGATCATCTGCTAGGCAGGCAGGCTGCTAATCATCCACGTCCGATCATGCGTCTTTACATCTATATTCAGTGATGAGATAGCATTTTACACTAAATTATTAAATTCTGATTTAATGGATATTTATGATTATACTAATAGTTATGTGGCATGAATAACGCTTGCCGGAATTCGAATGCCGTAACCTATTTATACATTAGTTTTATTTGTTTTAATGGGAAAATATAAAATCAATGGATCGCATTTTAGCTAAGAACATTAGGATAAATCTGAAGAAAATCACCGCGATGATATATCATTTAAGTCTGTTTTATTATGCCAGCCGAACAGCTTTTGGGATCGGCTTTTGGAAAAATGCGAGGCGAAAGCATCTTAAAAATATGATGTCCAGAATATAAGAAATATCTATTTAAGTGCATCAACGGCGTCGCGGATACGGGTCATCGCCGCATCCAGCATTTCATCCGACGCCGCATAGGACACGCGGAAATGCGGCTCGAGACCAAAGGCGACACCTGGTACAATCGCAACTTCTCCAGCTTGCAGGATATATTGGGCAAAATGCTTGTCCGTTTCGATAACCATACCATCAGGCGTGCGCTTGCCGATCAACCCTTCGATCGAAGGATAGACATAAAAGGCGCCGTCGGGCATCGGGCAGTCAATGCCGTCAATCGCATCAAGCGCGGCCACAACCATTTTGCGCCGCCGGTCAAAGGCGGCCAGATTCGACCACATGAAATCCATCGGTCCGTCTAGCGCCGCCACCGCCGCATATTGGGCAATCGAATTCGGATTCGAGGTTGATTGCGACTGGATTTTGGCCATCGCCTTGATCAGCGGCACCGGCCCCGTGCAATAGCCGATCCGCCAGCCCGTCATGCAGAAGGATTTCGACACGCCATTCGCGGTCAGAATGCGATCCTGCAAATCGGGGGCAATTGCCGCCAGCGTGGCGAAGGTAAAACCATCATAGCAAAGATGCTCGTAAATATCATCGCTGATTACATGCACCGCCGGATGCTGGCGCAGAATAGCGGCAAAGGCGGCCAGTTCATCGGCGCTATAGCCAACGCCTGTTGGGTTTGACGGGCTATTCAGGATCAGCCATTTGGTACGCGGGGTTATCGCCGCATCCAATTGCGCGGGGGTCAGTTTCATACCATGCGCAAGCGGGCATGGCAGAAAAACCGGCACGCCTTCGGCCAGATCAACGATGCCCTTGAAAGATACCCAATAGGGCGTCGGGATTAGCACTTCATCGCCCGGGTTCAACGTTGCCAGCAAGGCATTGAACAGAATCTGTTTGCCGCCCGAGCCAACGCTGACCGCATCTACCGACGTTTCAATACCGTTTTCACGGGCAAATTTCCGGACAATCGCTTCTTTCAATTCAGGGATACCATCAACCTGCGTATATTTGGTCTTGCCATCAGCCATCGCCTTTTGCGCGGCCTCCTTGATATGCAGAGGCGTGTCAAAATCCGGCTCGCCCGCGCTCAGGCCAATGACATCACGGCCGGCACGCTTCATATCAAGCGCCATGCCGGTGATTTCCACGGTTGGCGACGGGGCCAGGCGGATAAGGCGATCTGAAATAAACGGCATCGGGCTCTCCTATGATCCAATGATCCAAGGGGTGATAATGGCGGCCTAAGCAGATGATGCTGGCACCATCTCGGCGCTTATGATCAAGTTATGCGACCAGACGGCATTTTGGGCAAGGGTTTTCATACACCTTGGGACGCAGAATGACAGATACGCGAATTCTGCTGGGCGACGTCTGGCGATGCGTAGCCAGCATCCATTTGTTCACGAAATGTTTCACGTGAAACATTGTGCCGACTGTTCGCTGACTTAAGACAGTTTCATACTGACAGTCAATTTTGGACACCAAATATGCACCCTTTAACAAGGTCAATCAGCGTAAGACGGCGCCATGCGACGTGAGGCAGAGCCATGCGACGTGAGGCAGAGCCATGCGACGTTAAGACAGGTCAAAGTGCATTGGCGTGCAGGTAGATTGATTTAAATATTATTTAACTTATGTTTAATTTAGATAAATTGATTTATTTCAATGGCTTGAAATATGTCTATTTAATCACTTGAGTAAATTAATACTATTGATTGGATGGAGACGGGCATATGCAAAATAAAACAAATATTAGAGAAGACAGTGTCCGGCGGCAACGCAACATCTCAAAAAACCGAAGCCAGACAAGGTGCCGTGACATAACAAACTTATCAGACACACCAAATAAAGTGGCAAAAGACGCCACAGACACAGGCGGCATAGGCACCACAGGCACCACAGGCATCACAGCCGGTATGGGTTTGAGTCATAATAGCATCGCAAGGGAAGATAGGTCAGCCGACGACCGTACCCGAAAAACCAACGACCCCGCGATTTTAGGCATGCTATCAAAACTAGCTGCCGATATGTTCACACCAAATAAAGTGGCAAAAGACGCCACAGACACAGGCGGCATGGGCATCACAGGCGGCATAGGCACCACAGGCACCACAGGCATCACAGCCGGCATGGGTTTGAGTCATAATAGCATCGCAAGGGAAGATAGGTCAGCCGACGACCGTACCCGAAAAACCAACGACCCCGCGATTTTAGGCATGCTATCAAAACTAGCTGCCGATATGTTCACACCAAATAAAGTGGCAAAAGACGCCACAGACACAGGCGGCATAGGCACCACAGGCGGTATAGGCACCACAGGCGGCATGGGCATCACAGGCGGCATAGGCACCACAGGCAGCATAGGCATCACAGCCGGTATGGGTTTGAGTCATAATAGCATCGCAAGGGAAGATAGGTCAGCCGACGACCGTACCCGAAAAACCAACGACCCCGCGATTTTAGGCATGCTATCAAAACTAGCTGCCGATATGTTCACACCTAGTAAATCAGCAAAATCAGCACCAAGCAAATCAGCACCAAGCAAATCAGCGCCAGATAAACACGCACAAAACACGCACACATACACCACAGACAAAGGCACCACAGACAAAGGCACCACAGACAAAGGCACCAAAAGCAAACGCTTGGGCGACAAGCACGCCATATCAGCTGCTAGAATGCCACCTGTTAGTATGTTGCCCATGATCTTGTTGCTGGCGTCATGTAGCGATAGAAGCCGTTACGCCACCCCCGAGACAGCTATCGCCACCCTTACAGACGCCAAAAAGGTCACCGTTCCCGACAACATTGCCGAGGCTAGGCAGGTTACGGTTCTGTATAGCCCCTATGATGCGGTGCTGAACAGGTCACCAACGCCGGTGTCGGTAGAGCTGAACGGATATATCCAAGGCAAGGCGGAAGCGCCGATTACAGATACGGCCTGGGCGCTACATGAAGGCGAGATGCAAGGGCTGATGCTAAATAGCGATAGCGGCACGCTGAGTGGCCAGCCAAGCGCTTCAACAAGCCTGACAATACGTGCGACAAAAGCCGATGGCACAGGTGCAGATGTGATCGTGACAGTGATTGTCCGCGAGGTGATTGGTGATAGCACGGCGACGCAAAATCAGACCCTGTCCGAAACGAAAGGGGAAAATATCGCCTATATGATCCTGGGCGGCGATGGTAACGATATTCTAAACGGCGCAAACAATGCCGATGATATACGCGGCGGCGGCGGCGATGACATATTGACTGGCGGTGCGGGGGCTGACCGACTGGATGGCGGCACGGGCAAGGATACGGCGTCCTATGCCGGATCAAACGCGGGGGTGCAGATTACGCTGGCTAATGATGGCAGTGCGGCAAGCATTGCCGGCGGGCATGCGACAGGTGACAGGTGACAGGCTGATCTCTATCGAAAATCTGATCGGTTCGGATCATGACGATGTGCTGAATGGCAATGATGGTGCCAATGTAATGACTGGTGGTGATGGCAATGATCTTTTCGGCATTGACCGCATATCGACACATATAAGCGCGGCCGATGTCATTACCGATTTTGCTGGTCGAAGTGACCCCGCCGGACATACAGCCGACCGCGTTGATAAGATATATTTTGGTTATGAAACTGGCAGACTTCTCTATTACGCGCTTGCCGATCTGGATGGCGGTGGCACCGCAAATGATATGGTCATTTATGATGACGAAGATGGCGGCGATAACAATGTGCTGGTCATTTTGCAGAATGTAACCCGGTTAAGCAAATATGACTTTGCCGAAAATATGGAAGGTGTAGCAGCCCATGTGCCGGCTATAATGATCAATGATGGCCCGACTGTGACCGACATATTGTGATCACGGGGATAAGGGCGTGGGCAATCATCCCGATGTCATAAATCAATCCAAACATCATATTGTGGCGGGCTTGTATTCGCCAGCGATATTCTATTTGGCCCACCTGCCATTTTGCAGGTGTCTCCAACCAAGAATTTACAAATCTTGTTAACAGCCACTTTGGCGCTTCTTTCCATGATGACAATGGTAATGTCCTGTTTTTCGATTTTCATGGCATCCATATTTATCTGTGCCACCACTATGTGCATAGGTGCTTACTGGCACAGCCATAATAGCCAAGAAACTTAATATAATGATTATATGTCTCATTTTATATTTCTCCTTGTTAAACCATTTCCAAACTCACAACCTCGACCTCAAAAGCCAAATTTTCCGATAATGACCCACCATCAAACTGAAACTCATAGATATTATTTCCATCCTGGTCGGTTGGGTTGCTGTGATCGGTTGGTTGTTTGAAACGTAATTCAAAATTATTTTCGTCCCGCGCGACAATCTCAACATCATCTTTGTCCTCCCCCTCAATGGAATTAGGCGCATTTTCCAAGCTGAAAATCAGTGTTTCGCCTTCATTGATTTTGACTTCAATTTTGATGTTGGCATTAAGGTCTTCTGACGCAAAGCCACTTGAACTGTTACTATTTCCCGAAATGGCGAGAGATGTCTCTTCAGCAACGTCTAAAATATGCAAATTGAAAAATTCGCTTACGCTTTGCTCACCATATTTGACCGTTGCTTTGACGCGATAAATATTATTGCCATCCGTATCTTTCGGATTTTCATAATCCGGTGATGACAGAATATGAAACAATAAAGCGGTATCTCCATATTTTTGAATTTGAATTAAATGCGCATCCTCACCGCTAACAATAAATTCAAAATCTACAGATGATCTGCGTCCTAACGCATCTGTAAAGCCACCTGTAATAATAGCTTTTTGTGGTGATACGACATTGATATTCTGAATCGTTACAGTCGTACCTACCACCTGCCTAATCAGGTCAGTAGATGATGCTTCATCAATAAAAAACCTGCTTTTATTTTCACTGATCGTCCCCGTCTGCTCTCCAGTATCATTAGGTAAAAACCTGACTGTAGGATAAGAAGCGGTAAGTACCTCAGGTGAGGAAGCTGGGCTTGGATCTGGACGGGGCGTAGTACTAGCCACGCTTATGGACGATGGCACTTTACAACCACCGCCACCGCCGCCGCTACAGGCAGCAAGTATCAAAGCGATGAGTGGCCATGGATTATTGGAGACACTCTGTTGTGGACGAAACCCTTTGTTGTGCAACTGCATACAATGACTTTCAGCTGGATTATAATAATCTAATATACTGTTTTTATTATGTATAGTTACTGAGTAATATATTACTGTCAATAGATTACCCCCTTTTGAAAAACTTAAGGACAATCTAGAAACCACTATTTTGACAATATTATTTCGCGGGTTTATGACATTCGTGAGGCGCAGGGGATTTATCGCCCCCCCTAAATTTCATCTGCCCCCTTTCGCTTGATCGTGACTGCGCCTATCTTGAAAGGATGGATGAGATCGCCAAAAACAATGCCGCACCAGATAGCACCGCCGCCGCAAAAGCCGCGCCGGATAAGCTGCCGGAAAAACTGGCAGATAATCTGATCATCACGCGGGCGCGCGCGCCTGCCGATTTTGATCTGCAATCAGATTTCAAGCCCGCCGGTGACCAGCCCACCGCGATTGCCGAATTGATTGAGGGGGTCAAACAGGGTGAGCGCGATCAGGTGTTGCTGGGCGTGACCGGATCGGGCAAGACCTTTACCGCCGCGCATGTGATCCGCGAAATGAAGCGGCCAACCTTGATCCTCGCGCCGAATAAAACGCTAGCCGCCCAGCTTTATGGCGAGATGAAGTCGCTATTCCCCGATAATGCGGTCGAATATTTCGTGTCCTATTACGATTATTACCAGCCCGAAGCCTATGTGCCGCGAAGCGATACCTATATCGAAAAGGAATCATCGATCAATGAACAGATTGACCGTATGCGGCATTCGGCAACGCGATCATTGCTGGAACGCGATGATGTGATTATCGTGGCGTCGGTATCGTGCATCTATGGTATCGGGTCGGTCGAGACCTATTCGACGATGACGCAGAAGATCACCAGCGGCGAAGATTTCCCGCGGCAGGATATGCTGCGCAAATTTACCGAACTGCAATATAAGCGCAATGATACGAATTTCGTGCGCGGCACCTTTCGCGTGCGCGGAGATTCGGTAGAGCTGTTTCCGGCCCACCTTGAAGATCGGGCATGGCGGATTTCACTGTTTGGTGACGAGGTTGAATCGATCCATGAATTTGACCCGCTGACCGGCGAAAAATTTGCCAGCCTGCCGACAATCACGGTGTTTGCCAATTCGCATTATGTGACGCCGCGCCCGACATTGCAGCAAGCGTGTAAATCGATCAAGATCGAGCTGAAACAACGGCTGGCCGAATTGACCGAAGCCAATAAATTGCTGGAAGCGCAACGGATCGAACAGCGCACGCAATTCGATGTCGAGATGATCGAGGCCACCGGCGTCTGTGCGGGGATCGAGAATTATTCGCGTTACCTGTCCGGGCGGGGGCCAGGCGAACCGCCGCCGACTTTATTTGAATATCTGCCCGAAAATGCCTTGCTGATTGTCGATGAAAGCCATGTCACCGTACCGCAGCTGGGGGCGATGTATAAGGGCGACTTTGCGCGCAAATCAACGCTGGCCGAACATGGTTTTCGACTGCCATCCTGTATGGATAACCGGCCTTTGAAATTCGAGGAATGGGAAGGATTCCGGCCGCAAACAATCTATGTATCGGCAACGCCCGGAAAATATGAAATGGAACGCACCGGCGGGGTGTTTTCCGAACAGATTGTGCGCCCCACCGGATTGATCGATCCGGAATGTATTGTGCGGCCAACCGGCAATCAGGTTGATGATATTATCGCCGAATGCCGCGATGCCGCCGCCAAAGGCCAGCGCGTGCTGATCACCACCCTGACCAAGAAAATGGCCGAAGCCTTAAGCGAATATATGTTCGAAGCCGGATTGAAAGTGCGCTATCTGCATTCGGATATCGACACGCTGGAACGGATCGAGATTATGCGTGATTTGCGGCTGGGGGTGTTTGATATTCTGATCGGGATCAATCTGCTGCGTGAGGGGCTGGATATTCCCGAATGCGCGCTGGTCGGGATTCTGGATGCCGATAAAGAGGGCTTTCTGCGGTCAAAAACATCGCTGGTGCAGACGATTGGCCGCGCCGCGCGAAATGTCGAAGGGCGCGTCATCCTGTATGGCGACCGGATCACCGACTCGATGCAATATGCGCTTGATGAAACCAACCGCCGCCGTGCCAAACAAGAAGCCTGGAACAAGGCGCATGGCATCACGCCTGAGTCAGTGAAAAAGGATATTGCCGATGTGCTAGGTTCGGTCTATGACCGCGCCGACCATCTAACGCCGCAAGCTGGTGGCAAAGACGGCGCGCTGGTCGGTAATAACTTTAAAACCGTGATCGCCGATCTGGAAGCCAGCATGAAAGACGCCGCCGCCAATCTGGAATTTGAAGAAGCCGCCCGTCTGCGTGACGAAATCCGCCGGATGGAAGCGGCCGAACTGGGGCTGACAGCGCCAGGGGTGCCAAGCTCAATCGCTCAGAATTATGGATTCCCCGCGGGCACACCGGGCGCACCACCTAAAAAACGCGGGCGCCGACGGTGAGATTATAGACAGCAAAGTTACTCTGGATGATGGCCTTGTAACTTTATCAAATTCAGCTTTTGCTTTGTTTTCTAGATATTTTTCCGGTTTTGCTATTTTACGATTCAACAGCGATAGGCGTATGAATTTTTGACCGAATCAGGTGGTGTTTTGCACAAGAAAAAAAATTTGTCACAATTCAAGATAAATATAAGAAAATAAATATGAATTTTATTTCATTTTCCCTATTGCCATATTCTATCTAGTTGATTTTATTTATTTATATAAATATGCCTAAAATTTAGGCAAAGTGGTTATTTTCCCAGGAAATAAGGAAGATAACCCATAGAATACCTGTTTGTCCCCAGTTTTATCCACAGGGTTAGGGGATAGAATTTTACCGGTAAATTTAGAATCATCTTGTTGCGATTCGGGGCTATGCCAAAGTCTTTGAAAGGCTTAGATTAATTTCATGAGCACGCCGATACAAAGCCTTGATGATGACGCCAAGATGGGCAATCTGCCACCAGATATCTGGCGTGGCATCAGCTATCTGAAAGAAGAGCTGAAGGTGTTGCCGCATCAACCAGGTGTGTACCGGATGACCAATGGGCTGGGCGAAGTGCTGTATGTGGGCAAAGCGCGCGATCTGGTGCGGCGGGTTAGCAACTATACGCAGCCAAACCGACTTTCCAACCGGATCATGCGCATGGTCAGCGAAACCGAAAAGCTTGAGGTGATTGTTACCAAATCAGAAATCGAAGCCTTGTTGCTTGAATCAAATCTGATCAAGAAAATGAAGCCGCGTTACAATATTCTGTTGCGCGACGATAAAAGCCTGCCGCAGATTTTATTAACTGCCGATCATGATTTTGGCCAGCTGGCAAAACATCGGGGTCGCAAAAACCGCAAGGGTGATTATTTCGGCCCCTTTGCATCGGCCGGATCGGTGAACCGGACGGTTGCCGATCTGGCGCGCGCCTTTATGCTGCGCACCTGTTCGGACTCGGTTTTCGCCACGCGCACGCGCCCCTGTCTGCAATATCAGATCAAACGCTGTACCGCGCCTTGCGTTGGTTATGTCAATAAAGCCGATTATGCCAAACAGATGAATCAGGCGCGGCGTTTCCTATCCGGAGATTCGGCACAAATTCAACGCGATTACGCGCGCCGTATGCATGATGCGGCGGAAAAGCTGGAATTCGAAACGGCAGCGATCTGGCGCAACCGTATCCGCGCCCTCACCGGTATTCAGGCCAGTCAGGATATCAATATCCCGAATCTGAAAGATGCCGATATTATCGCCATTGCCCAAAGCGGTGCGCGATCATGTATCCAGATTTTCTTTATCCGTGGGGGATCTAATTATGGCAATCGTTCGTATTTCCTGACCCACCCGGGCACCACGCCACCCGCCGAAACGCTGACCGCCTTTATGGGGCAGTTCTATGACGACAAGGAAGCCCCTGCCGAAATATTGCTATGCGAAATGCCCGATGATGCCGATTTGATCGCTGATGCTTTATCGAGTCAAGCCGGACGGACAGTCAAGCTGAGCAGCCCGCAACGCGGCGCACGCCACAAGATCATGACGATGGCGATTAAAAATGCCGAAGAGGCGCTGGCGCGGCATCTGGCCAATTCGGCATCGCAACGACGCCTGCTGGGTGAACTTGCCGAAGCGCTTGGCCTTGCGGCAGCACCCGAGCGGATCGAAATTTATGACAATTCGCATATTCAGGGCAAACACGCTGTCGGGGGCATGGTTGTGGCGGGCGCTGAAGGCTTTATGAAATCTGCCTATCGCCGCTTCAATATCAAGGATGATGGCAAATTCGGCACCGTCCAAGGTGATGATTTTGAAATGATGCGTCAGGTCATCAACCGCCGCTTTGAACGCGCATTGAAAGAAGATCCGGATCGCCTGTCTGATAACTGGCCGGATTTATTGCTAATCGATGGTGGCAAAGGCCAGCTATCGGCGGTGACCGAAGTGATGGAAGAACTGGGCGTGAGCGATATTGATGTTGTGGCCATTTCAAAAGGCCCTGACCGTAACGCTGGCCGCGAACAATTTCACATGAATGGCCGTCAGAGCTTTACCTTGCCGCCAAACGCCTCGGCCATGCATTTTCTGCAACGGCTTCGCGATGAAGCACATCGCTATGCCATCGGCACGCATCGCAGTAAACGTCTCAAAACCGAACTTACCAGCCCGCTTGATGCCGTGCCAGGCATCGGCCCCAAACGCAAAAAGGCCTTATTGGCACATTTCGGATCGGCGCGTGCGGTCTCGGCTGCAGGGCTGAAAGATCTGGAAGCGGTCGAAGGTATTTCAAAAACATTTGCACAACAGATTTTTGATTGGTTCTATAGTGGTCAGAAATGATGTATTGGGATAAACATAGCAATGCGGGTTGTTAAAACCCTCTGACCAGCAAGCTAAAGGCAATAACATGATGTCTATCGATAGCATACCCAACTGGATGACTATGTTACGGATTGCCGTGACGCCTGTCATTGCCATCATGATTTGGATCGACGATGTGTCCTATGGCTATTTTGTCGCCTTCATCCTATTCACGATTGCCAGCATTACAGATTATCTGGATGGTATGCTGGCCCGTCAGATGAAGATTGAGTCAGGCTTTGGTGAAATGCTTGACCCTATTGCCGACAAAATGCTTATCGGCGCAGTGCTGCTGGCATTGGCAAGCGTGCAGACCAGTGGTTGGGTTTTCCTTGTGCCTGCCTTATTGATCCTAAGCCGCGAATTCATGATTTCCGGCTTGCGTGAATATCTGGCCAAGATCAGTTTTACCGTGCCGGTTACCCGCCTTGCCAAATGGAAAACAACGGTGCAGATTCTGGCGCTGGGCACATTGATTGGCGCACCTGCCTTCCCCAGCCTTATCTATGCACATGATATCGGCTTGATGTTGTTATGGGTGGCTACATTGCTGACCTTACAGACAGGCATGGGATATATAGTCGCTGGGTTGCGGCAAGTTCCAAATAGGTAATTTCATATCCGACTACAAAATTAAGATACTGCGAAGCCACCTGAGGTAATGATGGTCACTATTTTATATTTTGCATGGTTACGCGAACATACCGGATGCGCGACCGAAGACATAAAGATAAACGCCGATATGCACACTGTCGGCGATATCGTCGCTTATCTGAAAGCACAATCGGATGGCCATGCAAAAGCGCTGGGCGATATGGAAACAGTACGGGTGGCGGTAAACCGCACCTATGGCAGTATCGACACAGAGATTGCCACTGGCGACGAGATTGCTTTCTTCCCACCCGTTACCGGTGGCTAGCCCATATTGGCTTGCCCATATCGGCTTAAAGATCAGTTTAAACCTAGGCAGAGCTGTTTAACGTCCACGCACCAAATTTTCATAGCCGTCAACAAGCTGGCGGCTGATATCGGACGGGGTGAACTTGTAATCCCCGATCTGTGATACCGGCGTTACCTCGGCCGCGGTGCCTGTGAGAAAACATTCCTTCATGCTAGCCATGTCTTCAGGATTCATATGCCGCTCGACAACCTTGATCTGCATCGATTTGGCCATTTCAATCACGGTCTGGCGGGTAATGCCATTCAAGAAGCAGTCAGGAATAGGCGTATGGATAGTGCCTTCGCCATCGATGAAAAATACATTCGCGCCCGTCGCCTCGGCAATATAGCCGCGGTAATCAAGCATCAGCGAGTCCTGAAAGCCCTTTTTTTCAGCCGCATGCTTGGAGAGGGTACAGATCATATAGAGACCAGCTGCTTTGGCTTGTACAGGCGCCGACTCAGGTGATGGACGTCGCCATTGCGAAATGTCGAGCGTGATGCCTTTCATCTTGGTTTCGGGATCAAAATAGCTTGGCCATTCCCAAGCGGCGATAGCGACATGCGTTGTTGTCTGCTGGGCCGAGATTGCCATCATTTCCGACCCGCGCCAGCAAAATGCCCGCACATATCCATCAACAATATTATTGGCTTCGACAACTGCCAGTTTGGCAGCTTCAACCTCATCGTCGGTGATCGGAATATCAAAATCCAGAATGTTGCATGACTGGCGCAGACGTTTTGTATGCCGAACACCTTCAAAGACAACGCCTGAATATACGCGCTCACCCTCAAAAACGAGGCTTGCATAATGTAAACCGTGGCTAAGTGTATGTGTTTTGGCATCACGCCATGGCACAATTTCACCGTCTAACCAAATCGATCCATCTCTATCATCAAATGGAATTAACGCCATTGTTAGCTCCTAAATTCTGTCAACAACGTCAAAAATCTTAATGTTTTGTGCGTTGTTTAGTTCCAAACTGGCCATTTTATGTTACCTAAGGTATCAAGATATTCTGGCATAATTATAATTGGTCAACATGGCTGACATAAAACCGATTGGCAAGGCTCTTTTTTTACGCGAGGAGGAGCTTCGACGGGGAATAGAACTGATGTTCTTTGCCTATCGTGACTTTACAGGTGAACCCGACTCGATTCTGGAAGACCAGAATATGGGACGGGCGCATCATCGTGCCATCTATTTTATCGGGCGTAGCCCGGGGATTTCCGTATCCGAACTTCTGGTTATTCTGAATATTACCAAGCAAAGCCTATCGCGTGTATTATCAGCCTTGATGGAAGATGGGTTTGTTTTGCAGGAAACCGGCACTACGGATCGCAGACAAAGATTGCTATATCTGACCGATAAAGGCACCGCGCTTGAACATCAACTGACAAGCCTGCAAGGCAAACGATTCGCACGCGCCTATCGTGAAGCCGGGGTTGACGCTGTTGAGGGATTTCAACGTGTCTTACGCGGGTTAGTTGATCAATCAACGCGCGACCAAATAGACAGTTTTGACGATAAACCGAAGTGATCGCCATGATGATCGCAAGAGGCACACAATAATGAGTCAGCATCACATTCTGGTTATTGATGATGACGAACGTCTGCGTGATCTTTTGCGCCGGTTTCTGGAGGAAAGCGGTTTTCGTGTCACCGATGCCGCTAATGCCAGTGAAGCCCGCCAGATTCTGACATGCCTTGTATTTGATCTGTTGATAATCGACATCATGATGCCTGGCGAAACCGGGCTGGAGTTTTTACAAGAATTGCGCAAAAAGGATAATGTGCCAGTTTTATTTCTGACCGCCATGTCAGAGACCGAACATCGAATCGAAGGGCTGGAAACAGGCGCCGATGATTACATGTCAAAGCCATTTGAACCGCGTGAACTTGTATTAAGGATCAAACGTATTCTGGAACGTAAAGCAACCATCAGTCATGAGCCTAATGCGCTGATCAATTTCGGGCCTTTCGCCTTTGATCCCGCCACAAGTACGCTGACACGTGACGAGGAACGCATTCACATAACCACGGCCGAACAGCAACTTCTGGCAAGTTTTGCCAATGCTCCGGATACGGTGCTGTCGCGTGATGATCTGTCCAGCGCGGTTGAAGGGCGCATGGAAGGCCGATCAATCGATGTTGCGGTCGCCCGATTACGGCGGAAACTGGAACCCGATCCGCGGCATCCAGTATTTTTGCAAACCGTCCGGAATCGTGGCTGGCTTTTACGTACAGATAGGCCGCCCAGATAATGCAGTTACGCGAGTTTCTTCCCAAAACACTATTTGGCCGGATGTTATCGATTATTCTGGCACCGATGATTTTTGTGCAGATTATCACCGTATTCATTTTCTATGAGCGCCATTGGGACACGGTAACACGCCATATGGCGTCAAGCCTGACATCCGAATTTGCCTATCTGCTGGAAGGGCTTGGACCGGATCCGACTGACGAAGAGCTTCAGGTCATTATGGATCACGGCTGGCAATATTTTTCCTTTCCGATCAACTTTACCAAAGATGCCAGCCTTGCCGAAACCAATGTGACGCCCGCAGACACCTTTGCCGAACAGATGTTGCGGACAGAACTTGCCAAACGTGTAACATTGCCGTGGTATGTCGATGTCGATAGCAATCCGAATCTGATCTCGGTTGATATCGAACTTGGTAGCGGTGTGCTGCGCATCTATGCCAGCCGCAAGCGCATTTTCAGCTCGACCAGCTGGACATTCATCGGCTGGACAGTCGGGTCTTCGATCATTCTATTCGGCGTGGCGCTGATTTTTCTGCGTGGTCAGGTACGTCCGATTCACCGGCTTGCCAATGCCGCACGACAATTGGGTCTAGGACGCCAAGCCCCTGATTACCGGCTTGAAGGGGCGCAGGAAGTGCGGCTGGCAGGCCGCGCCTTTCAGGCTATGCGCCACCGTATCATGCGGCAGTTAAACGAGCGTACTGCCATGCTTGCCGGTGTTAGCCATGATTTACGTACACCCCTTACAAGAGTCAGACTGCAATTGGCGCTGATGGAAGATAATGATGATCTTAAGGCCATCCGTCAGGATATCGACGAAATGGAAGATATGATTGACGGTTATCTGTCTTTTGCCGCCGGCGAAGGTGAAGAACCAACGGTAGAAGTTGAAGTGGACAAGATGTTATCCCGGCTGGTCAGTCAGGCCGCCAAAGCCCATGATTTTGATATCAGCTTTGAAGCCCCCGAACCGGCAGTCCCGCCTTTTTCCATTCGCCGCAATGCCATCCAGCGCGCCTTTTCAAATATCATTTCCAATGCCGTGCGCTATTCGACCAAGACCGTTGTCACGGTGCGCATTCGCAATGATGAAATCACCTTTATATTTGATGATAATGGGGCGGGCATCCCCGAAGAATTGCGCGCCGATGCGATCCGACCCTTTATCCGGCTCGAGGAATCACGCAACCGTAAAACAGGTGGCACCGGACTGGGGCTGTCAATTGCCAGCGACATTGTGCTGGGGCATGGCGGCGAACTGACGTTATTGAATTCACCATTGGGCGGTTTACGGGTGACCATAAAGCTACCTATGTAGCCTTGTGATCTAATAGAGGCGGCCACCATCCGGCACCGATTTATCGGGACAGACCAGCACCACTTCGCCAGCATCATCAGGCACACCAAGTGTTAGCACCTCGGACATGACAGGACCAATCTGGCGCGGTGGAAAATTAACTACCGCCATGACCTGCTTGCCCAGTAACGCATCGCAATCATAATGTTTGGTTATTTGCGCAGATGATTTGCGCGTCCCCAGATCACCGCCAAAATCAATAACCAGCTTGACCGCCGGTTTGCGCGCTTCGGGAAAGGGTTCGGCCTTTATGATCGTACCGCAACGAATATCAAGTTTGAGAAAATCGTCAAAATGCGCTTCAGTCATGATCGGCTTCTTTATTTGCGGCGACATCGGCATCCGCCCTATCGGCCGCATCAGATTTTTGTCTGGACGCGCCACGACCAAAAACCCCAAGTGAATATCCCCAATCTTCGGCCTGTTCAAGACGACGGTCAATTTCCTTCATTGTCATCGATAAATCAGGGGAATCATCTTTGTGCCAAACACGCGCACTAGCCACCATCACGCCCACAACACCGTGAATGCGGGCTTCGCCTTGCCAGCCATGCGGATTATCGCCACATAATAATAACAGGCGGCGGGTAATGGCTACGCGCCTGGCTAATAATTCCAGACCAAAGGGCGGGGTGCGTAGCGCCGATTTAGCCAGCGAAGCCACGGCCTTTTTATGCGGATTATAGACCTCAAAACGGTGCAAAATAGCTTCGAGGATCTTTTCGCGGATCGACACCTCACCAGCATCTTTGAGATCGTCATAGGTTTCACTCATCGCCTTGTTATCAAGCATCGATAGATGATGCAAAATCAGCGCCGAAACAGTGCCCGCACAAATCGCAGCATAGCTACGATCGATATCGGCCGCATCAGCAACATCATCAAGGCTGATCTGCTCAAGCGGCTTATCTGCCAGCATGTCAAAGGCAACCGCGGCAAGCTGGCTCATAACTATAGTGGTATCCTGATCGGCGTCATGCATCACATCTTTACCCAGCAATAATGGATTGATACTCACTATATAAGAAAATAGACGCAGATTTCCAGCCAGCAGTCAAAATCAATGACTGGCGTGATTTAAAAATGGCGTTGCAATCAGCTTCCTAGCGCGATGGAACGGGCTTTCGCCGCCGCGATAGCACGCGCCAGCAAAGGGGCCATGCCATCATCCGCCATCAGCACATCAAGGGCTGCGGCCGTGGTGCCACCCTTGCTGGTCACATTGGCACGCAAGATTGACGGATCATCGTCAGATGCCGCAATCAGCGCGCCAGCCCCCGCCACCGTGGCCTCGGCAAGTTCAGCAGCCAGATCAGCTGGCAAGCCAGCTTCGATTGCCGCTTTGGTCATCACCTCGGCAAGCAAAAACACATAGGCAGGCCCGGAACCCGAAACCGCGGTAACGGCGTCCATCAGGCTTTCATCGTCAATCATCACAACCTGACCGACCGCCGCCAATAGCTGGGCAGCAAGATCCCGCTTTGTATCAGCAGCCTTACCGCTATATAGCACGGTGATACCATGACCAATTGCGGCGGGTGTATTCGGCATAGCGCGTAGGATTGGCGCGGTGCCCCCCGTCAAAGCGTCAAGACGTGATGCCAGCCAGGCCGTGGTAATGCCGGCGGCGATCGACAGAAACGCAGTGTCACCATCAATCATAGGGGCAAAATGACCTATGGCCGCATCCATCATCTGCGGCTTTACTGCCAGTACGATGATCGTCGCGGGCGGGATAGATGCGGATTCAGCGGCGGCACAACTTTCAAATAGCGCGATATGGGCGTGTTTGGTTGTCCAGCCAAGATGATCCTGAAACGGTTCGATTATGGAAAAATGCGCGTCAAGTTCGGTATCAGCAATCCAGCCTTCAAGCATGGCCCCACCCATCTTACCGCATCCAATAAGGACGATATGATGTTGTGGTAACAGGTGGCTGGTTGTGCTCATGCCTCACCCATTGTCGGCATCAAGACGATGGCGGCAGCGTCGGTCGCCTGCATGGTGCCATGCGCCACCTGATAAATGGCTGGAAAATTCTGTTCACATTCGCCAAGCATGATATCAACCACATCTTCGATCTGTTCAGGCGTAGCCCCGCCCGCACCACGCAAAGCCAGCGTATGACGTAATTCGAGCTCACCATTGGTGATATCAAACGCCAAATGCCCAATAAACACCTGCTGATTTAACAAAGCGGCAAGCAAGGCTATTTCGCCAAACTGGCTTTCATCAGCCTGAATATCAATGCGGCAAGTCACATGCATTGTCTGTTCTGAATCCTGCCAGGTGGCGTGCAGTTGATAATCGCTCCATTTACCGGGAATTTCAGCAAAGATGGCGTTGCTGGCCTGACGCCGCAAAAGCCAGTCATGCCGCGTGACAAAACGCGACACAAGCTCAATAGGATCGGCAAGAATAATATCGTCTGTGTGCTGGGTCAGCGCCATTGTCATGTTCCAATAAGGCATATGCGTTGGGATGCCTAGAAAGACACCTTCATGACTTAAAATGACAAAAGCGGTGCGGTTGATCAAGCTATTTCGACACAATATTTAGTGTCTGGAATTTGCAAAACCACAATTTTTAGTGTTTTTTCCTGTTTTTCTGGTGATTCGGCTTGATACAGCCATCAGTCACATTTCATTTATTTTTTGGCGCGGCAGACTTTTTTACTGCTGGTTTTTTAGCCGCAGGGCGCTTGGCAGTTTTTGCGGCTGTGCGAGGCGTCGATTCGGCAGATGATTCGGATGCGGTTTTGGCCTTAGATTTGCGGGCTGGCTGACCTAAAGCGGCGGCCTCAAGCACGGCCAGACGCGCAGCAAGTGCCTCATGACGGGTGCGCAACGCGTCAAATTCTTCACGTGTGACCAATCCACGCGCATTCAAGGTGCGTTCCAAACGATGGCGAATCATATTATCTATTTCCTCGCGCACCCCACCGAGGGCGGACGCGGCCCCATTGGCCATCTGGGCAAGGTCTGACATTAAAGATGAACGCAAAGCCATGAAATTCTCCTACTATGACGACACAATCTCTGCATATGTGATAGGCAGTTTACCCAAACATAAGCAAGTTGCATATTTATCCTCTACTAGAGATAAGGTGAATGCGCTAAGCTTGCAATCACCAGATGATGTCGCATCACTAATCTTTGTCGATGCGACGATAGTTTCAACTAAGCCGGATCGTATCTAGCCATGACAAGTTACGCCCAAACCGCCGAGACCCAAACAACCGAGATACTGTCATCAGCCAGAATCATTCTGCCTGAATTCAATGAGTTTGCCATTCAGTTTGGTAATTTTGGCATTCGCTGGTACGCGCTGGCCTATATAGCGGGCCTGCTTATCGGCTTTTATCTGCTGAAGCGTGAGGCGAATAAAGCCGACTCAGTCATGACCAGTGTCGCGCTTGATAGCTTGTTGAACTATGTATTGATCGGGATCATTGCGGGCGGGCGTCTTGGCTATGTACTGTTTTACAATGCCAGCTATTTCCTATCCCATCCGCTAGATATCTTTAAGATATGGCAAGGTGGCATGTCATTTCACGGCGGATTGATCGGTGTTACATTGGCCATGATGCTGCTGGCACGACGGCATAAGATACCGGTGCTGGCGATCAGCGATCGAGTGTCAATGGTATTGCCGATAGGTCTGTTCCTTGGCCGGATTGCCAATTTTATCAATGGTGAATTATGGGGACGCATTACCGACGTGCCATGGGCGATGGTGTTCCCGCATAGCGACGGTGCCCCGCGCCACCCAAGCCAGCTTTATGAAGCTGGGCTAGAAGGGCTGGTGCTGGGGCTTGTGATGATCATGGGCTATCGCAAAGGCTGGCTGGCATATCAAGGACGGCTGACCGCCATTATGCTGATCGGCTATGGGGCGAGCCGTTATGTGATCGAATTTGCACGCGAGCCAGATGCGCATCTGGGTATTTTATTCGGTGTGATCACGATGGGACAGATTCTGTGCTTGCCGATGCTGGCAGGCGGTCTTTATCTGATCATGCGGGAGCGCCGCAGATGACTATTGCCAGCGGCAATGAAATAAATGCCGATGATATGACAGCTTCGCTTGTCGCGCAGATTGTGGCTGATGGCCCGCTGTCGCTGGCACGCTATATCGAAATCGCGTTAAGTACAGCTGATGCTGGCTATTATCAATCCAGCGATCCCTTTGGCCACAAGGGGGACTTTATTACCGCGCCAGAGATATCCGGCCTTTTTGGCGAGATGTGTGGTTTATTTCTGGCGCATATGTTCGAGCTGGGCAAGGCACCAGAGGAAACAGAATCCGGGCGCAAAAAACCAGTAATCATCGAATGTGGCCCCGGGCGCGGCACCTTAATGGCCGATATGCGGCATGTCTGGGGGCAGCTTATGCCGGAGTTGGCGGCATGCACGGTGCATCTGATCGAAACAAGCCCCTATCTGCGCACGCTTCAAGAACAAGCGTTGCCAGACGCGGTGATCCATTGGCATGATGATCTATCGGCATTACCTGCCGCACCGCTTTATGGCATTGCCAATGAATTTTTCGATGCCTTGCCAGTGGCACATGCGATCTGCCGTAAGGGCATTTGGCGGCACCGGCTGGTAACAGCCACTCCCGCATTAGGCTTTGGCGAAGGCGCACCCCTGACCACCGCCGAGCTTGATAGGTGGCACCTGAGCCACAAGGCCGCATCGCCAGACGGTACGGTTGCCGAATTTTGCGTGATGGGTGAAGATATAATGCAGGTTCTGGCAGCGCATATAGCCCGCTTTGGCGGTGCCATTTTGATCATTGATTACGGCAAGACAGATAATTTTGGCGATACGGTACAGGCGGTTGCCGCACATAAGCCTGTCGATCTGTTCTATCAGCCAGGTCAGGCCGATATATCGCATTGGGTGGATTTCGGGGCGCTGGCTGCTTGTGCCAGCGAAGCAGGTGCGCGTTTGATCGGCCCTGTCGAGCAAGGTAGCTTTCTGACGCAGATTGGGCTCAAGGCGCGCGCCGAACAGGCCGCCAAGCATGCCGATCCAGAGATGCGCCGAGCATTGCTGGCCGCTTATGACCGGCTGGTAAGCCCTGCACAAATGGGAAGCGCCTTTAAGGTGGCATTGCTGGTGCCGCAGGGAGATGGTACCCCACCAGGCTTTGTCACGCATAATGCCGAGACAGAACCATCAGATAGGCAGGCTCGCTGATGCGGTTTTCGACAGTCATTTCGCCAGATGGGCTGCCGTATATCCAGTTTGATGACTGGATGACACCAGATGCGGAGGGCACCATAATTCAGCATGGATTTTTCACCCGAAATGGCGGCGTGAGTAGCGGTTATTATAATAGTCTGAATTGTGGTTATGGATCACAGGATATGCCTGCCAACATCACCGAAAACAGAGGGCGGGTTGCAACCAGCCTTGCGCTAGGCGCGGAAAGATTATACGGGCTACGGCAATGCCATTCGGCCAAAGCCGTGCTGGTTGCATTGGATCAAGATGCAGGCCAGCGTCCTGATGCCGATGCGCATGTCACAACAATAGCTGAATATGGGCTGGCGATTTTGACAGCCGATTGCACCCCAGTTCTGTTTGCCGACCGCGAGGCCGGTGTGATTGGCGCAGCGCATGCTGGCTGGCGCGGTGCATGTGGTGGGGTGCTGGAGGCAACAATCAATCGCATGTGCAAGGCCGGTGCCACCTGCGATAATATAACCGCCGTGATTGGCCCCTGTATCCGTCAGCATAGTTATCAGGTTGGTGGTGATCTGCGCGATGAAGCACTGGCCAGCACAGAAGATGCCGCGGTCTTTTTTGCGGCTGACCAAGAATCTGGCAAATACCGCTTTGACCTTGCTGGCTATATCGCCATGCGTCTGAAAGGTTGCCGCATTAACACGATTCATGATTGCCAGCGCGATACCTATAGCGAATCAGACCAGTTCTTTTCGCATCGTTTTGCGACACATGCCGGTGACAGCGACTCAGGCCGCCTTATTTCGGTCATTGCCCTGCAGCCATTTTCCACCACCATGCAAGAGGTGTAGAATGCCACATCTGTATATTTTCCTTGGGTTACTGTTTCTTTCCTTACTGGCTAGCTGCATCATCTGAACAGTGTCCGTAATAAAAGTGTAAAGAAAAGATGAAAACCACCTTGTCGGTTCGCCATGCGGTTGCTAATAACATGCTTCTTGACGTGGGGTATGACCACGGAAACCGGCAAAGGTTTTGACGCATGAAGATTTTATCTTGCAATAGTAACCGTCCTCTTGCGGAAGCTATTGCCGCCTACCTTGATGTTCCGTTGACCCGTGCCGATGTCAAACGCTTTGCCGATATGGAAGTATTTGTCGAGATTGACGAGAATGTTCGTGGCGAGGATGTATTTGTTATCCAGTCAACCTGTTTCCCCGCGAATGATAATGTCATGGAACTGCTGGTCGCGCTTGATGCGCTACGACGCGGTTCAGCCCGCCGTATCACAGCTGTCCTGCCCTATTACGGCTATGCGCGGCAAGATCGTAAATCTGGCCCCCGCACACCGATTTCGGCAAAATTGCTAGCCAATCTGATCACCTCGGCAGGTGCCGATCGCGTATTGACGATTGATTTGCATGCTGGCCAGATACAGGGCTTTTTCGACATTCCCACCGACAATCTATTCGCCGCACCGGTTTTCATCGAAGATATCAAGCAACGCTATGATGCCTCTAAATTGATGATCGTATCGCCTGATGTTGGCGGCGTGGTGCGGGCACGTTCATTGGCCAGACGGCTTGATGCCGATCTGGCGATCATCGATAAGCGCCGTCCTAAAGCTGGCGTATCCGAAGTCATGAATATCATCGGTGATGTGAGCAAACGTCATTGCATCATGGTTGACGATATTGTTGATTCAGGCGGAACATTATGTAATGCGGCTGTTGCCTTGATGAATGATGGTGCGTTGAGCGTCGATGCCTATGTTACGCATGGCGTTCTGTCAGGCGGCGCGGTGAGCCGGGTGGCGGCCTCGCCGCTTAATTCGCTGGTGACAACCGATTCGATTCCTGCCACCGAAGCGGTGCGGGTTGCCCGTAATGTGCGGCATCTGTCGGTGGCACCCTTGCTTGGCGAAGCGATCCTGCGAATCAATGAAGAACGGTCTGTTTCGACATTGTTCTAATTGGTATGATTTAATGGGTTGGGGGCTTTTGCCTAGACCCCTTTTTCAAATTTCAAACCAGCGTCAGAAAACATAAGCCGATTCGTGTCTGCGGCACGTAAAACGCTTGTGTTTTGGTGATTTACGGCCTATACCTCGCACCGCTATGCACCCCTGGAGGCATAGTCATTGTTTGATAAAGGAGTTAGCAATGTCTGACATAACAACCATTAGCGCTGAACAGCGCGAACGGGTCGGTAAGGGGTCCGCCCGTGCGGCACGCCGCGCAGGTCTTGTCCCAGCCGTTATTTACGGTGACAAGAAGGAACCTCTAGGCATTAACATGTCTACCCGTGAAATTACCAAAATCGTGCATCAGCCCGGTATTTTCGGCCGTTTGCTGGAGATCGTGGTCGATGGCAAGAAAAGCACCGTTCTAACCCGTGATATTCAGTTCCATCCGGTATCTGACACTATTCTGCATATGGATTTTCTGCGGGTATCCGGTTCGGTAAAAGTGGCCGTTGGCGTTCCTGTTGAGTTTATCAATGAGGATCTGTGTCCGGCGCTGAAGATTGGTGGCGTGTTGAACGTTGTCCGTCACGAAATCGAGCTGAATTGCCCAGCAACCGATATTCCGGAAAAAATTATCATTGATCTTGACGGTCTGAAAATCGGTGACTCAATCCATATCAGTGCGATTACGCTGCCCGACGGTGTTGAACCAACCATTACCGACCGCGACTTTACCGTTGCCACATTGCAGTCACCTGGTGGCGGCGTGAAGAACGAAGATGAAGACGCAGATGGTGAAGAGGGCGAAGAGGAAGCCTCAAGCGAAGAATAATCGCTTGTCGCTTCATATCCGAATGTAGAGACCATGCTGGTATTTGTAGGCCTTGGCAATCCCGGACCCGAATATGCTTTCCAAAGGCATAATGCGGGGTTCATGGCTGTTGACAGGATCGCTGATCAGCATGGTTTTTCACCTTGGAAAAAGAAACATCTGTCGCTGATGTCCGAAGGACGTATCGGCACGGAAAAGGTGATCTTGCTGAAACCCCAAAGTTTTATGAACAAATCGGGGTTGCCAGTTGCCGAATGTATAAAATTTTACAAAGTCGATCCCCGTTCGGTTTTTGTGTTCCATGACGAGCTTGATCTGGGCATTTGCCGGATCAAGGTTAAAATTGGTGGTGGCCATGGCGGGCATAATGGCCTGCGCGATATTGACCGGCATCTGGGACAGGATTACTGGCGCGTGCGTATCGGCATCGGACGACCACCTGTGCCTGCGATGGATGTGCGAAACTGGGTACTGACCGATTTCAGCAAAGACGAACAATCAGGCTGGCTAGGGCGGATGCTTGATGCAATTGCCGATGAAGCCAAACGGCTGGTCGATGGCGATGATGGCGGCTTTATGAGCCGCGTTGCCTATCTTGCCGCACCACAAGACAGCCAAGGCGGCAAAGCTAGACCGCCGGCAAAGACGCAAACCAATACCGGCGACAGCACAACAAAATAGAGCCTGCGGGCAACCAAGCCTGACGGCATTGCAAGGAGTGTATAATGGGTTTTAACTGCGGAATTGTCGGATTGCCAAATGTCGGTAAATCTACCCTGTTCAATGCGTTGACGCAGACAGCCGCGGCCGAAGCAGCAAATTATCCTTTCTGCACGATCGAGCCCAATACCGGACGCGTTTCGGTGCCAGATAGCAGGCTGGATGAACTGGCGGTGCTGGCAAAATCGGCAACGATCATACCGACCCAGCTTGAATTTGTTGATATTGCCGGGCTTGTCCGTGGCGCATCTCAAGGCGAAGGGCTGGGCAATAAATTTCTTGGCACAATTCGCGAAGTTGATGCCATCGCCCATGTTCTGCGCTGTTTTGAAGATACCGAAATCACGCATGTCGATGGCGATGTTGACCCAGTGCGTGATGCCGCAACGGTCGAAACCGAATTGATGCTGGCCGATCTGGACTCGCTGGAAAAGCGTATGGCGGCATTGGTTAAAAAGTCACGCGGCGGTGATATTGACGCCAAAGCCGATCTGGCCTTGATGGAAAAACTATTCGCGCATCTATCCGATGGCAAGCCTGTGCGTAGCACCGACGGATTGACCGACGCCGAAACCCTGCGTCTGCCCTATCTGCAACTACTAACATCAAAGCCCGTGCTTTATGTCTGTAATGTTGCCGAGGGCGATGCCGCCACCGGCAATGACTATACCAAGCTGGTCGCCGAGAAAGCTGCCAGCGAAGGTGCGGCTCATGTGGTTGTATCGGCCGCCATCGAATCCGAAATCGCACAGCTTGAAGATGACGACAAGGCCGAATTCCTGTCCGAGCTGGGGCTGTCCGAAACTGGGCTATCACGGTTGATTCGCGCCGGATACGGACTGCTTGACCTGCTCACCTTCTTTACCGTCGGACCGAAAGAAGCCCGCGCATGGACGGTGGCGGCCGGGGCCAGCGCACCACAAGCTGCCGGTGTGATCCATACCGATTTCCAACGTGGCTTTATCCGCGCCGAAACCATCAGCTTTGCCGATTATATCGCCTGTCAGGGTGAAAGCGGCGCCAAGGATGCTGGCAAATTACGGGTCGAAGGATCGGATTATAAAGTCGTCGATGGCGACGTGTTCCATTTCCGCTTCAATGTCTAGACAGCGGTCTTTATCCCAACACGCATAGCATGTGATACTTTTGGCCTGTCACCATATGGTTAACGCACCATATGCTGACGTATGTCGCATGTAGCCGAAAAACGCCACACGCATCTTATGGGCATGGCCTGTATGGCAACTGCCGCGATGTTGTTTCCCGTCAAAGACAGCTTTATGAAGATGCAAGATGACCGGGTGCCTATATTGTTGGCTGTTGGTCTTTATTTTTTCATTCAGGCCTGTATAGCCTTTACCTTGATCACCTTTAAGGAGCGCCGCTTTTATGGCAATCCCTTTGCCGGTATGAAATGGCTCAATCTAGGACGTTCGCTTGCCCTTGCCATATCGATGGGGTTGTTCTTTGCCGGTTTGCGGCATGTCCCGCTGGCAGTTGCCTTTGCGCTATTCACGATACAGGGCTTGTTCATTGTCGTGCTTGGTTATTTCATCCTTGGTGAAGCGTTACGTTTGCGACATATCTTGCTTATTTTCATGGCGATTTGCGGGGTCATGCTCATCATCAGACCAACCGAACTTGACGCAACATTTCTGGGTAGCCTGTTCCCATTGGCCGCGGCGGCGATGTTCAGTCTTTATATCGTACTCACCCGTAAGCTTGGCAAGGCACAAGCACCCATATATCTGTTATTGCAGGATGGTCTGATCGCGAGCAGTTTAATGGTTAGCATCTATGCCATAACTCTGTTTACATCCCAACAATCGCTTCCAGTAGTAATTTGGGATGCGCGGATATTTATCATGCCGCCAACTATGGCCGCGCTGATTGGGTCAATATCATCCCTGATGATGATTCAGGCCGCACGGCTGGCACCTGTGGGCAAACTTGTGCCACTCACCTATCTAGAATTTGTAAGTGCCGCTTTGATCGGGGTGTTTATCTTTGCCGAGATACTGGATTATCTAACCATGGTCGGTATTGCGATCATTATGACCGCCTGTATAAGCAACGCCATACTGAACAGATCTGATGATGACAATAAATAAACCCCGCCAGACGCATCTGACGGGGTTTTGATGTTTATTTAGATAGGATATTTAGGCTGGTTTAGTGCACATCAGCCCAGACCCGACGCTTAGCCAGATAGCTCAAGATCAGGAAAATGCTGAGGAAAAATACCGACGCAACACCTATGCGCTTGCGAATTTCCATTTTCGGTTCTGCCGCCCACATCAGGAACTGGGTCACATCTGCCGCCGCCCCTTGAACTGACGCATCAGCGCCATCGGCAAATTCAACATCATCACCATAAAGCGGCTGTGGCATAGCAATCAGATTGCCCGAATAAGCCGCGTTATAATACATGCCTTCAGGCATTTCGACGCTAGCTGGGGCTTCCTTATAGCCAAGCAGTAAGCTGTACAGATAATCAGGCCCATGCGCACGTGCTTTGGCGATTAGCGACAGATCAACCGGCATGGCACCGTTATTGCTGGCGCGTGCCTCGTTATCATTGCGATAGGGGCCAGGGATCCGGTCAGCCGGACGTGCCGGACGCATGAACATCTCGCCTTCATCGTCAGGGCCATCCTGAACTTCATATTCAGCCGCGATCGCCTTGATCTCGGCTTCGTTATAACCAAGATCAGCCAGATTACGAAAGGCGATCAGATCCATCGAATGACACCCAGCGCAGACTTCACGATAGACCTGAAATCCACGTTGCATAGAGGCTTTGTCAAAAGTGCCGAAAGGCCCCGAAAAGCTCCATTCACGGGTTTGCAATTCGGTAGTGTCACCGCCAGCCGCAACAGCCATATTGGACACACCAAAGGCCGCTGTAAGAGCTATTGTTGCAGTAATTAGTGCCTTTATCATGATCTAGGCTCCCTTCGCAGTCGCCAGCACTGGCTCAGAGATTGACTTTGGTAACGGCTTGGTCGTCTCAAACACCCCAAGCAATGGCAGGATGACAAGAAAATGCAAGAAGTACCATGCAGTCGCCAGACGTGACAGGATCACATAGATGCCCTCGGCAGGCTTTGCGCCAAGATAACCAAGCAGAACCGCATCAATAATCAACAACCAGAAGAAAATGCGGAAGACCGGACGGAAGCGCGCCGAACGCACAGGCGAGCGATCCAGCCATGGCAAAACAAACAGCACCGCAATCGCACCAAACATCATCAATACGCCACCAAGCTTGTCAGGCACCGCCCGCAAGATCGCATAGAAAGGTAGGAAGTACCATTCAGGCACAATATGCGCAGGTGTCTGCATCGGGTTGGCAGGAATGTAATTGTCCGGATGCCCCATCGCATTGGGGAAGAAGAATACTGCCATTGCAAGAAGCAAGAGGAACATAGCAATACCTACGACATCCTTAATTGTATAATAAGGATGAAATGAAACTGTGTCCTGCGGGCCTTTAGCATTAATGCCGATCGGATTATTGGAGCCAAAACGATGTAAGGCTACAATATGTAATATCACTACACCTGCAATAACAAACGGCAACAAATAGTGTAGTGAGAAAAAGCGGTTTAGCGTTGAATTATCAACAGAAAATCCACCCCAGAGCCATGTTACAATACTCTCACCAACAAACGGAATAGCCGAGAACAGGTTGGTAATAACAGTCGCACCCCAGAAGCTCATCTGACCCCATGGCAAAACATATCCCATGAAAGCAGTTGCCATCATAAGTAAGAAAATTATCACACCTAATATCCACAAAAGCTCTCGTGGTGCTTTATACGAACCGTAATAAAGTCCCCGCATAATATGCAGATAAACAACTATGAAAAAGAAGCTAGCCGTATTCATATGGATATAGCGGATCATCCAACCGTGGTTAACATCACGCATGATGCGTTCAACAGAGTCAAAAGCATAGTCAATGTGAGGCGTGTAGTTCATGGATAGAACAATGCCTGTTGCTATCATTATCGTTAATGACAAACCGGCAAGACTTCCAAAGTTCCACATATAATTTAGGTTTTTGGGTGTTGGGTAGTCGTGAGCTGTATGATCGAGCATTGAGAACACGGGCAAACGATGGTCAATCCATCGTACAACCGGATTTGAAAATTTATCAGCAGACATTGCTATTATACCTCCAGAAGACTTGATAGATTAACCGATACGGATGACCGAGTCGGAAAGAAATGTGTAAGGCGGCACTTCAAGATTAGTCGGTGCCGGGCCTTTGCGGATACGCCCTGATGTATCATAGTGCGATCCATGGCATGGGCAGAACCAACCATCATAATCACCACGCACTTCACCTGTTTTCTGACCAAGCGGAACACAACCAAGATGCGTACAGACGCCAACGACAACAAGTAACTCAGGCCGCTGGACACGCGCATCATCTGGCTGTGGGTCACGCAGGTCATCTCCATTTGCGGTTTCAGCACGGGCAATTTCATCAGCCGTACGGTGCCTTACAAAAACTGGCTTGCCACGCCATTTGACAGTGATCGACTGACCTTCGGCAATTTTCGAGATATCGACTTCGGTATTGGCAAGCGCCAATGTATCTGCCGCCGGGTTCATCTGATCAATTAGCGGCCACGCAACGGCGGCGGCACCAACCGCGCCCATCGCATAGGTCGCTACTACAATGAAATCGCGACGCTCCGGATCTTGCAGATCCTTGGTATCTGATGTCGATTTTGTCATTCTATCCTCTACAACTGTTAACCCCTTTTTGGGGCCCCGCCTTTTAGCAGCAGTCACGGGCAAAAATTTCACCCAAATATTGCCGTGTTTTACACGTTAACGTGTTAGTTTCATACCCTCTTTTTATCTGCTTTCAAACAAAAACAGCGTATATGTCTATGGTGATAGATATCACCTTATGGCCACCGCACCTGTGGCGGCATACTCATCAGAATGGCCTCTATATTTCCACCGGTTTTCAAGCCGAAAAGCGTACCGCGATCATAAAGCAAATTGAACTCTACATAACGCCCGCGCCGGACCAACTGTTCGTGCCGTTCGGCATCGCTCCAAGGCTGGTTCATGCTTGCTTCGACAATGGCGCTGTAACCATCTTTAAAGGCAATGCCAACATCACGAGTAAAGGCAAAGTCAGCATCCCAATTGCCACTATCCAGATTATCATAAAAAATGCCACCCGCGCCACGGGGTTCATCACGGTGCGGCAAATAGAAATAATCATCGCACCATTTTTTATATTTGGGGTAATAGTCAGGATCATGCGCATCACAGGCAGATTGCATCGCCAAATGAAATTTTGCTGCGTTAATCTCGTCGGGTAACAACGGCGTCAGATCACCGCCGCCACCAAACCAGCTTTTGCTGGTCGTAATAAATCTGGTGTTCATATGCGCCGCTGGCACATGCGGATTACGCATATGCGCAACCAATGAAATGCCTGCCGCCCAGAAATCACCTGTGGTTTCGGCACCGGGGATTTTGTCGCGAAATTCATCTGAAAAAACACCATGAACTGTCGAAATATTCACCCCAACTTTTTCAAAGACACGACCGTGCATGATACTCATCACACCACCACCGCCACCTTCACGATTCCATGTTTTACGAGCAAAACGGCCAGATTCCAGATCAGGCGCACCTGTATATTGATCTTCGATGCTTTCGAAACGCGCGCAGATCTGGTCACGCAAAGACGCAAACCAAGCAGTTGCTGCCTGTTTTTTGTCATCCAGACTTGTATTTGTCTGCGCGTTCATATGCTATCGAAACCCTTAAATACCTAATTCGAAATCATTGCCAGCAAGGCAGGCTTTGTAAGTGTAAAACCCGAAGCAACCCACTGCTTTTGAATATTAAGTAGAATGTCACCACAGATGGGCCCATTGTCAACGCCATGCGACAATAAGTCTGCCCCCGTGACCGGACATTCAGGCGCTGTCCAGTTTTGCAATTCATCCCAGCGGGTGGTTGAAAACTGCGCCTGCGATCGACGTGTTTTGACAGCATAGATAGCCGCCGAACCATCACCTAAAAACCAGGCTGCCTGTTGCCATTTATCACCAGCCAGATTTGGCAATGCGGGATCAATATCCCGATCCATTGCCTGTAGGCGGCGCGCTTCAATTTTGCTTAAGCGTAAGCGCTTGGCCAAAGATATCGCCGTACCAGGTGGCATAATGCTGGCCAGACCAATTAACCAGTTATCACGATCAGGTGCGCCATCAGGCGCAAGACATCCGACATTGAAATCTATAGCGCATGCGGCTGTGGCAAGCCCTGTATCCTGCATCAAGGTGCACGCTTTTGCAGCCCCGTCAGCAACAAGAATCAATTCCATTTCAGTGCGCACGCGCTCGCCAGACAGATGCTGTGCCAGCGACGCATTGCGCCGAAATGCCGCAAGTGCATCTGCATCAATCTGGCCGCGGCCAAACCGATGCAAAAACCGACAATAGCGCAACATACGCAACGCATCTTCCTGTACCCGCCGGTCTGCGTCTCCAACAAAGCGAAGAATGCCAGCTTGAAGATCATCCTGACCGTTTAGCGGGTCGAAGATTTTACCTGCCGCATCCATATAGATGGCATTGATCGTAAAATCCCGCCGGCGCGCATCTTCCAGCCAATCAGGACTATGTGTGACCTTGGCGTGACGCCCATCAGTTTCGATATCAAGTCGCGTATGCGTGATCTCGATTTTAGTTTTGTCCTGCACCACGGTGACTGTGCCATGTGACAAGCCCGTATGAATCACGCGCAGACCTTCCTGTTCAAGAGTATCAGCGAAACGTTCAATCGGCATATTCACTGCCATATCAATATCACCAACTTCCATACCTGCAAGCCAGTCACGCACGGCACCACCTACAATACGTGCCTCGCCACCCGCTTTCTGAGCTATATCAAAAATACGCATGACAAGCTGTTGACTGGCAAATGGCGGTAATGACCGCAGGGCATGGTTTTTATCTGCTGGTGACCAAGATGGCTGCCTAATTATCATTATCTTTGAAGCCACCCGAGCTAATCATGCCATCTTTTATGGTGGCCGGTTTGTAGCTTGTACCAGGGGCACCTGCTCCACCTTCAAGAGCCATTACGCCAATAAGAAATACAAGCAAACCAGCCAGCCCGCCTATTATGTAAGATGTCGAGATTTTAATATCGCTGGGATCAAGACCAGCCTTAATCGCACGGCGTCGTTGCCATGCCTTTACCAGACTCATCACAATTATGGCCGCGCCAAGCGCAGATAGAATAATCAGATATCGCCGCATTAACCTGCTCCTGTTTGACTTAGTGTCTGCAATCTATCGGACAGCTCAACAATTATGGCTGCCGATAGTCCCCAAATATAATGGGCTGGATGATCAATAACCCAAGTTTGACGCGCAACACCATCACGTTCATGTGTTTCACGCCTATAATTTTGACGATCAAGCATGTGATCAAGTGGTAACAGCAAAATATCATCAACCTCAGCCGGATCAGGTGTAAGCTTCACCTCATCCCCTTCGTCAGCTGTAATCATACCGACAATCGGGGCAACGATAAAGCCCGCTGGGCTACGCAACACCGAAAGCGAACCAAGTATGGTCACATGATCAGGCTGTAACGCCACCTCTTCATGCGCTTCTCGCAAAGCGGCATCAACCGGCGTGGCATCATGTGTTTCAATCTTGCCACCGGGAAAACTGATTTGCCCTGGATGCGTTGCCAAATGCGCGGCGCGGCGCGTCATCAGAATATGCAAACTTTGTTGATGTGTGATTAAGCCGACCAGCACAGCCGCCGGCCGATCGGTTGCCATCACCGGCATAATCATATCCTTGATATTACCATTCATATGGTGCGGTGGGGTCAGTACCGATGCAATTTTTGACGCATCACCAAACATACTCAATCCATAAGCGGGAAAAAGCATCCCGCGCTCCATACACCCAAACGGCCATTTTCATCTGGTTCAGCAAGGGCTGCCAATTCGTAAAAAACAGGCCGGCTCAATTTAGCATCCAGCTGGTCTCTGATTCTGACATAGGGTCGGCCCTCATGATCGTCGCCTGTTTGCATACGCAGCGCATGATCACGATCAATCAGCACCGTATCGCCGATATTCGTTGTCAGGCGAAGCTCACGATCAACACCCTCGCCCGTTACCGTAAGTGCCACCCCTATAAAGGGCGCGTCTTCAACGGTTATTTGTCCGCGTTCTGCCGGTGTCACAAGCCAGAATGTGCCATCGTCATGCCGGTGCAATACCGACGCGAATAGCCGTACCAAAGCTGGGCGCCCGATAAGCCCCCCCTCATGAAACCAAGAACCATCAGACGCGATATGAATATCGAACTGTTGCGGCGTCAACCGGTTGATATTTTCAAGCGGTTTTTTGATTTTACCACTGTCAGGCGCGTTTTTGGACATGAGTCATAATATCAGGATTTTACCGTCAAAAAATTTATTTTTGTGTTGCTAACCTTTTGTAAATCTTTTTCTGCGACACTATAGCATAGAAACTATGTGATGTTGGCTTTGTATCTGTTTTTATTAATTTTTTTATTTTTGCATGTGGGTTTTAAAAATACTCACATACTAGATGGAACGAAATAAAACCATAATGCAACTAAGCAACGTGAAAAAAACAAAACACGTTTAAAATTTGGGAACAAGCATAAGCTAATGATGCTATTGAAATCATGCGAAAAGTAATGCGTTCAGAAATATTGATAAATAAAAAGGGCGTTGTTCAGTCATCAGAAAGTAACGCAACGCCAGAAGGCGGTGTATATGTGACACGCACGAATCAGGAATTTTCAATTTTCTTTGACGATAAACCAGAACTACCCGCGCTAATAAGCCTGATTCGCACCTTAAGATCAGCGTCTGGCTTGATGAGCCTGTCAGGTGCCAACATCAATACAAGCAACCAGACGCCGCAGGATGTCTTTATCACGATCGCACGAATGGCAATCAAAGCGCTGGAAGCAGAACCCGACATAATTTTTAAAAGTCATCTGGAACTTTTCTCGCATGCCAATTTAGACAAATATGATCTGCCAGAAGAATTAATGCCACTGGCGCGTCTCAATCTGCTTGGCAAGGACGTGCCGTCAGCATTGATGCAGGTGATTGATGCCAATATCAAAAATCTTGTATCCATCGGACAAACCATGTCGATGCGATTATGTTTTCTCTCGATTCCCCCACAATTTTCATGGCCAAACGCCACCATCGAAAAGGGAGATGCGCTTGATGAATGTCTTCCTAAAGATGCAGAATATTGGCTCAGCATCCTTTATGAAACAGCCTTTGCCCTGAAATCCCCACTTTATCACCATGGCCACATAAAAATGCCAGACACACAAACCGGAACCATCCCCGGACATATCCAGCATCATTTTCATCGTCTGATCTATCCCCTCGCCCCCGCATCAGATCGCCCACAGAATTATCGGGTATTAAGCGTTGCCTGTATCACCGACCCCGAACATCAGCCCATTATCTAGCCTTGGTGCATAATCTGACAAAACAGCGTTCACATATTAAAAACAATGCATTTTTCATATAGTCTTTAACGGTTTAATAACCTTTTTGCGATATATTAGTGGGTGGATAAGGGGAATCGCCGCCATATCTTGGGCTTTAACTCGCTAGGAGGAAAATTCATGGCTCGCTTACCTGACTTAGAAACCGAACAATCTAAGGCAACAATGATTCTGCGCGCTATGGGTAATTCCAAGCGTTTGCGCATTCTCAATGAACTTGCCGACGGACAGGAAAGATCGGTTTCCGAGCTTGAGGAAATTATTGCCACACTCAGCCAGTCGGCTTTATCACAACATCTAGGGCGGTTGCGACGAGCAAATATTGTACGTACCCGCCGCGCGTCGCAAACCATCTATTATTCGATTGAGGATGCTGATGTATTGCGCATTCTACGTTTGCTGACTCATATCTATATTGACGACCCCGCAATGAGAAAAACCCGACACTAATGGATTTGCACTAATAAATCTGCACTAACATATTTAACGTATGACATATGTTTCAGACGTTATGGCTCCATAAATGGGGCTGTTTCTGTTTATTTTTACATATGTAAAATAAACAACGCGACGATAAGTATATAATTTGAGTTGAATAGCGTTATTATTTGTGCAACACGATGGCGCAAGAGATGCTATGGCTGTGCAAGCAACGCATCTTTGAACATTAGCATATGATCTGGCGTTACATATAGATGTATATTTATCTTCCTATTGCAGAAATTTCGATGCATATCGGAATCATCATCGGGCTTGGTGGTGGTGTTGGTTTTCTATCGGGGCTTTTTGGTGTTGGTGGTGGCTTTCTTATGACGCCACTGTTGATTTTCTTTGGCGTGCCGCCTGTTGTGGCTGTGGCCACCGAAGCCAACCAGATTGTTGCCTCGTCGGTTTCCGGCGTGCTGGCACATATGCGCCGTAGCAATGTTGACTTTAAAATGGGCACCATCCTGCTGGTTGGTGGTGTGATTGGGTCTACCCTTGGCGTGTTCCTGTTTGCCTTTCTGCGTGAACTTGGCCAGATTGATCTGGTTATCAAACTATCCTATGTTGTTCTGCTAGGCATCGTGGGTAGCCTGATGCTTGTCGAAAGTGTACGCGCCATATTGCGCACCCGCCAGCCAGGCGCGGCACGTGGTAAATTGCATCAGCATAACTGGTTGCATGGCCTGCCCTTCAAAATGCGGTTTCGGCGCTCAAAACTCTATATTTCAGCCTTGCTTCCCCTTGGCATAGGGGCTTTCGTGGGTGTGCTAGCCGCCATTATGGGTGTGGGTGGCGGCTTTATAATGGTACCTGCGATGATCTATATACTGGGTATGCCAACGGCTGTTGTGGTTGGCACCTCGCTATTCCAGATTATCTTTGTGACAGCCAATGTGACGGTTTTGCAGTCCGTTCAGACGCAAACTGTTGATTTTGTTCTGGCTGGCCTGTTGCTATTCGGCGCTGTGATCGGTGCCCAGTTCGGCACCCGCGCCGGAGCAAAATTACGCGGCGAACAATTACGCGGCCTGCTCGCATTGATGGTCATTGCTGTTTGTATAAAGCTGGGCTTTGATCTGGCTTTACAACCCGCCAGCCTCTATTCGGTGGAGTTGCTGAAATGATCAGACCATATCCGCACAATTATAAAATCCCTAGCCAGATGACATTCATGCTGTGGCTGTTCACGATTCTTTCGGTTAGCTTTGGTACGATCTCAGCCCACGCAGTTAACGGTAAGCTTGTTGCCGATTTGTCCGAAAATACGGTTTCGATCGAAAGTGATTTTCATGGCACAGAGTTATTATTATTCGGTGCTGTTGATGGCATGCAAGGCGACGATATCATCATCGTTGTGCGTGGCCCTGATGCCCACATAGCCCAGCGCCGCAAAAGCAAGGTCGCGGGCATCTGGATAAATGTTGAAACCAATATCTGGACCAAAACACCAAGCTTCTATCAGATTTTGGCAACGCGTGACCTGGCCAAGATTGCCAATGAGGCCACCTTGCAAGATCTTGGTGTGGGGGCCACCAATCTGGCCTTGCAAATAACCCCCGAAAAAGACCCACAGGAGACTGGGCTGGCGATGCCAACAGTCAATGGCATGGTTGGTGAGCTCGTAGCGAATATGCGTGCGCTTGGACTATGGGGTGCCACAACAGATACTATCGCCCTCAAGGAAGGGGCTTTGTTCCGCAGCGTGATTGACCTGCCATCGAATGTGCATTCCGGCCAGTATGAGGTGCGGATCATACATTTACGAGATGGCGTGCCATTAAGCGAGGACACAACAAGTATTGCCATAAGAAAAGGTGGACTCAGTGCCACGATCTATAATATGGCGCATGAATTTTCGTTCTTTTACGGTTTATTTGCCGTTATCTTTGCGATTGCCTCGGGCTGGCTGGCTGCAGCAGCGTTCCGGAAAAAATAGCCAGAAAAATAGCCAGAAAAAAAGAACGTCTGCATGAATGATACCATAACGGGACTGTCCAACAACTACTGGTCAAATTCTACAACTGCATGTAATCTTGCCTGTGGCTTTTTCAGATGATGAAGCTGCCAGTTTTTCGGAGGTAACCTTGGCTAAAACAAAAAAGAAGCAGGACCCTGTTTTTCTTGTGGTCGTTGATGATAGCGAGGAAATGCATCAGGCATTGCAGTTTGCCTGTGGCCGCGCCGATGCGGTCGGAGGCAAGGTTGCCTTGCTTTATTGCATAGCGCCATCCGAGTTCGAATATTTTGCCGGCGTTGGCGAATTGATGCGGGCCGAAGCCCGCGAAGCGGCCGAAGAAAAAATGTCGATACATGCCGAATATGTTCAACAGCTTACCAACAGCACGCCTATATTATATGTTCGTGAAGGTGATATTCGTGACGAATTACTGAGCCTTATCAGTGAGGAAACCGATATCAGCTTGCTTGTGCTTGGCGCCGACACAAACTCGGAAACAGCTGGCCCGCTTATTTCATTCATGGTGACACGCGGTGCTTCAAGTTGTCGCGTACCGATTACGGTTGTACCTGGTAACTTGACTGACGAACAGATTGACGCCCTTTTCTAGGCTCGCTAACAAGGATTATCTTATGCGCACTTTTTTTGTATCCCTAGTTGGAATTGGATTTTTATTGATGAGTACTCAAAATGACGCCGTCGCAGGCGAAACAATGCTTCTTGAAACAAGCCAGGGGCAAGTTGAAATCACGATGCTGCCTGATGTGGCGCCTAACCATGTTGCCCGGATCACCGAATTGGTGAATGACGGATTTTATGATGGCATTATCTTTCACCGCGTGATTCCCGGCTTTATGGCACAAACGGGTGACCCAACAGGTACCGGCATGGGTGGTTCAGGTACAAATCTTGACGCTGAATTCACCGATTATCAATATCGTGAAGGCACCGTCGGCATGGCGCGTGCGATGAACCCAAACAGTGCTGATAGCCAGTTTTTCATCTGTTTTGATGGATGTAGTCATTTGACTGGACAATATACAGTATGGGGCCAGGTAGAACGCGGCATGGATATTGTCAAAAAACTAGCCGTTGGCGAACCACCTGCAACAGCAGACAAAATTGTCTCGGCACGGATGCTGGATTAGACCACTGGTCTAGGCGTACGGGGTCGGGTAGCAAAATATACAGCTATTCCGACCCATATCAGTCCGAAAGTAACGGCATCGGCCATGGTGAAGGGCGAATCATATATAAAGATGCCAACCATGAGCTGGGTTGTAGGATTGAAATAGAATAGCAAACTCGACATGGACATTGTCAGAGCGCGGTTTCCCGCGTGAAAGAACAATAGCGGTAGAATTGTAAATAAACCCGCCAGCACCGCTAATGATATATTGATCGCCCCACCGCCAAAAAAGATCGGGAGGCCTTGATCGGTAAGCCACCAGAGATAGGCAACACCGATAGGTAATAATAATGCCGATTCAACAAACAGGGCTTTGACCGGATCGATGCCTAATTTCTTGTGCGTCACGGCATATAAACCGAAGGTTACTGCCAGAAACAGCGCTATAACTGGGGGCTCGCCAGCAAATGTGCTTTTCGCTATGACACCACAGGCTACCAGCGCGATCGCCAGCCAGCCCATCCGGTCTAGACGTTCCCCCAGCATCAGAACACCAAGCAATAGTGCGACAAGCGGATAAATAAAATAGCCAAGCGCCGCCTGCACAATCTGTCCACTTTGCACAGAATAGATAAAAACAGACCAGTTTATGCCAACCAAAACCGTCGTTGCCCCCAAACCTAATTGAAGCTTGCGCTGGCGAAGCAAGGTTATGACCTGGCCAAAGCCACCCAAGAACGGCATTAACGCGGCCAGAAGAACCGCAGACCAAATAGCACGATGCGCGACTATTTCATAAGGTGTGATGGCATTCACACTGTTGATATAGATCGGCAGAACACCCCATAAAAACCCTGCGGCGATCGCAAATATGATGCCGCGCGTTTGCAGGTTATGGGATTGAGACACTGTTCCGGGCATGGCGCCACGCACATTGGAATTTTCTGGGGCCATCGGCGACAAACTTTCAAAGAGATAACATCTGCAGGAAAAATACAAAGAATTGACCACAGCAATATCTTTCATAGGCGTATCTAGTATAATTGCCAAGCTCTTTACTACGCATAAAACAATTGACATTGGGGCACATGCCACCCATATGTTATGTGCCGAGGGTTTTTTTGGGCTTTTTTCGCATTTGCGTAAAGCAACAATGAAACCACATAACAATTTGAGATACTAAACCATCGGCAGGTTTGGTTTGAAGTTGGAGACTAATAGAATGTCACAAGGCACTGTTAAATGGTTTAACACCCAAAAAGGTTACGGTTTCATCGATCCTGATGATTCTGGCAATGATGTATTTGTTCACATCACCGCTGTCCAGAATTCAGGCCTGAACGGTCTGAACGAAGGTCAAAAAGTAACTTATGAGCTTGAAGAACAGCGTAACGGCAAAATGGCCGCCGTAAATCTTGAAGTTGTAGAATAAAATAAAGTTGGCTGTAAAACCAATTGGCAGTGTCGGTTAGACAATGCCACCTATCATGATAAAGCCGCTCCGTCAGGGGCGGCTTTTGTCTTTGGTATGGGTTTTAGACTATATCTGAACCACTTTATCCGGCGGATGATGCTCATCTTATCAATCTGCACTTCGCTTCAATTGGATGATGCTTGTATTAAAGCGCGATCATCTTATCAATCTGCACTTCGCTTCGATTGGATGATGCTTATATAACCCGCGATCATCTTATCAATCTGCACTTCGCTTCGATTGGATGATGCTTATATAACCCGCGATCATCTTATCAATCTGCACTTCGCTTCGATTGGATGATGCTTAACCCCGCATTTTTCCGCCATTTGCATCATATAGAGGTGTCGTTTCTATTCTGGCTGGACATAGGTTGCCAAGAATTTCGACATGCAGTTCGGCACCATCAGCAACCAATGCGCTTGGCACATAGCCGAATGCCATTGATTTGCCGACATGATGCGCAAAACCACCCGAGCTGACATAACCCACAGCCTCGCCATTGGCAAAAATGGCTTCGTCATTTGAAACATCAATATCATCTGTATCGATGGTCATCATCACCAGCTTTTTTGCCGGACCCGTTTTGGCCTCAGCCATAGCGGCAGCCTTGCCGATAAAATCCTTGTCCCAATGGATGAAAGCATCCAGCCCAGATTCAGCGGCGGTGAAATCAGGCCGGAAATCCAATGTCCATGCCCCCCAGTTCTTTTCCAACCGTAGCGACATCAAAGCCCGGCTTCCATAAAGCCGAAGCCCAAGATCCTGACCTGCCTCTTCGATCGCTTCAAACAAACGAAGCTGATATTGCGGGGCAACATAGATTTCATAACCGAGCTCACCAGAAAAGGATATGCGCAGCAGCATGGCGGGCACACCAGCCACAAAGGTCTGCCGCACATCACGAAAAGCCAACGCATCGGCACCAACATCT
Source organism: Candidatus Puniceispirillum marinum IMCC1322 (assembly GCF_000024465.1). Taxonomy (NCBI): domain Bacteria; kingdom Pseudomonadati; phylum Pseudomonadota; class Alphaproteobacteria; order Puniceispirillales (SeqCode); family Puniceispirillaceae (SeqCode); genus Puniceispirillum (SeqCode); species Puniceispirillum marinum (SeqCode). The sequence continues at coordinate 2,385,876 of NC_014010.1, read as the reverse complement.
TCGCGCACAAGGCGTTGCAGAAGTGTTCGTGACTTCGGCCCCGAGATGGCAATACCATGCCACGCATCAGATCGATTTGCATAGCTGACAGCGCTATCTGGAAGATGTGATTCAAACCAACGCCGGTGCATATTTTGGGCTGCCCCCGAACCGAATAGATAGAAATGATCTTCGGCAAGACAAGCAACTGTCATATCACCATATAGCTTGCCCTTTGGCGTCAGCATCGGGGTCAGTTGCAACCGGCCCGGCTTTGGCACACGGCCCGCAAGCATATAATCCAGAAACGCACGCGCGCCAGTGCCGGTGAATTCATGTTTGGCGAAATTGGCAACCTCGATGGCGCCAACATCATGTCGTACCGCCGCCACTTCGGCAGCCACATAATCATGCGCACGTGAACGCCTGAATGTTGGATCTTCGTGGGCATCATCGGCATCATTTGCAAACCAAAGGGCATTTTCCAGCCCATGCGAATCACCCATTACCGCCCCGCGTGATACCAGCCGGTCATAAAGAGCTGTTGTCTGTTGCCGCCGCCCTTTTGGCAAGGTCTCATTAGGAAACGTCATGACAAAACGGCGTTCGTAATTTTCCGATGATTTGACGGTGCCCCAATGCGGCGTTGCATAATCACCAAAGCGCGCCACATCCATAGCCCACACGTCAATCGACGGTTCGCCATCCATCATCCATTCAGCCATACACAGACCAACACCACCACCCTGGCAAAAGCCCGCCATAACGCCAACCGCGACCCAGTAATTGGTCATGCCCGGCACCGGCCCAATCATCGGATTACCATCTGGCCCAAAGGTAAAGGGACCATTGATGATGTTCTTAATCCCAGCCTCGGCTAATGCCGGAATGCGCTCAAAGCCAATTTCCAGCCTGTCAGCGATATTATCGAGCTTTGGTTCGAGCAATTCATGGCCAAATGACTGTGGGGTGCCAGCCAGCGACCACGGCGTTGCCCGTGGTTCATAGGTGCCCAGCAACATCCCGCCACGTTCCTGTCGGAAATAGATATTGCCTTCATAATCAATGCCTGCTGGTAGGCGTTCGCTGCGGGCGGTGATTTCGGGAATATCCTCGGTTATCAGATAATGATGCTCCATCGGCTGAACCGGCAGATGCAACCCTGCCAGATGACCAACTTCGCGCGCCCATAGGCCACCCGCATTAACAATCATTTCCGCATTGATGGTGCCTTTTTCGGTGACCACATCCCAGCTACCATCGGGGCGCTGGTTGGTTTCAATCACCGGCGTATGCGTGTAATATTTTGCCCCATGAACGCGGGCGGATTTAGCATAGGCATAGGTGACGCCAGACGGATCAATATCGCCATCAAGCGGATCCCATAAAGCCGCAAGATAGTGGCTGGGATCAATCAGGGGATGGCGTTCGGCAACTTCTTCGATCGAGATGAATTCCTGATCAAGACCCATATAGCGCGCTTTGGACCGTTCGCGCTTGAGATAATCATACCAATCAGGATTAGAGGCCAGATAGAAACCACCTGTATTATGCATGCCAACCGAATGGCCAGAGGTTTCCTCAATTTCCTTATAAAGATTGATTGTATAGCCTTGCAGGCGTGAAATATTCGGGTCGGAACTGATCGTATGAATTTGACCTGCCGCATGCCAGCTTGAACCAGATGTCAGCTCATTACGTTCAAGCAACACCACGTCTTTCCAGCCAAATTTTGCCAGATGGAACAGGATCGAACAGCCAACAACGCCGCCGCCAATAACAACCACCTTTGCATGTGAGACCATGTCAGCCATTACCACCCCCATTGGCATCATTACACTGATCTAAAATCTAGACCATAGGCAATGACACTATCTTAGCCGTCAGACGGCCCGTTTCGTTCAGGACATGTACCTTGTCGCCGGACTCAATCGCCGCAACAGATACCATCGCCATCGCAATATTCGCATCAAGGCGCGGTGAATAGGCACTGGCGCTTACATAGCCTGCATTGGCACCATTCCATTCAACTGGCCAGCGGCTTTCATTGGTGCTGGTGAATTTTTCACCATCAATAATCAGCCCCATAAAGCGGCGGGTCGCCCCGCGTGCCTTGATGTCACTGAGCGCCGCCTTGCCGACAAAATCTTGTGGCTGATCAAGGTCAATAAGACGATCCATTCCCAGTTCAAAAGGATTGCTCATTTCATCGGTGTCAGCACCATAGGAAATCAACCCGCTTTCAACACGTTCGATATAATTCGGCGTACCAGGCCCGATACCATAGGGCTTGCCTGCTTCGGCTACAATATCCCACAGGGCGTCACCTTTGCTGCCATCTTGAAGATAGAGTTCAAAGCCACCTTGCTTTGACCAGCCAGACCGCGCCAACACCAATGGGATACCTTTTAGCTCGGTCGCCCGGAAACCAAAATATTTGATCTCATTCACCCAGTCGCCAAATAGATCGCGCACAACATCGCTGGCTTTAGGCCCCTGAATGGCAAGCGGTGACACATCCGGTTCATAAACGCGGACATCCATGCCGCGCGCACCAGCAATGCCCGCCGCCCATAATTTTACATCACTATCGGCAATCGACAGCCAGACTTCATCTTCGCTGATTTGCAACAGCACCGGATCGTTGATCAGCATCCCATTAAAATCACAAAGCGGGACATATTTGCCAACGCCGACTTTAAGATTATCAAGATTACGCGGGGTCAAATATTTTGCCAGCGCAATCGCATCAGGCCCCTTGAGAGCCACCTGACGTTCAACCGCCACATCCCACATAGCAACGCCATTGATCAAGCGATCATATTCCGCCATAGGGTCGCCATAGCTGGTTGGCATATACATATGATTATAAACAGAGGCCGCCGCCAGGCCAGCTTTGCGTGCTGACGAAAAAAAAGGGCTTTTGCGCACACGCGGCCCAACTGAAAGAGCAAGAGACATTACACACCTCAATAAATTTACCGAAGTCTGCCATAGCTATGCGGCAAAGATATTCCGTTTACGTCAAAACCATTACGTTTTTAGGCAAAAAATCCACGTAATTCGGTCACAAACTGGTCAATTTTTTCAGCGCTGACATCCAGATGCGTCACCAGACGGATACGGCTAGGATGGCCATTTATCAAAATGCCCTTATTCTGCAAATATGCAGGCAAGGATGCGGCAGCGTCATGCGCCATAGTCATAAAGACCATGTTGGTTTGCACAGCATCAACATTGACCGAAATCTGCGGGATCGTTGCCAGCTGTTCAGCCAGCCGCAGAGCGTTGGCATGGTCATCGGCAAGACGATCAACATGATGATCAAGCGCATAAAGCCCGGCAGCCGCCAGTAGGCCAGCCTGACGCAAGCCACCACCCACAAGTTTGCGCACGCGATAAGCACGACTGATCACTTCCCTTGAACCAGCAAGCACCGAGCCAACAGGCGCGCCAAGCCCTTTTGACAGGCATAATGATACGCTGTCGGCATGTTTGACAATATCACGCACCGGCACATCCAGCTTGACCGCCGCATTCATCAGGCGCGCGCCATCAAGATGCACAGCTAGCCCATGCGCTTTGCCACGTAACGCCAGCGCATCGATCACATCGACCGATTGCACATTGCCGGACACAGTGTTTTCCAGACATAGTAAAGAACTGATAGGACAATGCGGATCATCAGGCTTGACCGTCCGGTCGATATCGTCGCCATTCAATGCGCCAGTTTCGTCAGTAGGCATCGGTGCCATCATGATGCCGCCAAGCACAGACGCACCGCCAGCTTCGTCAATAAAGACGTGATAGTTTTCGCCAGTCAGTATTTCCTGACCACGCTGACAATGTGCCAGCATGGCGCATAGATTGGACTGGGTGCCGCTGGTCACAAACAGCGCGGCTTCCTTGCCCATAAGAGCTGCTACCTTGTCTTGAAGGTCATTGACGTTGGGATCGTCTCCATAGACATCATCGCCTACATCAGCCTTGGCCATCACCGCACGCATGGCCGCGGTTGGGCGGGTTACCGTGTCACTGCGAAAATCAACAAGCACGTCGCCTGTCGCCATTGTTGCACCTGCATATGTTCCCGCATTCGCCATTTAACCCGCCATCATTCTGAAATATTCTTCCTTAATGAGCCAATAGTGCCTTCAGGTCAAATGCCGGATCACCAATCTGATTCGGACTGGGTGATATATTGGCCTCAAGGCATTTCTTGCCAAGCATATAACCGGCCGGATCACGAACAGCCTCAACCGCCAGAAGCTGACTGCCACGATAGGTCCAGACCGATTTACCGCCTTCACGCTTGCCTGGTCGCGTCACATGTAACAGATCATCCGCACCAACAGGCACGATACCTGCCGATTGCAATTTGGCATCATATTGATCCGACCAGAACCACGGCGCCTGATCAGCTGGTGGCGGCATATCCAACAACCCCGCAACCGCACGTGCGGCGCTATCCTGAGCATTATGAACCGACTCAATACGCACTGCATGCCCATGTTGCAGAGCAACATCTCCAATGGCCAGAATATCCGGATTGCTGGTGCGCATCATCGCATCAACCAGAATGGCACCATTATCAGTAGCTTCGGTTTCAATATCGGCCATACGGGCAAGCTGACTATCTGGCGTAACGCCAATACCGACAACCAGCATATCGGCCGATAATGCATGCCCATCGATAAGGGTAACACCCGTAAACACGCCCTTATTATCAGTAATGCTGGCAATTGCCACACCCGTATGAATTGACACACCATGCGCATGATGCAAGTCACCTAAAAATGTGGCTACAGGCGGGCTGGCAACACGGGCAAGTAAACGATCAGCCGCTTCAACCACGCTGACATCTAGCCCGCGTTTGCGCAAAGATGCAGCCACCTCAAGCCCGATATAGCCGCCGCCAACAATAATGGCACTTGTGGCTGATTGAGCCGCCTTTCTAAGCGCCGTAGCGTCATCAGGCTGGCGCAACATGAACACATTAGCAAGTTCAGATGCCGGCGGAAGCACACGCGGCACGGCACCTGTTGCCAGCACCAATTTGTCAAAAGTGATTGTCATGCCATCTGCCAATGTCAGCAACTTGGTAACGGGATCAATAGCAATGACGTCAGCACCTGATGTCAGCGTTATTTTGTTGGTCGCATACCAATCTGCATTACGAATCATAAAGGCCGGATTAACACTGTCGGAATCTTCTAGCAAAAACGCCTTTGACAAGGGCGGACGTTCCATCGGGGTTCCCGCCTGACGATCAATAAGTGTTAAAGCGCCGTCAAAACCATTTGTGCGCATCGCATCAACAAAGCTGACGCCAGCGTGACTGGCACCAATGATAACGATATTTGACGTCATGAACTCATCTCACCTTCATATTGTATGAACTCTAGTCATGGCGATTATTGGATAAGGGTCAAGCCTAATATAGTGCCATAATATGATCTAGGATTTAAAAAACAGCTTTGGTAGATTGATATTGCACCTAAATAAAAATCCAATCTGGGGTTTGATGAGTATATCTTGAACTGGCCTATGAGCATATATCAAAAAAGAATATCCGACAGAGGATCATGTCATGCAGGATTTTTTCCAGAACTATGTTAACGGATCATGGATTGATGGTGGCGGGGGACGCCTGCCTGTAAGCAATCCCGGCACTGGCGAGCATCTGGCGGATGTAGCGCTTGCGGATGCGGCAGATATCGACCGCGCCGTTGCCGCGGCGCTGGCCTGCCACGAAAGTGGTGCACTATCCGATTTACGTCCTGTTGAGCGTAGCCGTATGGTACGCAAGATGGGGCAATTCATGCTCGATAATTGCGCCGAGATAGCCGAATTGCTGTGCCTTGAATCAGGTAAACCTTACTGGGAAGCCGTTATTGAAATTAAAGGGACAGCCCGGTATTTCGAATATTACGGCAATCAGGCTGAAACGGTTGAAGGGCGGTCAATCCCGCTTGGCGCAAATTATCTTGATTATACAATCTATGAACCGATTGGCGTCAGTGCCCAGATCATTCCGTGGAATTACCCGATTGAAATGACCGCACGCGGTATTGCGGTGGCTTTGGCCACTGGCAATACATGCGTTGTCAAAACACCCGAACTTGATCCATTATCAACCAGCTGGCTGGCACGAGCAGGCGAAGCCGCTGGCCTGCCACGCGGGGCTTTGAACATTCTATGCGGCTATGGGCATGAAGCAGGCGCCGCCCTGTCCGGCCATCCTGACATCGGCAATGTTGTGTTCACCGGTTCGGTCGCAACCGGTATCAAAGTAGCGGTAGCTGCCGCACAGAATGTGGTGCCAGCGATTCTGGAGCTTGGAGGTAAATCAGCGGCGATCGTGATGCCAGATGCCGACCTGGATCAGGTGATGGAATCGATGCGCTGGGGTATTTTCTTTAATGCCGGACAGGTCTGTTCGGCCATGTCGCGCGTGATCGCGCATCCTGATGTGCATGATGAAATTGTCGAACGTGCTGTTAGCCTTGCCGAAAGCCTGTCAGTTGGCCCCGGTATAGAACGAACTACCTTTGGGGCTAATATGGGTGCAATGGTATCTGACAATCAACGTGACCGCGCCGAAAACCTATGCAAACAAGCGGCTAGCGAAGGCGCACGGATTGTCACTGGGGGGCATCGCCTGAACCAGCCTGGATCATTTCTAGCACCGACAATCATTACTGATGTATCGCCCGACATGCAGATCGCAGGAACCGAAGTTTTTGGTCCGGTTCTATCGGTCATGAAAGCCGATGATGAAGCCGAAGCTATCACGATTGCCAATAGCACCGAATTTGGACTTGTTGGTGGCATTTTTACCAGTGATATTGACGCCGCCCACCGTGCCGCCCGCAAAATCAAGGCAGGCCAGATTTTTGTAAATGAATGGTTTGCAGGGGGTGTCGAAACACCCTTTGGCGGCTATGGCAAATCGGGCTATGGACGCGAGAAAGGCCGCGAAGCCTTGCTCAATTATGTGCAGACCAAAAATATTGCTTATCGGACACGCTAGCCCGGGTTGTACCCAAGCAACTAGTTGACCGCGTCACTAGCCGCCCGGTCAGTCAGGTCAATCCAGATGGTTTTGACCTCGCAATATTGATCATGTGCATGAATGCCGTTATCACGTCCGCCAAAGCCAGATTGCTTATAGCCGCCAAACGGGGTTGTGGCATCACCTTCGCCATAGCAATTGACGGTAACAGTACCGGCACGAATGGCGCGCGCCGCGCGCATCGCCTGTTTGACATTGGTCGTATAGACCGAAGCGGCAAGACCATAGTCAGTGTCATTGGCAAGGGCAATCGCCTCGTCGATGGATGTGACGGTCATAACCCCAAGAACAGGCCCAAAGATTTCCTCTTTAGCCAGCCGGCTTGCCGACGTTACCTGATCAAAAATCGTCGGCTCGACATAGCCATCCGCCGCTTTGCCACCACATAGGGTAACAATATTGTTACCATTTTCACTGGTATCGAGATAGCTGGCGACTTTACCAAAATGTTCGGAATCAATCATACATCCAAGATGATTCTTCGGATCAAGCGGGTCGCCCATATGCCATTCTTTGGCATGTGCCAGAATATGCCGCATCAGATCATCCTTGATAGCCTCATGCACAATCAGACGCGATGTGGCAGAACAGTTTTCACCCATATTCCAGAATGCCCCATTGACCACATGCTCAGCGACCAGATCAAGGTCTTCGGCATCATCCATGACAATCGCCGGATTTTTACCACCGCATTCCAGCACGATTTTTTTCAGATTGGACTCAGCGGCATATTTGAGAAACAAACGTCCGGTCTCGGTTGAGCCGGTAAAGGATACCATATCCACATCCGGATGTAGCCCCAGAGGCGCGCCTGTCTTTGGCCCATCCCCCGTAATCACATTCAGAACACCACGTGGCACACCAGCTTCCATTGCCAATTCAGCGATACGCAAAGCAGTCAATGATGTCTGTTCAGCGGGTTTGACAATGACCGAACACCCTGCCGCCAAAGCGGGGGCAATTTTCCACGCCATCATCAATAGGGGGAAATTCCATGGCAATACAGCACCAACAACACCAATCGGTTCACGCACAATCATACCCATGGCATCTTCGCCAGCTGGTGCGGTCTGGTCATATAATTTATCAACCGCTTCGGCATGCCAGATGATGGTATTGATCGTTTCAGGCAGATCAATGGTCGCACAATCACGGATTGGCTTGCCGGAATCAACTGACTCCATAACCGCCAGTTCATGCCGGTTGCGCTTTATCAGCTTGGCCAGCTTTATCAGCACATCTTTACGCGCCGATGGATGTAAACAGCGCCAACGCCCATCATCAAAAGCCATGCGGGCTTTTTCAACAGCGTAATCAACATCTGCGGCATCGCACGCAGCGACCTTGGCCAGTCGCTTGCCGGTTGCCGGATTGATGCTGTCAAAGGTGGCACCAGATTGTGCCGCACGAAAACTGCCATCAACAAAGCTGGTAGATGCAGGCGTCAGGCCCTCGGCAAGTGCCTTATATTCATCATGCGTCAAAAGATCACTCATTTTCCGGCCTCTCCAGCGTTTAGTTCATTTATCGTTTTGTTCATTACCGCAATCACTTCGGCAAGGCTGCGTTTTTCATCCTTGTTCAGACTTCGAAGCGGGCTTCGTGGGGGCCCTGACGGCAAGCCGCGCAAGGTCGCACCATATTTGATACATTGCAGAAATTTACCGCCTTGTTCCAGAGTGGCCATAAGCGGTAACATCGCCGACATGATCTTTCGGCCAAGCGCAAAGTCACCATCAACAACGCAGGTCTTCCATAGAGCAATATGTGCTTCAGGAGCAAAATTTGATCCCGCACAGACCCAGCTTTCGGCACCCCATGCAAAAAACTCAAGCGCCTGATCATCCATGCCACAGCTAAGCTGAATATGGGCATAATCGCGTGCCAGTTGATGCACACGGTTAATATCGCCCGAGCTTTCCTTTATCACACGGAAATTCTGGCTTCGGCCTACGCGGTCTAGATATTCATCACTCATCTCGGCGGCCATTCGTCCAGGATAATTATACAGCATAATGGGCATATCAACCGCGCGATCAATGCGTAACGCATGAATGGCATTTTCACGCGGCGTTGGCTGGGCATAAGGCGGTGTCGTGATCAGTATGGCGTCATAGCCGCTGGCTTTGGCTATCATCGCCAAGGCAATCGAATCTTCGGTACGAATGGCCCCAGTACCGCCAATAAGTGGCACCCGCCCCGCCACCACATCAGTCGCACGCTTTAAAGCTGTTTCGCGCTCTTCGGTCGAATGGGCATAATATTCACCCGTTGTGCCGCCAATGATAATACCATCAACACCTGTCTCAATGAGAAATTCAAGCACCTTGTCAAACCCATCCCAATCGATGCTTTCATCATCATGAAGCGGGGTGATGGCTGGGGTATATATACCACGAAACTTCATTTTACGTCCTTTAGCTGTCACATTTATCTTGGCAAGTTTTCAATCAAGCTGGGCAAAGCCCCAAGACTCGGGATCACCAAGTCTGGATCAATAGCCCTATCTGGGCGATAGCTGATATCATCAGCAACGCAGATAAAATTCTGTACCCGGGCATTTATCGCCACACCATAATCGGCGATCGTATCTCCCACCATGATTGTCTGATCCGGCATTACGCCATGCGAGTCACATATATGCAACAACCCATGCGGGGCTGGCTTGCCACCAAAGCCACTATCAGCCCCTATGATTGTTGCAAATAAATGGTCAATTTCAAGATCTTTGAGATTCTGCAATGCCGAGACTGCATTATCATTGGTCAGTAAGGCCAGAATATAGCCCGCATTCGACAGCATCGTCAGCGGTGTTTTCACATCACCTTTGGCAACACTGCGCCCCCGCACCAGCTCGATCACCAGCTCGTTAACCCTGGCATTGTATGATGTGTCGGTCAGCAGATCGATCATATTATCAGGTAGCAAGGTCTGCCATGCCTGACAAATATCGGTAAAGGTGCCAGCCGCAAACAGACCGTGATGATCAATATTACCCGCAGCATCAACGCCAATATGCGCCAGCAAATCATCCAGCCCAACAGCGGGTGTGGCCTGAACCGCGGTGGTATGATCCGGAATAATAGAGATCGTATATTCGGCAACCGCATAGACCACGGGAAACCACGTTGCGGCCAGATCAAGAATGACGCCATCCTTGTCAAATATGATCAGCTTTATTGGTTTTGATCCGGCGGGAGGCAATCCGGGCAGTTCGGTATTCATATAGTTTACTCTCATCATCGGTGATGCACATGATTAAGAGCCGACGCTGGCAGATTCCGGCGCATCTGCCAACCTGATTTTTAAACTATCCAAGACTTAGACACAATTTGTCACCGCACGGCGTGTCATCACCCCTATCAGATGCGCCCGGTAATCTGCCGCCGCGTGTATATCGGACATCAATATATCAGGATTGGCCACCACCCGTTCCAGTGCCGCACTGGTAAAGTCTTGCGCCAAGGCGCGTTCGGCGTCTTCCCATCTAAAGACACCACCAGCACCAGCACCCGTCACGGCAACACGGATATCATTATCATCAAAGCGCGCGACGAAAACACCAACCAGCGCATAACGCGATGCGGGATTATTGTATTTTACATAAGCAGCCGCTTGAGGGCGGGGGAAACTAATGCTGGTGATGATTTCATCTTCTTTCAAAGCGGTTTCAAACAAGCCGACAAAAAATTTATGGGCTTCGATATCGCGCTGATGCGTATGAATCGTCGCGCCGAGTGCCAAGGCCGCTGCAGGATAGCATGCCGCCGGGTCATTATTTGCCAATGAGCCCCCAATTGTCCCACGAAAGCGCACCTGCCGGTCACCAATGCCACCTGCCAGTATGGCCAATGCCGGAATCATATCTGCAACAGACTCGGATGACGCAACCTCTGCATGGTTTGTCATTGCGCCAATCTCGATAATATCTGCCTTAATATTGATGTCTGACAGGCCACATTGAGCCAGATCAATCAACATATCAGGTGCCGCCAGCCGTGCTTTCAATGTCGGGATAAGGGTCATGCCGCCAGCCAGAAATTTTCCGTCGGACGCCTGTTTCATTGCCTTGACAGCCTCTGCTGTCTTTGCGGGATTTATATAGGATGTTGCATACATCGTTGCCTCCTCGCCTATTCTGCGGCTTTGAGATTTGTTGACTGAGTCGCCCGCCAGACCGTCTCAGGGGTGGCTGGCATGCTGATATCCTTGACGCCAAGATCATAAAGCGCATCAACAACCGCATTAATCACCGCGGGCGGTGACCCGATCGCCCCTACTTCGCCGCATCCCTTTACGCCAAGCGAATTATGCGTACATAAGGTGGTTTCGGTGGCGACCTGAAAATCAGGTAGATGATCGGCGCGCGGCATCGTGTAATCCATATAGGAACCGCTTAAAAGCTGGCCATCATCGTCATAAACGCAGGCTTCATAAAGCGCCTGACCAATGCCTTGTGCCAGACCGCCATGTACCTGACCTTCGACAATCATCGGGTTGATCACACGGCCAACATCATCAACCGCCGTCATATTCACAACAGTGGTTTCGCCGGTGGCCGGATCAATTTCAATTTCGCAAATATGACAACCACCCGGATAGGTGAAATTTTTGGGATCATAAAAGGCCTTTTCATCCAACCCCGGCTCAAGCTCGTCATGTGGGAAATTATGGGGCACATAGGCAGCCAGGGCAATATCGCCAAAGGTCAGGCTAGCATTGGTTTTGCGCCCTGTGAATACCCCCTTGTCAAAATCAACATCATCAACATCTTCTTCGAGAATATGGGCGGCAATCCGCGTGGCTTTGACCCTGATCTTGTCGATGGCGCTCATGATCGCTTCGCCGCCAACCGCCAGTGACCGTGATCCATAGGTGCCCATGCCAAAGGGAATATTCGCGGTGTCCCCATGGCTTATTTCAATTGCATCCAATGGCAAACCCAGCGATTCCGATACCAATTGCGCAAAGGTAGTTTCATGCCCCTGACCATGACTGTGCGATCCGGTAAAGACCGTCACCGAACCGGTAGGATGGACGCGCACCTCGGCACATTCGAACAGGCCTGCCCGTGCGCCCAGCGAACCAACCACCGCCGATGGCGCAATGCCGCAGGCTTCCAGATAGGTCGAATATCCAAGCCCGCGTAATTTACCCTGTTCGCTTGCCGCCTTGCGGCGTGCCGGAAATCCCGCCACGTCAGCCAGTTCCATGGCATGTTGCAAGGTGGCTTCATAATCTCCCGAATCATATTGCAAAGCGACAGGTGTCTGATAGGGAAAAGCATCGGCAGGAATAAAATTACGGCGCCGGATTTCGGCTTGATCAATACCCATTTCACGCGCCGCCTTATCGACAATACGCTCGAGTAGATAGGTTGCTTCGGGGCGACCAGCACCACGATAGGCATCAACCGGAACCGTATTGGTAAAGACCGCCTTTACATTACAATAAATCAAGGGGGTTGTATAAACACCAGCCAGCAAGGTGGCGTAAAGATAAGTCGGTACACATGATGCAAATGTTGATAAATATGCCCCCATATTGGCAATCGTATTGACCTTTAATGCAGTAAATTTTCCTGTTTTATCCATGCCAAGTTTGGCCAGCGACAGATGATCGCGGCCATGCGCATCAGACATAAAGGCTTCGCTACGGTCAGATGTCCATTTGACGGGGCGCTGGATTTTATGCGACGCCCATGTGACGATCGCCTCTTCAGCGTAATGAAAAATTTTCGATCCGAAACCGCCACCAACATCCGGCGCAATGACGCGTAATTTATGTTCGGGTATCGATAAAACGAACGCCCCCATCAATAATCGGATCACATGCGGATTCTGGCTGGTGGTGTAAAGCGTATAATGATCAGTCGCCTTGTCATAATCACCGATGGCCACACGTGGTTCCATCGCATTGGGGATCAGGCGGTTATTGCGGATTTCAAGCTCGGTAACATAATAGGATTTAGCCAGCGCGGCATCGATTTCTGCCTCATCGCCAATCTCCCAATCATAACAGATATTGGTGCCAAAATCGGGATGTACCAAAGCACCGCCCTTGTCATCAGCATGAGCCGCGGCCATCAGATCAACCGCTGTGGGAAGCGGGCTATAGTCAACCTCAATCAGTTCGGCAGCATCCCTTGCCGCGTTCAGATTGTCGGCAATGACCACCGCAATCTGATCGCCAACATAGCGAACAACACCTTTGGCAAGCGGTGGATGTTCTGGCTCGCGCATCGGCGTGCCATCTTTTGAGTCAACCTGCCAGCCGCAGGGAATCGAACCCACTTGCATATCTTCACCCGTAAAGATTGCCACAACGCCAGCCGCCTTTTTGGCCTTGTCGGTTTTAACAGTGATTTTGGCATGTGCCTCGCGTGCGCGCAGGATATAGGCATAGGTCTGATTTGGTCGGTTGATATCGTCAGTATAATTACCCTGTCCGGTGAGGAAACGATAATCCTCCTTACGCTTGACCGAGACGCCGATACCTGTTGCTTCTGTTCCATCTGGCATGTCTATCTCCTCTAGCGCGCGGCCATCTCTTTGGCGGCGGCGTCAATCGCTTTGACAATGTTGTGATAACCTGTACAGCGGCAGATATTGCCATCCATATAGGCGCGGATGTCGGCCTTGCTTGGCGCGGGATGATGGCGCAGAAGATCGATCGCACTCATCACCATCCCCGCCGTGCAAAACCCACATTGCAGACCATGATGTTCGCGGAAAGCCGCCTGCATCGGATGCAGATCATCGCCATCGGCAATGCCTTCAATCGTTGTGATATCGGCACCATCTGCCTGTAATGTCAGCATCGAGCATGATTTTACCGATTGACCGTTAATATGCACAACACAGGTGCCGCACTGGCTGGTATCGCAACCGATATGTGTGCCTGTCAGGCCGCAATCTTCGCGTAAAAAGGTTGATAAAAGGCTGTTTTCGTCAACCTCACATTCCATCGGCGTGCCATTGAGGTTAAGTGAAACTTGTGCCATTTCCCCCTCCAAAATAATGGTCTATACATAAAGGCTGGAACAAATAGAGCAATTTGTAAATCGGGTGCTAATTTTAGGCTAAATAGTTGAATTTAATTGAATTACTAATTTAGAATATTGATAGAATCACGTGTAGCTTGTCGTATTAACATAACCAACCAAACAACGGACGTTAAAGATGCATAATATCAGCCAAGACCAGATTGATGCTTTTGCCCGCGATGGTGCGGTCTGTCTGCCCGGCCTATTTGCTGACTGGGTTGATGTGATTAAAGATGGCATTGCGACCAATATGGAAAATCCAGGCCCCTATGCGGCGGAAAATCTGCAAGCTGGCGAAGCTGGGCGCTTTTTCGACGATTATTGCAACTGGCAACGGATACCCGCCTTTGCCGAAATCATGGCTTCATCACCTGCACCAGCCGTGGCGGCGGCATTGATGCAATCGCACCATGCCCAGTTCTTTCATGACCATGTTCTGGTCAAAGAGCCCGGCACCAGCAAACCAACACCATGGCATCAGGACGCGCCTTATTACTTTGTTGAAGGCACCCAGACAGTAAGCTTCTGGATTCCGGTTGATCCGGTCGATGATGCCAGCCTGCGGGTGATCGCCGGATCGCATAAATGGGATAAGATGGTATTGCCCGTACGCTGGCTGGCCGAAAATAATTTTTATGAAGATAGTTTTTATGCTGGGGATGATGATTTTCTGCCTGTACCTGACCCCGATGCCGAACCGGACAAATTCCCGACGCTTGAATGGACGATGCAACCTGGTGATGCGGTGGCTTTCGATTTTCGTGCTGTTCATGGTGCACGCGGCAATATGGCAACAACACGGCGGCGGGCTCTATCCTTGCGCTATGTTGGCGATGATGCGCGCTATGTGACAAGACCCGGCCCTACATCACCCCCCTTTCCGGGGCATGACATGCAGGATGGCGCACAGTTGCGCCATGACTGGTTTCCGGTGGTCTGGCCGAACAACGCTTAACGCTAACTTCGGTTCCGGCAATCAATGCCGTTAAAGCTACCCAGCGTTTCCAGATCATCAACATATTCAAGACCCGCTTCGGCAAGACGTGGCCGCATATTATAGAGATCAAGGCCAAGCTCACCCGCCTGTAAGCGGACACGTTTGTCTTCCTCGGCGTCAAGGCGTGCCTGGGTCTTGGCCATCACGTCTTCAGCCTCGGCGCGCGCCACCACAACCACCCCGTCATCATCGGCGGCTATCACATCACCCGGGAAAATTAGCTGGCCAGCGCACACCACCGGCACGTTAACCGCGCCAAGCGTATTCTTTACCGTGCCTTGTGATGAAATGGCACGCGACCATACCGGAAAATTCATCGCCTGAAGATCAGCCACATCACGGACGCCCGCATCAATCACCAGCCCTTTGACGCCACGCATCTGTGCCGAAGTTGCCAGCAAATCGCCAAAATAGCCATCGGTGCAAGCCGTCGTACAGGCCACCACCAGAATATCACCTGGCTGGCATAATTCGATCGCCACATGCAGCATCCAGTTATCACCCGGTTGTGCAAGAACCGTCACCGCCGTGCCGCCAATACGCGCGCCCGGATAAATCGGACGCATATAGGGTTTTAGCAATCCGGTTCGCCCCTGGGCTTCATGCACGGTTGAAGCGCCTGCGGCACCTAGCCGTGTGGCCAGATCGGCATCTGCACGTTTGATATGTTTTACCGCCACTGTTTTCATGATTTATCTCCGGACACCAGATTATGAAAGATCGTTTGCATATACCCTATCGCCGTTTCCCCAGACCGACAATGCTGATCCGAACCAGCTATTCGGTAAGATCGTCGGATCGGGCTTTCACTCGGAACTCGGCTGGACTCAATCCATGAATACGTTTGAATTCACGGTAGAAGTTTGATTTGGTCAAAAAACCCGAACGTTCCATCACCGACAGAATGGTACTTTCATCTTGTTTTAATTCGTCTACCGCATGACGAATACGAAATCCGTTCACATACTGAGAAATATTTTGTCCTTCAACCCGATTAACCGCATTTGACAACTGATGCGCTGACACATGAAGACGTCGTGCCAACCTTCCCAAAGTTAATTCAGGGTCACGATAAATTTTTGAAGCCGTTAGAAACTCGTCTGCTCTTTTAACCAGATCACGATCAATATCTGACACCGGCAAAAGGTTTTTCTTGTTAACTGCAAGCCAATTTTCTCTAAACTTATAGGGCGGCAAGATAATAAGACCGTATAAAAGTAAGTTGGTAAAAAGAACAATCGCAGATAACCATTTTCTTGCTATTTGTCCTTCTTCGTTAGCAATGTAAAAGGACACCGCGCTATCTGTAATCAGCATAAATATTAGCAGAATGGCGGTACCAATGCCCCATTTGCGTATTGCATAAAATCGAGACAAGGGCATGTCGACAAATTCATCGCCACCATAGCCAAACAATCTTACCAAAAATCCCGAATAAATTGCATAGGACACTGCAATTGCTACATCAACAAAGGGCATAATGTGGCTGTCAAAAGCGAAAATGATCATAAATATTGCGGCGCTACCAAAATGTCTGAAGATCATCGTTTTTGGAATGGCACCTGGCTTTGCAAAACTATAGAACCCGAAATATATAATCGGGCCTATGGTAAAAGGCAGAATGCGCTGCAGCCACCTGAAGTCATCAATACCATATCCAAATCTGATACCTGCTAGAAATGATAGGCTAGCAAATATAAGAAATAAAACAGTGAATAACGACTTGCTTGTCTTATCATTGAAAATCTCCTGATCCAATCCGCAGATACGCACAGCTATTCCCAGACAAAGCAATACAGACATAAATGGGATAGGTGCAGATATTACCATCACGTCAGTCATCGGTATTTCCTTTCAATGTATTGTCCTAGAACGTCATCTAGGACAGTGCACATATTGTTAAGTCACATTAACGACCCCAAACTAACAATCAGAACAACCAGTAAGGATTTGTGGCAATGCTAAATCCAAATTTTGCAACCACGGGTACAAGCTCTGCCCTTTTATAAAGGAAACATGCAATGAAACTGACATTATTTTTCTTTGCTTTGTCGCTGTGGGCTAGCATATCAGGTGCCGTAGCCGCAGGCTTTCAAAGCCTCGAACATAATCACCTTAAAATTGGTGTGTGGTATCCATCAGATATGGAGGAGACTGACGAACGACTAGGTCCTTTTGATGTAAAATTTGCGTTTGATGCACCGCTTAGACATGGCCATTACCAAGTCATTTTGATGTCACATGGCAATAGTGGCAGATTCCGCAACCATCATTTGACAGCAAAAGCACTGGCTGATGCTGGTTTCATTGTGATAGCCCCCGAACATGCAGCAGACCACCTAGTTGGCACCTCAAAAACATTTAAGGCTTTGCACTGGCGTACTGTTGAACTCAATCACGCGCTTGAGATGGTTTTGCAAATTGATATGTTTCGGAATGCTATTGACCTGTCGCGCATTCATGCGCTGGGATATTCGCTTGGAACCGTTACCATATTATCTTCTGCTGGTGCCGGTATCGACAAATCAATAGTCGACGTCCATTGTCAGAAGCATGATGATCCAAATTTCTGCGACGAACCAGATTTCATCACACGATGGTCGATCAAATGGAAACGCGGTGTAAAAACACCATCTTTAGAACGGGAAGTTCCATCAAAATTTTGGTCAAAACCTTCGATAAATGGGAAGGTAGCGTTAATCGCACCGATTGGCCAAGGCATAGTGATTGAGGACAATATGCTCAGTGCTGAGCACGTTTTTATCGCAGGGTATGTCGACGACAAGATCAATGTGCCACATTTTCATGCAGAACCACTTAGCAAGATCATCCCAAAAGACAAGCTTTTTGATTTTTCTATTCGCGAAGGGCATCACTCTGCCTTTATTGCGCCTTTTGCGAAACGCGTGACAGATATAGAGCATATTACGGCGGCAATTGATCCACCTGGATTTGATCGTATGGCATCTCTGAAAATGCTTAATGATGATCTTGTCAGATACTTTCAGAATTAGCCTGCGATAATCAAGCTATTCAAAGCAGGTCATAATGTCAGCAAGCGGTTTCTTAATTTTGGCAACGGCGGGAATGCTGGCATCATCTGCCGCATGTCCCACAGCCAGAATCATCATCGCCTTGTTCGAAGCTGGACGGTTGCATATCTCACCAAGAAATCCCATCGGGTTGGGCGTATGCGTCAGACAGGACAGCCCCGCCATATGCAGTGCCGCAATCAGAAACCCCGACGCAATTCCAACACTTTCCGGGACATAGTAATTTTTATAGCGTGTGCCATCGTCAAACTGGCCATAGCGTTCGCCAAAAATGACTATCAGCCATGGGGCGATTTCCAGATGCGGCTTATCCGGTCCGGTGCCGATAGGTTCCAGCGCTTTGATCCATTCATCATGGCTGGTGCTAGCGTAGAATTTTGCCTCTTCGGCTTCGGCGGCGGCACGGATTTTGGCCTTTATAGACGGGCTGGCAATGGCCGCAAAATGCCATGGTTGATGATTGGCACCGCTAGGGGCGCGTCCGGCGGTGCGGATGCAATCTTCGATGATCGCTTTTGGCACTGGGCGCGATGAAAAATCTCGCACGGTATGGCGGGTTGCCATGGTGTCGCGAAACGCCTGAGCCGCGGCGGCCATTTGCCCATCATCTCGCGGTTCCCGATGCGGCAATGGCGCGGCAACATAAGTTAGATTTTCACGGATAAACATTTGACCCTCACACGGCAAGTTCATGATGCGGTTTTATAGTCGATTTGCATCTTTATCGCTGTAGTCTAGTCTGCCGTGCTTTTGAAGCCGCTTCAACTCTGTTACGTTAGATCGTTCTGTTTTACTATCGCCCCATGGGTGCACCCATGTTCAATCCCGCAATTAAAGCGCTCAATGCCCCGCCTGTATCTACCGTTCTTGACTGGAAGGCTTCATATGATGGCCGCCATGGCGAGATGATCGATATGAGTCAAGCGGTGCCTGGCTATCCCGCGCATCCCGACATGCTGAACGCGCTAGCTAACGCCGCTGCATCAGCCGATAATGCCCGCTATGGCCGTGTTGAAGGCGATGATAATTTACGCGCTGCCTATGCCGAACATTTGCGCATGCTTTACAGTGCCAATATCGAGCCAGAACACACACATATTACATCCGGATGTAATCAGGCCTTTGTCGCCGCCGCCTTGGCCGTTGCCGGACGTGGCGAAAGCATATTGATGACGCGCCCCTGCTATTTCAAGCATGAATCATCACTTGGGATGCTGGGTATTTCGGTGGGCTATGTCGATTGCCATGATGATAATGGCTTGTTGCCAAGCTGTGCGGATATCAGCGCCGCGATCACCCCGGAGGTGCGTGCGATCGCGTTAGTCAGCCCCAACAATCCAGCTGGGACAATCTATCCGGCTGATTTACTGACCGAGATTCTGGCACTATGCAAGGCAAAGGGGATCTGGCTTATTCTGGATGAAACCTATCGTGACTTTCTGCCGCTTGAAGCCGGCGCGCCGCATGACCTGTTTGCCGCCGATGGCTGGCAGGATCATCTGATACAGCTTTACAGTTTTTCCAAATCCTACTGTATGCCCGGACATCGGCTGGGGGCAGTAACATCAGGAACAGGAATGATTTTCCAGCTGGCCAAAATTATCGACAACATCCAGATTTGCGCCCCGCGCGCACCGCAACAGGCCATCACACCAATGCTGGCACATCTGGCATCGTGGCGCGACGAAAACCGCGCCCGCATTGCCGCACGCGCCTCAGTTTTCAGCGACGTTATTAATCAGCTAAACGGCTGGGAACTTATCAGCACCGGCGCCTATTTTGGCTATGTCCGTCATCCGTTTGACGGTATCGGGTCACGCGATGTGGCACAGCGCATGGCGCGCGATGCTGGCGTGCTGACGATTCCGGGTGCCTTTTTTGGTGATGGGCAGGAACAGTATCTGCGCTTTGCCTTTGCCAATGCCGACCGAGAGGTGATCGGACATCTGGGAGACCGGCTAGGTTTGTTGACATAAAGGCGTTTAGAAATCCATATTATGCGTTTCAGCAACTTCAATTGACCCATGCCCTTGCGTCACCATTGGGCAGCCTGCGGCCATCGCCAGTGCCGCATTCATATCATCAGCCGCGACCAGCGAATATCCAGATACCGGATTAGCACCACCATTATCGACAACGCCGTCGATGCTGACGGTGCTGGACATACCAACCGGATTACCGGGATCAACCAGCGCGTCACCCAAACCATCCATCCAGTCACGCCAGCGTTGCATTTCTGCTGCGATTTCGACCTCGGTTTCGGGCATCTTGCCCCCATGATAGGCAAACAAAAATTTTGGCATTGTCGTCTCCTTGATTTGTTAGTTGCCTGATAGGTCGCTATGCGCGATCAGACAGATGTTCCAGTTTGACCAGTGACGAAGACCAGCCGCCTTTATGAAGCCGCCTAGACTCATTGGTTGGCAGGTTCATGTGCGTCAATGTAAAACGCGTATCGCTGGTAGCGGCTGCGCCTACCGCTGAAATATCAAAACGCACGATGCTTTCATGCCCGCGTATATCTTCTTCGTCATGCCATCCCCAGCTAAAGGTCACCGAATGCGGCGGGTCAATGGCCAGCACCTCGCCAGATACCTTATGCGTTGAGCTGTCGCCATTAACCATTACCGAAAACCATGCGCCAGGTTGCGACAGATCAAGATTATGTTCACCAATATGAACATCTTCAGGCCCCCACCATGTCAGCAGGTGCCGCGTTTGCGTTACCAAACCGAATATTGTTTCGGGTGGTGCCGGAAAACAGCGCTCAATAACAAGATCTTCAATTCGGGACAGCGTATCTTTTGCCATGCTTTACATCCCGCTCTGATAAAGTGGCATAGCTTCAAGAAGACATAAGCCCTTTATCCATGTCAGTTTATTTTTTATACTCTCAATGAATATATTGATGGTAAGGCACTCATACCAATCACATTTCTGTGAACCAACCGTGAAATGCGTGAGTTGTTAAAGAATAGTTGGCATAGGCACTGTATCTGCTAAAAGGATGCATTCTTCCAACGCATCTGATAATCAACGCGCACCTAAGTAACCAGCACCAACGTATCAATACGAGAAGCCAGACCTGTGTCCTATTCACCTGAAATGCTATTGATGATGGTGCTTGGGCTTATGGCTACGGGGGCGATTGCGGGGATTCTGGCAGGAATGCTTGGTATTGGCGGCGGCATCATATTGGTACCGGTTCTGTTTCTGATTTACGATGTCATGAATGTGCCAGCGGATATCATCATGCATGCGGCGGTTGGCACCTCGCTTGCCACGATCATTCCCACTTCGATTTCATCAGCATTGGCGCATCATCGACGTGATAGTATCGATCTGGGTATTTTGCGGCGCTGGTCACCTTTTATTGTTCTGGGTGCCGGTAGCGGCGGGTTTCTATCGCAGTATATCGAAAGCGCGACATTAACGCTGATTTTTGGCTGTCTGGCAATTCTTGTGGCGATGAATATGATGATGCCGCACACACCCAAAATGGGCACAATCTTGCCAAAGGCGCGCCCGCTTGAAAAATTGATATCCAGCTTTATCGGTTTCTTTTCAGCCTTGATGGGGATAGGTGGAGGCACCATGTCGATTCCGGTGATGACCGCGCTTGGTGTGCCGGTGCATCGCGCCATCGGGACATCGGCAGCTTTTGGCTTCATGATTGCGCTACCGGGGGCATTAGGGTTTATATGGTCAGGCTGGGATGTGGCTATGCGCCTGCCCTATTCGTTTGGTTTCATTAATTTGCCGATTGCCATATTGCTGTTCAGTGTCAGTATTTTTACCGCACCAATGGGAAGCCGCCTTGCGCATGCGCTTGATCCCGTGCGGCTGAAACGCGCCTTTGCACTGTTTCTGATTATCAGCGCGGCACGGATGCTATATTCGGTTTTAGCCTAGCTTTCATTATCTGCGTCGGCGCCATTCTGCGATGCCAGATTATGCGAGGATAGTATATGCGATGCTAGGGCTGGTGTCTGGGTCTTGGTAATGCGCAATGCCGGCAATGCCCCATTCTGCATCAGAATATCATGCTTCAACCCCATCAAAAATGGATACCATTCACGCTGTAAGGGTGACTTCCATGACCATAACAGCAATTCCAGCGCCGCCAGCGCATCGGCGTCTTTGGGCATATCAAAAACGGGGTCAAATCCGTATGGGGCGTCAAAATAAGCCGCTAATGTTACAAATTCATCGGGTATGCTGGCCGCCTTAATGATATCTGGCCAGCTCTGTTTACGTGCCATAATATCCAGCAGAAGAAGATCCGTTTCGATCATGCCGGTTGGGTTGAGCATTATATCACCATCGCCGTCACGCCCGCGATAGGGGCCTGTAAATAGGCGGCGCGGACAATAATCCTGTGCATAGATATTGTCCCAAATAATAACACGGTGGCTGAGCGCATGCGAAAGCGCCAAAATATCATCCCTGCCGATGACAGGCGCAACAATATGACTGCCACAATGCATGATGGCAGATGCCGGATCGAGGCTGGATGCCAGATCATCAAGATAGGTTGCAGATTGCGCATCGGCATCGGTAACCAGTTCATCTGCATAAATGCGCGGCACCAGAATAACTGGACAATCAAGATAAGCGGCCAGACGATTGGCAAGCGCGGCATGCGCCGTACCTTCGCTTTCATAGTCACCAGCACGCTGGGCAAAATCAGCGGCAATGTCATCCATCAATAAGGCGATATGATTAGCGCCATCAGCGCGAAGCTGGGCGGCCTTGGCACATAAAATCATGAAATCATTATTCTGAGAATCATCAGCGTTACCCAGATCGGCAAAGTTAAAATCAAGACCCGGCGCAATACCGGCAATAACGGAAATATTGCGCATGCTGGCAGCATCACAGAAATGCGCAAAGCCAGCGCGCCAGTCAGAATCATATTCGACCCGCCAGTGGAAACGATGGCAGGGATCATCCTTTGGCGCATAGAGATAGGCATTCATCGACAATGATGCCAGCCTATCCAGAAGCCGCAAGCGATCATCCCAATTCAGCAGATGCCCATAAAACCCCTCAATATAGCCTGTCAGCGCTGATGGTAGGTGATCTGCAGGTTTCAACCGGTTATTTTGCATTTTGCTAGCACTCTGCATGAATTGACGCATACTGTCGCATTGTTATGATATGCCATTAAAGCCGATCTTTGGGGCAAAAGGCTAGTCATGGAAACATCTAAGGAGTCAATAGGATGAAAATTGTTGGCATAGGGGCACATCCCGATGATGTGGAAATTTTCTTCTATGGATTTCTGGCCGCCTGTAAGGCACGCGGCGATGATATCAGCATCGGCGTTGCCACCGATGGGGCGGCGGGTGGCGATAATCCGGGTGCCGAACTGGCCGCAACACGGGCAAAAGAAACCGTTAATGGCCTGACCGCGCTTGCCACGCCAAGCTTGCTTGGCCTGCCCGATGGCGGCCTTGCCGAAGCGGCTGATGCGCGGCAGGTGATTGCCCGGTTCATATCGGACTGCAAGCCCGATCTTGTTGTCACCCATGCGCCAGATGATTATCATCCCGATCATCGGGCTTTATCGCGCTTTGTTACCGATGTGGTTGGTTTTACCTGTCCGATCCTGTTTGCCGAAACATTAATGGGGATAGGCTTTACACCCGATTTTTATGTCGATATCACACCGTTTTTTGCCGCCAAACAAGCCGCCATCATGGCACATGACAGTCAGGAACCCGAAAGATTCGCCGCGGCCAGCGCCCTGATGAACCGATATCGTGCCGCACAATGTAACGCTCCTGATGGCCATTATGCCGAGGCCTATCGGATGGCAGCGCGCTTTCCCTTTACCGATATCCGCGAGATGGTGCCTGCACCGCCGGCCTATCGGCCTTTCTATGTGACCGGATCAGACGCGCTTATTTAACGGCTGATCTGAAGGCTGGGCAAGGCGGCCACCACAGACAGGCATGGCGCATCCGGTGGTAGCCGGAAAGGATGTGGGCAAGCCAGCACGATGCCGCGCGGCCAGATAGGCCATCAATTCGGCCTCTAGCATATCGGCGTCAAATGGCGCGCGATCATCAATAGCCAGACGATCGCCAAAGACTGCGCGAAGCTGTTGCATGAGTGTCTGGTTACGCCGTCCGCCACCTGCGATATATATCTGCCGCACATCTTCGGGCAGTGAAGTGACCGCATGGGTGATGCCCGCCACCGTCAGCGCGGCAAGGCTGGCCATCGCGTCATGCGGGGACAGATCATGCAAACCTGCATCACCCACAATATGGACAAATGCCTGTCGATCGAGTGATTTTGGCCAGCTTCTGGCAAAAAAGTCATGTTGCATCACCCGTGCGACAAAACCTTTGTCACTATGCCCTTGTGCCGCAACCATACCACCATCGTCAAAAGGCCGGTTGAAATGGGCCTGCATATAATCATCCATCAACCCGTTGCCTGGCCCCGTATCAAAACCAATGATATCAGGCTGTTTTGCGTTGCCAACATAGGTTAGATTGGCCACACCACCGATATTGATGATAACTGCCGGACAGGGGGCATCGATCGCGGCGATAAGCGCGCTATGAAAAACCGGGGCTAGCGGTGCGCCTTGTCCGCCTGCCGCCATATCGGCCTGCCGAACGTCATAAACAACATTCATACCTGTGGCATCTGCAAGCTGTTGGCCAGACCCAAGCTGGATCGTGCATCGCCCAAGCGGTGAGGACGTGTTGGCATCGGGTTCGTGAAAAATTGTCTGGCCATGAAACCCGATCAAACGCGGCATATCAGCATCATCTGGTAGCTGTTCTACGAGCGCCATGACCGCCGCACTATGCGCATCGGTTATTGCATGTGATAACGCCGTATATGCCGCGGCATCCGCCATAAAAGCCACAGGATCATGCACCGCGTCAAAAATACGCGTGCGCAAGGCCGGATCATAGGCAAAGCTGTCGGCAAAATCGGTACGGTGAAACCGGCTGCCATCAGTATGCAGAATGGCCGCGTCTATCCCGTCGGCACTGGTACCCGACATCAAACCTATAACAGGATGTATGGTGTTTCTATCTTGATCCATGGTGTCGGCATGCTTGCTCAGCTTTTGTTTCGTTATCTTATCTCTTCTGATTATCTTATCTCTTCTGATTATCTTATCTCTTCTGATTATCTTATCTCTTCTCAGGCGCCTTTATCCTGCCTATGATCGCAGTATGAAGAAAACAAATACACCCCAAAAAGACGATGCCCAAAAAGACGATGCTGATAAAACCGTCACGGATGCGTCGTCAAAGACGCTGGCAACCGAAATTATGGCCGCAAGTCCGGTTCCAATCGACAAGTTGAGCCCACATGCGGCATTGGCAATGATGCTGGATAATCAGGCAGGCGCGATAACCGCCCTGACCAGCGCGCTCGATCAGATCGAGACGGCAGGCATGGCCGCCTATAAACGGCTTTCGGGCAGTGACATGGGGCGTTTGATTTATACGGGGGCTGGCACATCCGCCCGCATTGGCGTTCAGGATGGTGCCGAATTATTTCCAACCTTTAACTGGCCGCGTGAACGTGTTGGCTTTGTGATTGCGGGCGGCCATAACGCGCTGTTACGCGCTGTCGAGAATGCCGAAGATGACAGCATAGCCGCCACCAAGGAGGTGGAAAAATCCGCCATCGGCAGGGATGATGTTGTGATCGGCCTGGCCGCCAGCGGGATCACGCCCTTTACCTGCCATGTTCTGCAACAGGCGCGCAAGGCCGGTGCGCTAACCATCGGGATCGCCAATAATGCGAATACGCCACTATTGGATGAGGCCGAATATGCCATTTTGCTGGCAACTGGTGGCGAAGCGATTGCCGGATCGACAAGGTTGAAAGCAGGCACTGCCCAGAAAATCTGTCTCAATATGATCTCTAATCTGATTATGGTGCAGATGGGATTTGTCAAAGATGGCCTGATGGTAAAAATGGTGCCGACCAACGCCAAATTACGGGCGCGTAAAAAACTGATTGATGCGGCACTTGGGAGGGCGTCAAAAAGCTAGGTATCAAAACTCACGTAACAATTACATGCTGATCCGGCGATGCCAGCGCCAGCAAGGCCAGCAGATCATCATGCACCAGTGCCACACAGCCCGCCGTATGGGTTTTGCCGGGCGCGATACAATGGATGAAAATAGCACTGCCACGTCCAGCTATCACCGGCGCATCGTTAAAGCCAAGTTCGACAACAATGTCATAGGCCGTATCATCGCGCCACATCACCTCATGGCTGGCGTCGAAAGGCGCATGCAGAGCCAAATCCACATGCCGGTTATATGCAGGATGTTCAGGCGCATCGCACCAGCCACATGACGCGGTGATCGGAAATGTCGGAAACGGCAAAGCCGGTATTTGCACCCGATCAGCGCGATAATAAACCGCACGGATAGGCATTTCACATCGCGGTGTTGCCATATCGCCTTCGCGCTTGGCCGACGCATCAATAACGCCAGCCTTGCCAATGATACAATCAAACTGCAATGCCCCTGCATCAAGTTGATAGGTGTCTGTTTTGACTTGTTTTACGCACCAGCTACGCATGACGTTTGTCTCCTATGCCACTACCCGATAGATATTTGACAGTAGCTGTCAAATTACCCCAGAAACAGCAATTTGAATAAACCTTTTGCGATGCCGTTTTTGGTTGTAGGGTTATTTTAGAAAAAATGAATGAAGTGGCATTCGGAGCCTGAATAATGCCAAAATGGGGGAAGTTATTATGAGTAGTCCGGAAAAGGCAACCTTGAGCATATATTTTGATAAGCGAATGCTTCGCATTCTTCTGCTTGGCGCGATAAGCGGCTTTCCCTGGGTTCTGATCGGATCATCGCTATCACTTTGGCTGAAGGAAGATGGGTTGAGCCGCTCGGCAATCGGCTGGGCAGGTCTGATTTTCAGCGTCTATGCGATTAACTTTCTGTGGGCGCCATTGATTGACCGCATTCGTATCCCCGTTCTGACGGAACGCATTGGTCATCGCAAAGCCTGGATCATTTCGCTACAAGCGGTGATTTTTGTTTCGGTGCTGGCATGGAGCAATCTGAGTCCGGCGGCCGATATATGGTGGGTTATGGCCTTTGGCTTGCTGATTGCGATTTCGTCAGCATCGCAAGATATCACCATCGACGCCTTGCGGATCGAGCAGATCGGCCATGATGAACGTGGTGCCATGGCGGCGGGCGCGGCGGTGGCGGTGGCTGGCTGGTGGTCAGGCTATAAAATAGGCGGTATGATTACGCTGTTCACAGCGGATTATTTTGAGGCGCTGGGGCATGTCAATTACTGGCAGCTAACGTTCCTTGTGCTTCTGGCCATCATCCTGCTTGCCAATATCGCATTGCTGTTTATTCCCGAAGCCAGTTCCGACGAACGGATCAAAGCCCAGGCCGAAGCCCAAGCCGCTATCGCCAGCCATGTTGGTGGCAATAATCCGGTTTCGCAAATTATTGCCTTTTTCTCAAGTGCCATTCTGGGGCCACTGACCAGCTTTTTCAAAAAGAATGGCCTAGCAATCGGCATTGGTATTCTGAGCTTTATCTTCCTGTTCAAAATCGGTGAAGCCTTCATGGGCAAAATGTCACTGGTTTTCTATAAAGAAATGGGCTTTTCAAAATCCCAGATCGCCATCTATTCAAAAGGGCTTGGCTGGATAACCACGATCAGCTTTACCTTACTGGGCGGCTATTTTGCGATCCGGTCAGGTTCGATCCGCGCTTTATTCATCGCCGGTATCGCCATGGCCGCAACAAATGTCATGTTTTCAATTCTGGCATGGAGTGGTAAATCCGAGCTGTTATTCGCCGTTGCCGTTCTGCTTGATGATATCGCCGCTGCCTTTGCGACGGTTGCCTTTGTCGCCTTTATTTCGCTGCTGGTTGATCGCACCTACACAGCTACGCAATATGCCTTGCTGGCCTCGATCGGCACAATGGGACGGACAACATTGGCGTCATCGTCAGGGGCAATGGTTGATTGGCTGAATGGAGATTGGGGCACGTTCTTTGTGATTACGGCGTTGATGGTCATTCCGTCATTGCTGTTGCTGTGGTATCTGCGCAACCGCATATCGCTTGGCAAGGGGTAGGTTTCTGTTGGACGGGGATGGATGGAAAATGCTGAATGCACTATGCACCTACAAGGTATAGTCCCCATAAAACTAGAAACCCAGCAACCGCCTGCATAGTAGCGCCACCCCCAAGGATCGCCATGATATTAAGATCGCTATAGCGTTGGGTTAGCTGTTTATTATCGCGAATAAGCCAATAGAAACTGTCATTCGGCAATATGGCAATGAATGAGCCAAGGCAAATCGCAATAACGGCAAGTTCAGGTGCTATTCCTGAAGCCACAACAATTGGCGCGGCGATTGGGCCGACTGTTGCAAAGGTGGCCATGCTAGACCCCTGCAACAGTTTTACAAATGCCGAAATCATAAACAAGCCTAACAGGGCAAGCATCCCATTGGCTGATACAAAAAGCTGTTGTATTGGCACGGCTTCAGTCAAAAACAGACTGAACGCACTTGCCATACCGATAACAACAAGTAGATAGCCAGTACGGCGGATGCCTGTTTCGATACAAGCACGGCGATCTGTCCGGTTAACCATAGCCAACCCCAACGCCGCAGATATAAAAAGTGCACCTTTAGGATTTGTTGCCAATGCCAGCCAAATATTGAAGCTGAAATCTATTAATATACCCAATGCAATTAGCGTAATAAGACATATAAAGGGAGCCAATTTAACGAACAGATGATCGGTTATGGCTTTTTCAGATATAGGCGTGGTCACATCCATTCTTTGTTCAAAAATCCGCGCCCACAACAAGCCTGTCACCCAAACAGGCAAAAAGATCACGGCACAATAAAATAGTATCTGATTGCTCTGAACCCCAAGGCTGGTGGCAACAATCAAAGGGCCAGCAGGGAATAACAGCTTAAACCCAGAATACGCACCAAAAGCGATGGATAAACGCGCTTGCTTCACAATCGGTGCCAGCGAGGCATAGGCTGTGTCAGGGCAAACCATTGCGGCACCAAGAACTGGCGATAGACTCACTGTAATGGGTTTTGATCCCTTAATATGGAGTTTTTCAATAACCGCCGCCAAGGTGAATGATGGCATTAGGATGAGCGCAAATTCACCTACAGCACTACCCCAGCCCTGATTAAATTTTCTGATAATCTCGGGTGATGACAGCCCTAAAAGAATACCAATCAGAATGGTGATAAACAGCATCCAAATCACAAGTGGAAAATCAGGCAAATATATGCGCCAATTATTATGTTTTCTTAAAGATGATTGTGCCATCTGCGCTATATACCCCCTCCACGCACTATGCCTGATTTGCCGATTGGACAGACAGACATATGAATTTACGAGGAGTTTGGTAAACAAATCATTAACCAGACGGGATGTAGCTAATGAATTTTAGTGATGATACACATCACTTTTCATTATTAAAGTGGCATAGAGTTTAGCGCATGCGACGGCGGGCTGTTATATCGCCAGCTTCACGCGTGATACGCGGCAGGGCATCATATAGATTTTCCGAGGCCACCTGCATATGATACGCATTGGCGTGAAGCAGGATGTTCGCGTCTAGCATGATACCGACATGGCCTTTCCAGAATATCAGATCACCCCGCATAAGCGGGGCGTCATCAGCCAGCAAATCACCCAGCGCGGCGGCCTGCGGGCCACTATCACGGGGGGCTGAAACACCGCCTGCCTGCAAAGCTAGCTGTACCAGTGCCGAGCAATCCAACCCGCCACTATCACGGCCACCCCAGCCATAGGGCGCCCCTGTCAATGATTCGGCTATAGCCACCCAGTCAGGTGCCACATGATCGCATGGCACCAGATGCCGCCAGGGCAAATAGCCAACGCCATACGGCGTCTGAATTTGCACATTGTGAACATCTGATGACTTATCGCTATCAGGCACCGTCACCTGTGCTCCAAGTGATAGGCCAAACTGCGTGCCGCTTTTGATATCGGCAGTTCGGGTCACAAGCGACCGCGGCACAATCACCCGATGTGTTGGCACTGCCATGAATGGCATCAGACCCGACTTTGGCACATAGCCCTGATAACCATCAGTCGATAGGGTGCCATGATAAAAATCACCATCTTCACCCGTTACGATAAAGCCTTCGCCAAACAGACATTGCGTATCCAATCCCGCATCATCGCGCGGCGCATCATATAAACCAACATAGGACAAACTGACCTGCATTTCGGTAGGAAGGATGTCTGATGTGTCGCTGGCGGTCATATCCATTCCGCTTTTGCCGAGATATTATGTTGTACGCACCAGTTAGCAACATCAAAATTGGGACAGGTTTTGTCAGTATAGTCAAAATCGCAATGACCACAAATTTCAGCTTGCGGATAGTCCTTGCGCCAGCGCGTTAACAAAGATTTGAGAGTCTGCATTTGTGCATCGGTGAAATTCTGGCGGCCAATCAGACATACGCCAAGGCTGATTTCGTTATGGCCTTTGACATGCGCCCCGACCCAATATTCAGGGCGCCCGCTTTGTAATGTGCCATCGCGGCAGATCACCCAATGATACCCAATGCCATGCCAGCCAAACCCAAGATGCATGTCATGAATCGCACGCGCATCCAGCGCCTCTTCATCAGGCGTATCAGCACAATGCACCACTAGGTGGCGAATATTTTCAGCTATCAAGGCTGTCGGCATGGCCGTATCTCCATAAATCTGGCGTGGCACAAACGTCATGCCATATCTTTATCTGATCGTGATAGAGCATGCCATAAAGCGTTAGGTGCCAATAGCAAAGATTTTGCTTTCTTCACTTCCCGTGGCAAGGCAGAATGTTGTTCATTTCTTTATGAGGCTTTCATGTCCACTTCCGAATTATCTTTTCGCGGCATTCTGTTTGATATGGACGGGCTTTTGCTTGATTCCGAGCGCCTGTCTTATGAGAGTTTCTGTACGACCGCATCTGCATATGATATCAGCGTGACAATGGCAGATTACCGGCAGATGATCGGTTTGAACCATGTCACCGGACTTGGCATTCTGGGTGATATTCTGCCGTCATCACTTGATCCGGCAATCTTCAAAAATGACTGGTTGCTTGCCTATCGGGCACTGGTTGATGATGGTGTGCCAGTCAAGGATGGTGCGCATCAATTATTGGCACATCTACATATGATTGGTATGCCCGTGGCGGTCGCCACATCGTCATCAGGTGCGCGGGCGCGGGGAACACTGAAAAAGGCTGGTCTTTGGGAGTTCATTCAGCATCTGACTGGCGGTGACGAAGTTGCCAATGGCAAGCCAGCACCGGATGTATATCTTGATGCGGCCGCCAAACTGGGAATAGACCCGCAAGACTGTGTGGCGTTTGAGGATTCAGAAAATGGTGCAAATGCCGCCATTGCCGCAGGCATTCGCGTTATACAGGTACCTGATCTGGCGCCCGCAATGCGGCCAGCCAACCCGCCACATCATCTGATTGTGCCCAATCTTCTGGCAGGTGCCGCCATGATCGGGATAAAATTCGGATAAAATACTGCGCGGGCGCGTGGCAAGCATGGACAGCGGCAAGGCGCACCGCCTATGATTAATCCATCATATGCTGCGGGAGATAATGCTATGCGCTTTGTTCACACAATGGTTCGGGTTAAAGATCTGGACGCTTCTCTAGATTTCTATTGCAACAAATTTGGCCTTGTCGAGATGCGCCGCAAAGACTTTGAGGCTGGCCGCTTTACGCTGGTGTTTCTGGCCGCGCCCAAAGATCAGGATCGTAGCCACGCCGAAGCCGCACCCGAACTTGAACTGACCTATAACTGGGATCCTGAAGATTATGATTTTGGCCGTAATTTTGGCCATCTTGCCTATAAAGTTGATGATATCTATGCCAGTTGCCAGGCATTGATTGATAATGGTGTAACCATTAACCGCCCCCCGCGTGATGGCCGCATGGCTTTTATCAAATCACCTGACAATATTTCCATCGAACTGATTCAAGAAGGGGATGCTTTACCGCTATGCGAACCGTGGACGTCGATGGAAAACATAGGCACATGGTAACGGGCGATCCGATGGCCAGATTAGAAATTTTCCAGTTTCCCTATAATGCCGATAATTATGGCGTTCTGATACATTGTAATGACAGTGGTGCAACCGCCTGTATCGATGCAGGTGATGCCGCCGCAACCGAAGCGGCGTTGGCGCAAACCGGCTGGTCATTGACCCATATTTTCATTACGCATCACCATGCCGACCATACGGCTGGTTTAGCAGCATTAAAAGCGACGCATAACGCGCATGTTATCGGACCGCCGCCCCGTTCGGCAGCCATTTCCGGCATCGATAGCGCACTGTGGGATGGCGACAGCTTTGATTTTGCCAATAGACAGGTACATGTGATGGCCACACCCGGCCATACCACCGATATGATTAACTTCTATCTGCCTGAAGAAAAGATTGTCTTTACCGGTGACACGCTATTTGCCCTTGGGTGCGGACGGGTCTTTGAAGGCAGTTTTGATATGATGTGGGAAAGTCTAGAAAAATTGCTGTCCTTGCCTGATGATACTGTCATCTATTGCAGTCATGAATATACCAAGGCAAACGCCGATTTTGCCGTGACCATTGATCCGGAAAATGACGCGCTGAACAAGCGCCATGCGCAGATCATCAAACAGCGCGCCAACAATATCGCCACGGTGCCAACCATAATGTCGGTTGAAAAAGCGACTAACCCATTTCTGCGCCCTGATGATGCGTCAATAAGGGCGCATCTGGGGATGGAGGATGCCCGTAATGCTGATGTGTTTGCTGAAATACGCCGCCGCAAGGACGCGTTCTAGACACCAAACTTCACGGTTTATTCGGGACAGCCATAGCTATTTTTCATGGCACCCCAGATCAGCAATGTTGCCGCAAAATCAAGATTAGCCTCGGGTCGTTGCATCCAAGTCATCGTTGTCGCCTTTAGCGCGTCTGGCTGAATCCCCTCAGGCATACAAAAGACGCGCTTATTATCCGATGATTTTTCACTAAACAGATCAACCGTGGTAAAGGCATCAACAGCCCCCGTTATATAGACAATGCAAATCGCGTCATCAGTCGGGTTCTGTGACGTACAATATAGTTGTAACGCATTGCCATCGATGAAATCAGCTCGCGTAGCTGTCGATGTTGCCAAGGCAGCTGTTGTAAGCAGTAGGCAAGATACCAGTAGATGTTTCACGAATGAGAAAGGCGATAATTTCTTTGGCATGGGACACTCCTGTTAATTCGATAAATCAGCAACCAGTCTTGTTTATAGATCAGTATCCAAAATGATTTTGGGTGGTGCGGCAGCTTCGTGGATATCAACAAATGATTTTGCACCTTCGGCAAGGGGCCGCATTTCGACCCAACCCTCACCAGTCACCACGCCATCAGCCAGCAATGACAGGCTGTCGGCAAAGTCCTGCTCACTATAACAATAGCTACCCTGGAAAATGATTTCTTGGAGTGTGATGCGCCGTGCATCCAGACCATCATTATTATCTTGCAAGCCAATGTGAACGATGACGCCACCCGGTGTAACCAGTGCCGAAGCGGTTTTACGCGTTACCGCCGCACCAACCGCATCAATGATGATATCAACAGGCTTATCGTCTGGTGTCTCACTTAGCGGATCATAGGCGCGTGCGCCGCTTGCCTTTTCAAGCATGTCGCGGCGCAGTGGGTTAATCTCGGCAATCCATAGATCCGCATAACCAAAATGACGGGCAACTTGCGCACATAGAAGCCCAATAGCCCCGCCACCCAGAACCACAAGACGGCTTTCGCCAGGCGCTTTTGTAGCTGACCTCATAGCAAGGCGGACAGTATGCACCGCGCAGGCAAGCGGTTCGGCAAGTGCCGCCTGAGCAAAGCCAAGATGATCTGGCAAAACTGTCAGATTGCTGGTCTTGATGGCCACCTGTTCGGCAAAAGCACCAGGCACCCGCATACCTATCAATTCGCGCGACGGGCAAAGATGCGTAGCGCCCACAACACAGGCAGGGCATGAGCCACAGGTCATCAATGGGTTAATAGCAACGCGCTTGCCTTTATCAGGGCCCGCAATGACATGCCCAACAGCTTCATGCCCCAGAACAAGCGGTGGCACCCGGCGCGCATCGTGACCATGCCACGCATGCATGTCCGAGCCACAAATACCACAGCAGGCCAGATCCACGATGGAATCATCTGCACCAGCGACGGGTTCTGGCACATCGCGGATTTCACTTTCCATGGTGCCTGTATAAACAAGAGCCTTCATTTTGCCGTATAACCCCCATCAACGGGTAATGTCTGTCCAGTCACATACCCGCTTGCATCCGATGCAAAGAAAAGTAATGGCCCGCGTAAATCGCTTAACTTGCCATTACGCCCCATGGCCGTATTACGCGCATGGTGATTGGCAAGATCCGCATTTTCAAATACAGGTGCGGTCAGTTCGGTTGGGAAAAAGCCCGGCGCGATTGCATTTGCCATAATGCCATGCTGTGACCATGCTTCGGCCATAGCGCGCGTAAGCTGAACAATGCCACCCTTGGCCGCGCCATAGGCAATGCCATTCTCAAATGCGCGGGTTGATTGCAAAGACGCGATATTAATAATCCGACCCCAGCCTGCCGTTTTCATATGTGAGACAAAGGCCTGTGCCACCAAAAACGGGACCGACAAGTTCAGGTGAATTGTGTCCTGCCATAATTCAGGTGATATATCATCCGCCGATTTGCGGTGATTAACCCCCGCCGCATTGACAATGATGTCAGGATGTAATCCGGCATCATGACAAGCGGCTTT
This sequence comes from Candidatus Puniceispirillum marinum IMCC1322, assembly GCF_000024465.1. NCBI lineage: Bacteria > Pseudomonadati > Pseudomonadota > Alphaproteobacteria > Puniceispirillales (SeqCode) > Puniceispirillaceae (SeqCode) > Puniceispirillum (SeqCode) > Puniceispirillum marinum (SeqCode). The sequence goes on along the minus strand of NC_014010.1, from coordinate 2,350,865 downwards.
CACGCCAGTGATGGCATCAGCTTGTGTCAGGTCAAGCGCGATCGATATGCCATCATGCCCATCAAGAACGTCATCAAGCCGGTCTTTGCGTCGCCCGACAAGCACCAAGCGCGCACCAGCTTCGCCAAGCTCCGACGCCATGAAGGCACCAATACCACTGCTGGCGCCGGTAACAAGGGCGGTTTTACCTGCTAGCGAGACAGTGATATCGGCGTTGGTGTTCATGCCTAGGCCAGATTCTCGCCCGGGAAGTATTTACGCAACCGCACATCGGCAGCACGTGCATGACCTTCCATACCCTCAAGCCGCGAAATGCGTGCGGCAGCGGCGCCAACTTCACGATTGGCTTCGCGGGTCATACGCTGGGTTGTGACAACCTTCATGAATTTATGCACTGACAGGCCGCCTGTATAATGTGCCGCCCCCTTGGTTGGTAGAATGTGATTAGTGCCTGAACATTTATCGCCATAGGTCACGGTCGTTTCTTCACCAACAAAAAGTGATCCATAGTTTTGCAAACGATCCATAAACCAGTCATCTTTGGATGTATGCACTTCGAGATGCTCGGCCGCATATTCGTCAGAAATGGCTGCAACCTCTTCGTCGGTATCACACAGAATAACTTCACCATAATCGCGCCATGCCGCCGTTGCCGCATTACGTGCAATTTCCGGCAACGCTTCGATATGTGTCTGCATCTGAGCCATCACATCATCGGCAAGCTTCTGGGATGTGGTGAATAGCCATGCTGGCGAGTCCGGACCATGTTCAGCCTGACTGACCAAATCTTCAGCAACAACAGCAGGATCAGCGCTTTCATCAGCAATCACCGCAATTTCTGTTGGTCCGGCAAACATATCGATACCCACGCGGCCATACAGGCTACGCTTGGCTTCCGCGACAAAACGGTTACCAGGGCCAACCAGAATACGGGCTGGCTTGCTGGTAAACAAACCATAGGCCATTGCCGCAATACCCTGCACACCACCTAATGACAAAATCGTATCAGCACCACATAAATTCATGGCATAGAGAATGGCCGGATTTGGACCATCTTCTCCATTCGGTGCTGAACATGCAACAATATGCTTTACGCCAGCAACCTTTGCCGTTGCGATCGACATAATCGCCGATGCCACATGCGCATAACGGCCACCTGGCACATAACAACCTGCTGTTTCAATCGGGATCAGCTTCTGACCTGCCCACAAGCCTGGTGATAATTCAGTTTCAAACGACTTGATCGAGTCACGCTGGGCTTCGGCAAAGGTGCGCACACGGTCAAGCGAGAACTGAATATCATCTTTAAGCTGCGGTGACACAGCGTCGGCAGCAGCAGCAATCTGTTCAGCACTCACCACCGCATTACCGCTATACCCATCAAGCTTGCGACCATATTCAAGCGCCGCTTCTTCACCACCTGCCTCGATGGTTGCCAGCATATCAGCAACAATCTTTTGCGTTTCGTCCGTGCCAGTTTGCGGGGTTTTCGACGCTTTTTTCAGATACGTAATTGTCATGTCTTAAAATCCTATTTTCCGTAAATATATTCAGGTAACCACAATGCGATTTCTGGGAATGAGAAGATCAGTGCAAGTCCAATCAACTGGATCACCATGAATTGCATCATACCAAAGTAAATGTCTTTCAGATCCCATTCCGGCACCACACCCTTGAGGAAATAAGCCGACAACGCGACAGGCGGACTGAGCCACGCTGTTTGCAAATTAACCGCTACAAGAATGCCGAACCATGTCAGGTTGATGTCGAGTTTGACCAAAACCGGGATCAAAATCGGCACAATGATTAACACAATTGGCACCCATTCCAAAGGCCATCCTAGCAAGAAAATCAGCGCCATGATGATAACCAGCACCATTGTTGCTGAAAGATCCCATGCCAACAGGAATTCAGTAAGAAGCATTGGTGTACCAAGCCGCGAGAATACCGCACCAAAGAAGTTTGATGCCGCCACAAGGAAAAGAATCAATACCGAAATCTCAAGCGTTTTCAGTAATGCCTCATAGAACATCTTTGACGTCAGCTTGCGATAGGCAATGGTCAGGATCAGCGCACCAAATGCACCACAGCCAGCACCTTCGGTAGGGGTTGCCCAGCCAAACAGAATTGATCCCAAAGCAAACGCAACCAGCGCCGATGGTGGCACCAAGCCCAAAAAGAATTCATACCAGAGATCAGAGAAGAAAAAGCCAGCAGGTTTGTTCTTTTTAACCCAGACCGAGGCGTAATACATCAAGCCCATCCAGCCAAGCGGGATCAGGATTGACGAAAACGGGAAAAATCCCTGAAGGCTGCCAGATAAAGCTTTTACAATTAAAGTGAACAGAATGATGATTGATGAAATCACCATTGTTGCCTCTAACCAGTAGAAAGATGAAGTTGTCGGCTGGTCTTCAGGTGGCAAAATCGGACCAAGTGACGGATTGAGCCAGCACCGAATCAACGCATAGGCGGCATACATCGATGCCAGCATAATGCCAGGAATAATCGCCGCCGCAAATAAATCAGTAACCGGTACCTGTAATACCGGCCCCATCACAACAAGCATGATCGAAGGCGGGATCAGAATACCCAGCGTACCACCAGCGGTAATTGTGCCTGCTGCTAGACGAACATCATAACCAGATCGATTCATCGTTTTGGCAGCCATGATACCCAGAATGGTCACCGACGCCCCCACAATACCCGTAGCCGCGGCAAAGATGGTCGATACAAAAAGCACTGCCAGATAGAGCGCGCCACGGGTTCGTGACAACATCAGTTGCACCGAGGTGAACAGACGTTCCATCAGTCCCGCCTGTTCCATCATGATGCCCATGAACACGAATAGCGGTACCGCGGCGAGTGTCTGTTCAAGCATCACGTTGTTGAACTGTAACGTTTGCAGATAGAACACCATCTTGCCGCCAAAACCCCAAGCACCAAAGGCGAAGCCAAGGAAGATCAAGGTAAAGGAAATTGGAAAACCAATGAAAATGGCCAGCAACATGACCGCAATCATGATCACGCCAATCATGGGTTGTGATAAGCCACCAGCTCCTTTCAAGCCACTGTCAAACATACCGCCCAGGGTAATCACATCAGGGAAAAATACATTGCCGAAAATCAATGCTAAACCAATGATATAGACAGGCAGGAATTGTAATAAGCGACGTTGCGCCTCACCCCCCATCTGGTGACAACAGCGTAATAACTCAGCAATACCCTGTATCAAAAGTAAAAACGCGCCAATCGGCATCGCCGAACGTGCCGGTGCCAAAGGCGCCATAAGCGCGGTATCCATTGACCGCTCCCACGTTACCCATGCTTTGACCGTGTAATCCATCGACACCCAGAAAAAGAACAACAACGCTGGAAAATAAAACAGCAAATAAAGCGACGCATCGACAATCGCCTGCGTTTTCGGCGACCATGTACGAAACAGAAAATCAGCCCGGATATGCACACCGCGCATCAACGCATAACCAGCACCCATCATAAACATCGCGCCACAGAACATGCGGCTTGTGTCATAGGCCCAGTTAGTCGGTGCCACAAACACCTTGCGCGCGACGACTTCATAAATCATCGCAAAAATAACCGGCACCAGCATAAAGCAGGTGATCTTGCCAACCCAGTTATTGAGCACGTCGATATTACCAACAATAACACGCATCCAAGGATGCATATTTTCAGGCGTATCGCCAGGTTCACCAGCGCGCCGTTCCGCAATCAACTCGTCAGAAATATCGAGCTCTTGACCCTCTTCATTCTGCGCCATGATTTTTCCCCTTTACGTCGACAATTTTATAAATAGCTAATCGCCAGCGCATCGGCTGACTGAAATATCAAAATGAATAATGAGAGCGAGTCCCCAAAACATTTGGGAACCCGCCATATTTAGTTCCCGAAAGTTACTTCAGGGTATTCGCATACGCCATGCCTAGCTTGGCATTAGATGTCTGTGCACCTGACCAGAAAGGAACTGCGATTTCAGCAAAATCCTTCTGTGACTGCCATACTTCGGCAAAGAACGCATTTTCAGCAGAGTTCTTTTCCAGAAGCGCTTTCGCTGCATTCATATATGCAGGGAAATAGTCAGCAGGTGTATCATGAAGAATAACACCATGCTTTGTTGTCAGCTCATGCAAGGCAACACCGTTATCATAGATACGTGCAGACATGCCTTTGACCAAAGATGCGTTAGCAGCAACTTCAAAAGCCTTCTTCTGGTGATCAGTCAGTGAGTTGTAAACATCTTTATTCAGATACATGTCAGCATTCACAACAACCTGGTGCAGACCCTGAAGATAATAGTGCTTCAGCACCTTATGGAAACCGAAGTCCATATCAGGCTTTGGACAACACCACTCAGCCGCATCAATTGTACCTTTTTCCAGCGCTGGCAGAATGTCACCACCGCCCATAGCAACAGAAGCTACGCCGATGTCTTTATATGACTGGCCAGGCAGACCTGGAGGTGTGCGGAAACGATACTTACGGAAGTCGTCCATTGAGTTGATTGGCTCTTTAAACCAGCCAAGTGCCTCTGGACCAACTGGCTGAAGCATAAAGCCTTTTACATTCATGCCCATTTCGTCCCACAGGCGCTCATAAAGCTCTTTACCGCCAGCATTCAGAAACCATGAAAGAAACGCAATGTTGTCGATACCAACACCGGCACCAGCAACAGGTGAACCAAACAGCATGGCTGCCGGATGCTTGCCTGACCAGTAATGTGTCCAAGCGAAACCACCATCAACAAGACCGGCGTCAACGGCGTCAAGTGTTTCTTTAACACCAACCACTGCACCAGCTGGCAGAACTTCAAAAGTAACCTCACCGCCAGTAAGCGCGGTAACGTCAGCCATAAAGTCTTTCAGCATTTTAACTTCAGTAGTCTGCATACCGATAACGGCCTGCACACGGATATTAACTTCCTTTGCTTGTGCAACCACAGGCGCAAGAAGAATAGCGGCACCGATTCCTACGGAAGCAATACCATTTCTTACCATTTTTAAAGTGGACATATTCATCCTCCCAAGTTTTGCCTTCATTTATGATCCGCGTGTGCTGATGAAGGCATTACAGCTTAGCTTTTTTCGTGGATCAAATTTCAAATTATATGCCTTGGCTATGTTCAGACCTCAGCTCATAAAATATCTTTCATCAATCTATCTGGCCATTCCCCTATAAAAATACAGCCAGAAGGTTCAGTTCGTTAACACCGTCATAAAGCATCATGGCGGTCAAATAGACCAAAAAGAATAGGCCCATATATGACAGCCAGCGAAAACGCAACATCACGCGCATGATCAGAGACGCGAACAAGGCCATGAAGGTGATTGCCAGCGCCAACCCAAAAACCAAAAGCATCGTATTGTCGCGCGCAATCGCCGCCACCGCGACAACATTGTCAATCGACATCGACACATCAGCCACAAGAATGGTAAATAAAGCCCGCGCAAAGGATGAACCCTGTTTGTCACCAGTTGACTCAGTTTCACCATCAACCGCTTCGGGTGTGCTGTTGAATTCGCGCAAATCATTGTAAAACCGCCAGCATACCCACGCCAGCAACAAGCCGCCAATCAGCAATATACCTTCAAAGGCAAGCAGGTAACTGGCAAGTACGGCAAACACAATACGCAAGCCCGCCGCCATCATCATGCCGATGAAAATCGCACGGCGACGCAATTCAGGCGCAAGACCCGCTGCCGCCATGCCAATCACCAAAGCGTTATCGCCTGACAAAATGATATCCGCAAAAATAATCTGTAAAATATCAGCGATCATGGCCCAATTCATGCCGCATCCTCCATAATCATATCTGATGCTTTTTCACCGATCATGATGACCGGTGCATTAGTATTTCCCGATGTGATAAATGGCATGATCGACGCATCAGCGACGCGCAACCCCTGAATGCCATGCACGCGCAGACGTTCGTCAACCACCGCCATATTATCCTGTCCCATTTTACAGGTGCCCGTAGGATGATAAATCGTTGTCGCGGTATCACGTGCCCAATTCAAAATGCCATCGGTGTCATCGCGGCCAATATTCTTGCCTGGCGCATATTCTTCGGTGATCAGCGATTTAATGGGTTCGTAATCGCATAGGCTCCGCGCAATCTGAATGCCGCGGACAATCGTGTCACAATCAGTCTGGGTTGCCAGATAATTTGGCCTGATCACTGGATCGTCATGCATTGATGCCGACCTCAATGACAGGGTGCCTGTGCTCTCCGGACGAAGCTGCAAAACCGAAGCCGTGAAGGCTGAAAAGGCGTGTGGCCCTTTTGACGGGCTGTCTGCGCTAAAGGGCTGGATATGAAACTGGATATCCGGACGGTCAAGCGCCGGGTCACTTTTCAAAAAGCCTGTTCCAAGGCTGACAGCCATCGCCATTGGGCCCGAGCGCGATGCAGCATAGATTAAGGCAATACGCATACGCTTAAAAATATTATTAATTTCAAGATTTATCGTACTAGCTGTGGTTTTGAAAATCGGACGTGCTTGTAAATGGTCCTGCATATTTTTGCCGACACCTGGCAGATCATTTTTGACCTCAATACCATGTGCGGCTAGTTCCGAAGCCGCGCCAATACCCGACACCATCAATAGCTGTGGCGACCCGATCGCACCCGCAGATAATATCACTTCACGACCTGCATACACATCTTGCGAGATACCATTGATGCGTGCCTGAACCCCAACACAGCTTTTGCCCTTAAATAATAGCTTTTCAGCATGTGCATGCGTAATGATATGTAAATTCTTGCGGCGGCGTGCTGGCTTCAAATAGGCAACCGCACTGCTACAGCGCTGACCATTCTTCATCGTCATCTGGAAATAGCCGACGCCTTCCTGATCTTCGCCATTATAATCAAGCGTGCGCTTATAGCCAGCCGCAACCGCCGAATCGACCCAGGCGGTTACAATGTCGCGATCGACTTTATTTTCAGACACGTTCAAGGGGCCATTTTTGCCACGTTCCGGCGCTTCGGCACCTTCCCAATGCTCGGCACGTTTGAATAGGGGCAGCACATCTTTCCACCCCCAGCCTTTATTACCAAGCTGTTGCCAGTGATTGAAATCATCTGGCTGACCCCGCACATATAATAAACCATTAATCGAAGAGCTACCACCTAGCACCTTGCCACGCGGCCATGGAATAGCGCGCCCGTTCAAACCAGCATCAGCTTCAGCGTTATAGCACCAGTCGGTTGACGAATTACCCATGGTTTTGAAATAACCCACAGGAATATGAATCCATGGATTCAGGTCACGCCCGCCCGCTTCGAGAAGCGCCACTTGGCTTCGACCATCTGCAGATAAACGGTTCGCCAGAGCACATCCAGCAGATCCGGCGCCAATAATTATATAGTCAAATTTCAAGTAATCTCCTCCCAAAAGACACTTGAGAATTTTTTCAGAAACACCACATCTACTGAAAAAACCATATTTAATCACTTTTTGAGACTTTTAGTCCCTTTTCTTGTATATTGAAGAAAATCTCACCATATAATGGCGGTGGATTCAAGCTAAATTTTTGCATCCATCTGTGTCATAGGTGAATTGAATATTCACCTGCGCAACAAAAAAGCATAGAATCAGCTAATTTTTGAGATCAGACGGGATAGCATGAATATGAATAGCCTAACGTCACCAGATACAGAAACGACTGACAAGGTCGCGCCCAATCTTCGCACGTTACGAATCATGGAAGTGCTTGCCGAGGTTGGCAAACCCATGACGCCAACTGAAATCACCGACCATCTTGGCTGGCCAAAACAAACCACGCATCGACTATGTCAAACGATGGTGGCGGAGGGCTATCTGGAAAAAATAGGGCGCCGACTTCAAACCGGAACCCGGCTTTTGAAACTGACCTCCGGATTGGTTGGCCTATCGGCAAATCAGGTAACGCGACATCAGGTGCTTCTTAAGATCGCGCATGAAGTTGGTGAAACGGTCAACTTTGTCATGCCGGAACGTGATGGTATGCGTTATATCGACCGCGTGGAAACAAACTGGCCATTTCGCATTCTTTTGCCTATTGGCACACATGTACCTTTTCACTGCACGGCAAGCGGCAAAGTATATCTATCAAACCTAAAGCCAAAAATACGTCAGGCTCTGATTGCTGGCTTAAAGATGGAAATCTTTACCCAGCAGACACATGCCACCGTTGATTCCCTGAACGCCGAATTAAAACAGATCAACCATAATGGCTATGCGATTGACCGTGAGGAGTTCCATGACGACATGGTTGCCATTGCGGTACCTGTACGCGACCCTAAAGGCCGTTTTTATGCTGCCCTTGCGGTGCATGGCCCCAAGCAACGTTTTTCGGAACAGGATGCCCGCGACAAATACAGGTTGCTATCCGAGTCAGCCGACATCATCTCGAATGCCCTTTTTGCCTAGCTAGGGCATGCCGGACATAGCTATATCAATTCGGCTTCAGCCTGACGCAAACTGGCAATATCAGCCGAACCGGTCAGAAACAAGGCGAGGGCAAGCTGTTTTTGCCAGTCCATCAATGCCTGTGAAAGCGTATCTGGTGATAATGTCTCGATCGCCACTTCATCATCCGACATATCGATCAGCATTTTGAGCATCGGCCCCGCCATCGACACCATTGACGCACCAACCCACAGCGCCTTGGCAACATCCAGACCATGACGAATGCCACCTGACGCAATAATCTGGTGATGCGGACAGCGGTTGCACACATCAATAAGACATTCAAGTGTCGGCAAACCCCAATCAAGAAACGGTGCAAAAAGAGCAGCGTCATCATCAGTGATGCGCGCCGCCTCGATCCGCGTCCAGTTGGTGCCGCCAAGACCGGCAACATCAACCGCCATGACACCCATTTCAAACAGGCGGTGCGCCAAGGACGCGCCAATGCCCGCCCCCACTTCCTTTACAATTACAGGCACCGTTAGGTCGGTTACCGCCTGCTCGATCGCAGCCGCAACACCACACCAGTCACGGTCACCTTCAGGTTGAACAGCTTCTTGAAGCGGGTTTAGATGAATCGCAATGGCATCTGCCTGTAAATCGTCAATCGCGGCCTTTGCCAGATCCAGCCCCCCCTTGCCAGCAAGCTGTACCGCGCCCAGATTACCGATGATCGGGATATCCGGTGCTAACGTCCGTAAATGCCGGAGCGATGATCCATTTTCCAGCCCTGCGCGCTGTGAGCCCACAGCCAGCGCCACCGAACACGACTGCGCTGTTTCGGCTAGGGCGGCATTAATTCTATCCGCGCGCTTCGTGCCGCCTGTCATGGCACCAATGAAAAGCGGCGCCGAAAGATCATAGCCAAGAAATTGCGTTGATATGTCAATCGCATCCAGATCACATTCAGGCATTGCACAATGGGTAAGGCGCAACCTGTCCATGCTGTTGCTGACGCCGGCCTGTGCCCGTGGCGACATGGCCAGATCAAGATGCGTATCTTTGCGGTCAGATGTATTGGCTATCGGTTGTGTCTGATCACGCATTATTATGTCCTTGGGGCTTGTTATCTTGGGGTTTGTTATCTTGGCCGCTATCACTTTTGAAAGGGATGTCAGTTATCGGCATTGTATCCGTCGTCCCTTGTATGGGTGCGTGATGACGCCGGAACAGACCATCTACCAGAATCATATGAGGTACGGTTAATGCCGCCAAGCCAATAAAGACAACACGCAACAGATGAGCATCAGCAGACATCGATGGCGGAGACATCCACAGCGCGATGCCGCCAGCCAGCCAGCTTGCACAGCTAAACCCCGCAGCCATGATCAGCATTGATCTGGGGCTAAAATTCTGGCGACTTAGCTGACGCCAGATGCGGAACAAATGGCGCGGCGTATGTACCATGCAGAAATAGAAAGCAAACCCTGCCAAAGGCGGCAACATATAAAAGATAAATCCCAGACAGGCGATCTCAAACAACCGCGGGCGCAAAGCGGGACGCGCAATGGCCATAGCGAGGTAAATACATAAGGCCAGACCAATGACAAAGGGTGCCTGTTCAACACATACCCAGATAATCGTGGTATCACCGCCTGTCAGATAGCTATAGATGATATCAACTTCGGCTTTATGGAACAGGCTGATACCCACTATCACCATGCCGCCATGGGCGATTGTCTGTATCGCTTGCTCTGTAGCTGTACCGCCTATCGCGTCACCCAGTCCGAAATGGACAAGGCTGATGCCCAGAAATGCAAGCAAGGCCAGATCTGGAAATGCCAGCCAGAAGATAACCACCAGGGCAGCCATTGTCACATAGCCCATAATAAAGGCCAGCATCATCCATGGCTTTCCTGCCCAGCCAAGCGCCATGGCCACAGCACCATCAAAAGCACCATGTGGCAAACCAACAAAAATGATCGCCGCAAGCCCCAATAGGCTTGCCCAGCCGAGGCTGGTTGCATCCAGAAAAGATGTGAGCGTTTCAACAATCATGACGCATCCGGCTCTGGTCGGAACAATGCGCGCAAAAATGGCCATATCGGCATCGCCAAAATCACTTTTAACCGAAGCCCCATCGTTGCCTCACCACTCAGGAACATAGCAAATTCATCACCACTCAAACGGCTGGCCATCGCGCTAAATATTTTAGGTGCTATTTGGGGTTGATAACGCAACACCGACAAAAAGATACGATCCATCCACAGATCAATCATCCGGTGCGGCGTGATAAAGACTAGTGGTTTTCCCTCTTTCACTCTGGCAAGCGCATGATGTATCTGTTTCAGGATAAAGCCAAAAGCATAGCCGCTGGATGGTCGGATTGCCCCCGCATTAGCCCCAATTCCCCGCAAATCAGGGTCATGGCGTGCAAAAAACCCAAGCGGAATAACACCTGCTTCACGACGTGTAATGTCAAAATTAGAGATTTTGGCAACCTCAGTCAGCCAGTCAGCTATCGCCTTTTCATAAAAAGGCTGCGGTGCCTGTTGCGGCGAGAACATGGTTGATTCAACAAGCGCATCACGATCCGAAAACGGCAGACAATAGATGAAGTGCATCCCATGGGATTGATCACAGCGGAAATCCATCAATATCGCCGTGCTTTCATCAAAACTGCCTGCCGGGGCGCGCACCTCAAACCCAGCAAAATGCTGTAGCATGACTCCATCTGGCACTTTTGGTGGTCGGCTATCAAATATATCGGCGGCCGCCTCCAGACGCGCCGCATCCAAACTGTCATGAAACGTCACCCCATGCTGAACAGCCTGGTCACGGCATTGCGCCAGCCATTGATGCCGGCTTATCGCCTGATAGGGATGTTGTACCGCGTGCATGACGTTATGTGATTGTTCGGTCACAATCATCCATTTATGCCAGCTTTTACGCACCAGTGGGCGCACCCGATCCAGCCAGTCCATCGCCCAGAATCCCCAGACGTGATCGGCATGTGCCGGATATGACGGTTCGATGATATGAAGCTGTGTCCGCGGTAGTTCATTGGCCAAGGCGGCAAGTGACAGGCTGGCGCAACCGGCACCGATAATGGCTATATGCGTTTTGGCCAGCGCATTATCAGGCGTGCCGGACGTGGATGATGATCTGGCCTCAGCTAACATGGGGCAATCCAGCCAAAGCATGATGAAGGGCTTTATTATGCGCCTGCCTTTTAGCGGGGCGCGATAGCAGACTTTGCATAGCCTGCGATGTACAGATGAATTTGGTCAGGATATTTGTATGTTGACGTCCATTTTGCCACGGCGTACCCCGATTTTTCAACTGCACACCAATCTGCCGATATACCTGCAATGCTACGGCGATTGAGATATGCGCACGCACCGGTAAATAGGCCAGACCAAGGCGGCCACTTTCGTAATAGATTTCAGCCAGTGCCAATAAGCGGTCAATACCCGCAGCAACAAGTTCTATTCTGGCCGTATCCGCAGACCGCATTGCGGCTAAAATCTCATCAGCCGTGATGTTGTCCACCCATGATGCAGGTAGATAGCGCCGCCCCATCATCGCGTCTTCAAGCACATCACGGGCAATATTGGTGAGTTGCATGGCGATACCAAGATCAATGGCATGCGCAAGAGCCGCCGGATTATGGCAATTCAGAACCTTGCACATCATCAAGCCAACAGTGCCCGCAACACGATAGGAATAACGTAACAATTCATCTTCATTTTCATGCGCAACAACATTCTGATCCTGAAGCAAACCATCAATCAGTGCCAGCACCACATCCCTGTCGATATTCTTTTCCTGCATGAAGGGATAAAACTCTGTCATCGTCCGGTCTGCCGTTGGTTGATGGTTTTTCAAACCACCTCGGATAGCTACAAGTCTTGTGTTGCCATTTGGAATATCACCATCGGCCATGTCATCAAGCAAACGGCAAAAACTATATAATTTTGCCGCATCTCTGCCCATTTCATCGCCAAGAAAATGCTTTGCCCAGTTGAAGCTTTTGCCGTTACGGGCAAGCGACATTTCGGGTGATAAGTCTTCATTAATATGCGTGTTCTTTTGCGAAATACTCATGCAACTTACCTTTGCGATCGCACATCATCATCGATCAATGTCTCGACAACCTTTGCCGAGCACAGAACACCTGGCATGCCCGCCCCTGGATGCGCCCCAGCAGCCGCAAAATACAGGTTGGGAATATGCGGGTCACGATTATGATAGCGGAACCAGGCTGATTGTACAAAAATAGGGGCAATCGAAAATCCCGCGCCATGCATTGATCTGTAATCTTTTTTGAAATCTTCTGGCGTCATCCAGAATTCATCACTTATAGATGTTTCCAGATCAGGCATGATCGTGGCACTCAAGGCGGTGACGATGCGATCACGCAATTCAGGCCCTTTGGTATCCCAGTCAATATTACCACGCAGATTTGGCACCGGACATAATACATAGAAACTATCACAGCCATCCGGGGCAAAACTTGCATCGGTGGCTGTTGGTCGGTGCAGATAAAGGGAAAAATCATCAGCCAGAATTTTTTTATCAAAAATATCGGCCAGAAGTTCCTTGTAGCGAGGCCCCATCCATATTGTATGATGCGCAATATCGGGATATTGCGTTCGGGTGCCAAAGAACAACACATAAAGCCCCATCGAATAATGCGTCAGACGATCGGGAAATAACCGCTTTTTACGATGCTTATCAGCTGGCAACATCTGGCTATAGATAGTTGGTGGATCACCATTACAGATGACTCTGTCAGCGCTAAATTTGCGGCCATCTTCGGCAATGGCACCAGTTGCGCGGTCACCCTGCATCGTGATTTCGGCAATATCGACATTCAATTCAACTTTGACGCCAACGCGGATCAAAAGATCATGCAAGGCCGCCACAAGACGGCCTGTGCCGCCCATACAGAAAAACACGCCCCAGCGCCGTTCAAGATAATGAATAAGGCTGTAAATCGATGTGGTTGTGAAAGGATTGCCGCCAACCAGAAGCGGATGTATTGAAAACGCCTGACGCAATAACGGATGCTTGATATGGCTGTTCACTATCCCAGCCACCGAATGGTAGCTTTTAAGTTTTAACAGGCTGGGAATCTGCGCCAGCATTGTCCATAATTTTGTAAAAGGTCTGTCGGCAAGTTTTTCAAAACCAATATCAAAAATAGCTTTCGATGTTTTGAGAAGCGCCGCATAGCCTTTGACATCATCTGCCGAGAATTTACGAATCTCATCATTTGTATCTTCGATCGAGGGGCGGTAATCGAACTGCCTGCCCCCATGAAAATAAAAGCGGTACCATGGGTCAAGCGGCCTGAAATCCAGATGGTCTTCGCGCTTTTCACCGAACAATTCAAATAGCTCGTCAAACAGGAATGGCGCTGTAATAACGGTTGGGCCAGCATCATGCCTGAAACCGCCACGCTCAAAAACCTGGGCACGGCCACCAATAGCTGACAATCTATCAACCAGCGTTACCTCAAAGCCTTTGGCCCGCATGCGCAAGGCTGACGCAATTCCACCAAAACCAGCACCAATCACCAGAATATGCTCACCCGCCCCTGGATCACTATCCAAAGGCGTTACCGGCATTTGTGACGTCATAAAACACCTATCATTAACATTACAATCAATCTTAGGCGATGCCTAGCGGTCAAGTCCAGCAACTGATTGAAGACATATTGCCTCAAGCAGATTTTGTACCGGTGCTATGGCGGTTTGCAGTTCAACAGGCATTTCTGTTGCACAACGTATTGACTCGTCGAGAATGCCCTGCATACGGCCAGCACTTTGAGTCAAGGCGTCAGATGCCATTATTTTTTGAAGCCAAAAAGCAAGACCATCATTGCTACCTGCCTTGCACCATTTGTCAAAGGCCAGAGCTTCGCCGCCTTCCATGCGCTCACGATAGAGTACAATAACCGCATTGGGCGCGCGTCGCGCCAAATCCGACCCACAATCAGCCGCCCCGTCACCAGCACGGAAATTCAGGATATCGTTGGCGATCTGATACGCCTCACCAAGATGACGGAAATATGAACCAATGGCCCCTGCTGCGTCGCCATGTAGGGCCATGGCAGCAATACCTTCCAGCGGCGCAGTGAGAAGCGGCGCCGTCTTGTCGCCAGCAATCCGCAGATAATGATCCCAGCTATAGCTGGACTGAATTGAAAATTCAGCCGCCTCGCCAGCTGTGGTGGTTGCCATATGTTTGGCCAGAATTTTCACCAGCATTGGTGTGTTGGCGCGTTGCGCCGCCTCGGCTGCCAGCTCGAATGACAGCGCAATTAGCCAGTCACCCAAAGTCAAAGCCACGTCACGACCGTATTTTGCCCATACAGCCACACGGCCACGACGCATTTTATCACCGTCGCAAATATCATCATGGATCAAAGATGCGTTATGCAGAACTTCAATAGAGGTTGACCAATGTAAAGCTGCCGCTTGATCAATTTTCAAAAGCTTTGCCGCGCTGAGTGCCATCTTTGCCCGCAACATTTTACCTGGTTTGGCAAAATGATGGCGTGCAGCATCAGCAAGCGGGGTCCCGTCTTTAGGCAACCTATTTACAATAAATTCATGAAGTCTTTGAGAGTTAGCCCCCTCGGCATCTGCACGAGGTGTAACGTTCCGGAATATCGAACTATGTTTTACCGAAAGATTAGTCATGTGCTTACCCCTGTATGTTTATATTCACCAGCGGAAAGAATATGAGGCGATCCGGAGACCGCCTCATAATATATTACTTGGATGCTTCGCTCTCTGTAACAGCAACGTTCCAGATGATTACGCCAAACGCAATCTTGTTCAGAACGTCGGCCAAGTTATAGATAACGTTAAGTGATGCAGCAGCAGAAGCTGGATCGCCTGTACCTAAGTAACCGTAGAAGTAACCGATCGGGTAAATCGCCCAACCAATAGTCACAATCCAACGCATTGTTGAAAAGGCTGACTTAACAGACTCAGGAGCCTGCTCTGCCGAAATCCGGCTGGCTTCACCAACAAAGATTTCATACAGAATGTACGCCCAACCGGCCATACCAATGATGAAACCAAGCCATGCGCCCATATAACCGACTTCGCCGGCATAACCGCCAACAAGCATGACAAGCGTACCAATCATCAGACGCCAGAAAACGCCACCTGATACATTTGTGATCGCCCGCAGGATCAAGTAGAACTCAACCATGAGAAGCGGCACTGTGATAAGCCAGTCAATGTAACGATATACCGTTGGTGTATCGCCTGTACTGATCCATACGTCACGCATGTAGAAATAGTGAACGGCAGCAACCAAAGTTACCAGACCAGACACTGTCAGTGATGTCTTCCACTTTGCAGAAACACGCTGTGTCTCCAAGAAGAAGAATGCTGTTGCGGCAACAAGTGCCATTGAAATTAGCCAGAACGAAATTCCGACATAGTCATCACTGGCTAGATTTGCGTCAGCAGCGAATGCAATTGTAGGGAAAAGGGCAACAGTGGCAGCAGCCAAGATCGCCTTTGAAGTACCCGACATAATCTTCATTTTAAACCTCCGTTAACAGATTGATCACTTTTAAATTATGATCGCGCAAACTTTGCCAAACCAGCATTGTTCACGAAATTTACAGTATTCATCAAATCTAATACACTTCAATAATTAACCGTCTTGTTAACTAACGCTTGGTCGCAATTGGTTTTTTATATTTATTTAACAATAACTTATATGAATTAAAACAGTTTTCTGATTTTCGCAACAATACTGATAGATATTTGCTATTTATACAAATAATTATATACTTTTCAGTACTTTAGTAAAAACTAAACTTATTTAGGACTATTTTGCATCAATTTCAAAACAACCATGATCCAGCATCTTAAAATGCTAAATTGACCAAAATTTGATGGTTTGGGCAAATGTGATCAGCTTTTGCAATGGTTGGAATGGACAGACATTCATGTTTGGTCGACAGCAAAACGCGACTTTTTCCATGCTTTATAAACACGATAAAACGAGTTGGGATCACTATATCCCAACCGATAGGCTATTTCAGTTTTAGATATATCGCCCTGTTTCATAAATTCTGTGGCCAGCCAGAACCGTGTTTCATCAAGAATTTCGCGGAAACTAATTCCATCCTTTTTGAGACGACGCTGTAATGTTCTTTTGCTGATCTCCATCCGTTCTATGACTGTATCAAACTTACCATTACCCATCGGTAGCGTTTCCATCAGGACATTATATACTTCTTGGTAAAGAGCAGATTTTCCAACGCCAAATGAACGCCGCCTGAGTTCATTTTCTGCCTCCATCCACATAACCACATCGGCTCCTAGAAAAGGCTCAATTGCTTCAGATTTAGAAATATGAATTGAATTTATGCCACTGTAGTCTATGTCACAGCCCATAAAGTCTGAGAGCTGGTGACAGTCTGTATATTGCCGGTCTAATTCTAGTTTTTTAACAATAAACGCTTCTGATGTTTGTACCCGTGCCATCCTGATCAGAAAGGTAAAATAAGATGCTATCTGCAAGCATGAACCATGGCCTGGGTCTTGCACTTTAATATAAAGAGATAAAGTATCAGCCGTTTCATGGCATTTAATTTCCGCCGCAGGAAGATATGCTTTGAAATATGGGGCACGCCGAAACACACTAAGCAGGTCAGGGGCGTAATTTTTCATAAAACTAAATGGGATCGGGGGTGCTTCAGCCATTTTAGATCCCGCTAAAATGGCAAATTCAAAGCTCTTAGCTCTAACCCCTATAACATTCCAAGTAGCTTTTAAGGTGGTTTGGGTAACACATTCGTGACTATGTGTGTCATGGCTGGCAGATTTATCTGCAACCTCTTTACGAAACACCGTCTCATCAACATGATACGTCAAACAAAATTCAGTGATGAGTTTGTCGGTTGTTTCCTGAATTTCAGTTAACTCGAAATCCACCAGACAGTTTTCTTATATCATCGATACCTTATATATCTATATACATGGATTTCAAAGATGTCTAGTTTTTGATATTTTCTAAGAAATAAATAGAGCCTTAAAAATACACTTCACTAAAATATAACTATTTGATATAGAGTAAATTTTTCTTATTAAAGACAAGTTTAAACATCAGTATAAGTCTTACAAATATATCGTGCAGTATCAAAAATTATATATAGATATGTCACCATTCTGTAATATTTTATTATTATTTTGACAGAGTTTTAAGAGACATTTATGGATGATCTATGAATAGGCACAGCAATATAGCGGTAGCAGAAGAACATCCAGTGTTTTCTTTTGCCGATGCCGAAATGGGATCATTTTCAAACAAAATCATCCGGTCGTTGGAACGTGCCACCGGTCAGCCAAAAATCAGCCAGCTATATTTTGATTATGTCAGCGAAAATCTGCACCCATCACAATTCTGGTCAGATGCACTGGATCGGCTCGATATTGATATTAATCTTCAGCACGAACAATTTGCCCACATACCCAAAACCGGCCGTGTAGTCGCCGTATCAAATCATCCATATGGCGTCATTGACGGTCTTGTTCTTTGCGCCTTGATGGCGGAAGTGCGAGATGATTATAAGATTATCACACACCGTGTTCTCAGACAGGCACCCGCTATTAATGATAAAATCCTGCCAATCGATTTTGATGAGACCGAAGCTGCACTGGCCAACAATCTACGGGTCAGGAAAGATGCTATGGCGCATCTTAAAAATGATGGCGCGATTATCATTTTCCCAGCAGGGGCTATCTCGCTGGCACCACGCCTATTTGGCATTGCGTATGATATTGAGTGGAAAACCTTTGCCGCCAGGCTGGCTGAACAGAAAAACACCACCACTGTGCCGTTTTATTTTGATGGGCGCACCTCAATTTTATTCCAGATAGCCCGTCGGATCAGCCTGACGCTTGGCTATTCACTTATGTTCCGGGAAATCTGTAATACAATGGGTACCAGCGTTAACGTCACAATGCGTAAACCGATCGACAGCGCAACATTAAAAGCGCTTGGCAACCGGACATTGGCCACAGATTATATGCGCCGCAAGACTTACGGCATATGATAACTGCATATTCTCGCGGTTTATCGTGATCCATGGTAGCGCCAGCATGTTGTCATATGGTCATCAACAAGACCAACCCCCTGAATGAAAGCATAGATAATGGTTGAGCCAACAAAGCTCATCCCGCGTTTTTTCAGATCCTTTGAGATGGTATCGCTGAGTGGGGTGGTAGCAGGCATATCATCAAGCGAAGCAAAACTGTTTTTGATCGGCTTGCCATCAACGAACTGCCATAGATAGCTTGCAAAACTGCCATACTCGCTTTGAATTTTGGCCATGACAATAGCGTTCTTGCGCACGGAATAGATTTTCAGACGGTTGCGGATAATGTCTTTATTGCCACGTAATGCCTCAAGTTCGGCATCGGTCATGGCGATAACCTTGTGTAGGTCAAAATCATGAAACGCGGCTTTGTAACCAGCCCGCTTTTTCAGAACAATTTCCCAATTCAGGCCAGCTTGCGCCCCCTCAAGGGTCAGCATTTCAAACAACAACCGATCATCATGAACAGGCACGCCCCATTCAATATCATGATAAGCCGCCAGAACGTCATGCCCAGCGCCATTGCCAAAACAGCGCATCTTGCTGGCATCAATTTCAAACATAATCATCACACCCCGCTACTTTGATTTTTGAGTCATTGGCTGATCGGGTTCAGATCAGCAGGCTAGCATAGTATGCCTTCGGCACAGCATCACGATTTGGATAGCCGCATAACAGAAAATATTTGACCTATCTGCTTTTTACTTCCCAGTATTAGATAGATCCGCTTCAAACCATCATGCGCATTGGCATCACAAGGGTTAAAATGACACAAAATAACGTATCTGCTGTACCAAATATTATGCTGATCATGGCTGACCAGCTCGCGCCCCAATTCACCAGTGCCTATGGGCATCCGCTTGTGAAAACGCCGCATATAGATGCATTAGCCAAACGAGGCATGCGCTTTGATGCGGCTTATTGCAATGCCCCTTTATGCGCGCCCTCTCGATTTAGCTTTATGTCAGGTCAACTGGTGACCCGCATTGCCGCCTATGACAATGCCAGTGAGTTTCCGTCATCCATTCCCACTTTTGCACATTATCTTCGGTCGATGGGCTATCGAACATGCTTGTCAGGGAAGATGCATTTTATTGGCCCCGATCAGCTTCACGGCTTTGAAGAACGGATCACAACAGATGTCTATCCGTCAGATTTCGCGTGGACACCCGACTGGGAACTGCCTGATGAACGAATTGATAAATGGTATCATAATATGGATTCGGTGCGCGAAGCTGGCGTTGCCGCAACCACCTTTCAGATCGAGTATGACGAAGAAGTGTGCTTTTTTGCCAAGCGCAAATTAATGGAGTATGCCTGTGAAAAAACCCAACCTTTCTGCATGGTTGCCAGCTTCATTCACCCACATGATCCCTATGTTGCGCGACCAGAATGGTGGGATCTTTATGATCAGGCAGATATAGATATGCCAGCCTATACATTGACACGCGATCAACAGGATGCGTTTTCACAACGCCTTATGGATGGAATTGAGGCCAGTACCGTTGCCGTAACCGAGGATGAAATCCGTAACGCGCGACACGCCTATTATGCCAACACATCCTATTTTGACAGCAAGGTTGGCGACATTGTCCGCACCCTCGATGAAACCGGTCAACTTGATAATACGATCATTTTCATCACCGCTGATCATGGTGATATGCTTGGTGAACGTGGCCTATGGTACAAAATGAACTTCTTTGAACATTCGGGACGGGTGCCATTGGTGATGGCTGGGCCTAATGTAGCCAAAGGGACGGTTACTAGCCCTTGTTCATTGGTCGATATACTGCCCACTATGATCGATATTGCCGCGCAGACAGGCCATGACAAGCCTGAATTGGGGCAACCAATTGATGGGCGTTCACTATGGCCAATGGCCACAGGCACTGGTGAAGATAACGGCGATGCTATAGGTGAATATTGCGCCGAAATGACGGGCCATCCTGTATTCATGATACGTCGTGGCGACTATAAATATATCCACTGCGACGGCGATCCAGCACAGCTATATAATATCACCAATGATCCTGCCGAAATGACCAATCTTGCAGATGACCCCACATATCAGACGATTGCAGATAACTTTGCCGCCGAGGTAGTCGCACGTTGGAACAGCGCCGCTATCCGCACCGATGTCATTGCCAAACAGAAACAGCGGCAGTCAGTCTATAATGCGATGCAACATGGCGACCTGACAGCATGGGATTACAACCCACCTCGCGATGCAGCACAAGAATATGTCCGCAATCATATGGACTGGACGGTGGCCGCGGCCAAAACCCGCTTTCCGCCTCTTGATAAGTAGCTATAACAGACTGCCGACAGGTTAGCTGTCATTATTGGCTTTATTCATGGCTTCGACTTCTTCGATCAGAATTGGCACCGCAAGGTTACAGGCATGAATGCCCATCACTGTGGTCAGCTGAATCGTTTCGAAGATTTCGTCCTGCGTGGCACCCGCCTTTAGCGCATTCTGCATATGCCGGCGAACACCGGGGGCATATAGATGCGTTGTGGCCGCATTGATCGCAATCATGATCAGTTCTTTGTATTTCTGGGGTAGCGGACCCTCGCGATGCGGCACACTGCGAAAGGCCAGATATGCCTCGAGAAATTCAGCATCCAGTTCAGCTAATTTATCCCAGATGGGATTCCAGTCACCTTTGGCTTTATGTGCCTCGGTATGCGGAAATAACACGTCATTATCAGTCATAAATTCACCCTCCCCGATGTTTGAAACTGTCGCGGCGGAAGCTGAACAAGGCTTTGGGATCAACCGCAATCTCAACCACCGCCGGTTTATTGGCGTCCAAAGCGGCTTTTACCACATCCCCAACATCGCCTATTCGTTCAGCCTTGAAGCCAGCTGCACCATAAAGCTCGGCAACCTTGTCAAAAGGCGGGCTATGCACATCAGCGCCAATATATCTCTCGCCAAAGAAATCTCGCTGATAGGCTTTTTCCGCGCCCCAGCATTGATTATTCATTACAATTGTGACGGTGTTAATGCCATGCTGAACAGCCGTACTTAGCTCGGAAATTGTCATTCCAAAACCGCCATCACCCATCATGCTGACAACAGGACGATCAGGACAGGCAAGCTTTACGCCAAGACCACAAGCATGCGAAAATCCAACAAGCCCGAAATCAAGCGGCGTGAACAGGCTTGGTGGTTGCCAGTAATTCAGTGCATCGGTTGCTTGCAGACATAATGTGCCTGCATCCATTGTAATGGCCGCATCATGTGGCAGGACACCACGAAGTTCTTTGAACAAACCAGATGGCTGGATCGGGAAAACATCTGAAGCTGCATCAGCATCGCGCTTGGCCAGATAAGCGGCACGATCCGTTTTAAACTGTGCGGTCCAGGCATCAACTTCGGCACGTCCCTGCAAGGTTGCAACCGCTTTGGTCAGTTGCTTTGCGGTCTCGCGTACCTCGGCCCAGATACCAAGCGCAATCGGGAAATAACGGCCAATGGCGGTAGCTTCCAATTCAACCTGAATAATCGCCGCACCGGCGTTTATATTATCATATGAATAGAAGGTCGAATTAAAGCCAAGACGCGTACCAAGTGCCAGAATGACATCAGCTTCTCGCGCCAGACGTGACGCGACCAGATTGCCCCTTGGCCCCATCTGGCCAGCATTTAGCGGATGGCCAAAGGGAATCGCATCACCATGACCTGGTGCCATTATGATAGGTGCGTTCAAGGCTTCGGCAAGAGCCAGAGCGTCAGCCTGACCACCGCTATTTTTGATGCCACCACCAATGACAATGACAGGTGCTTTGGCGTCACGTAACATCTTGGCCGCGTTTTCAATCACATTTTGCGGGGCGGCAGGCATGCTGTGTTCACGATAGGTATCGGGCGATTGAAAGGCTGGAAAATCAATCGTTTCTGCCAAAATATCACGCGGTAGATTGATTTGCACCGGCCCCCGACGTGGTGCCATAGCCACACGAAATGCCTCGCGAAACATTTCGGGCACCCGCGCCGTTTGGGTCACAGTCCAGGTTTTTTTCGTCACCGGCGTAAATAGCGCCTGTTGATCAACCTCCTGAAACGCATCGCGATAGACATGCCCTGATGACAGCGCCCCTGCGATCGAAATAACCGGCGAAAAAGCTGCCGACGCCTGCGCCAGTCCCGTTACCAGATTGGTAGCACCAGGGCCATTCTGCCCCGCCAGCACAACCCCCGGCTTGCCCGATGCACGGGCAAAACCATCTGCCATATGCGTGCCAGTGCGTTCATCATGTATGCCGATGAAATTGATCGTATCAGCATCATAAAGCGCATCAAACATTTCCATTGTTGCCGAGCCAATCAAACCGAAAACATGTGACACATTTTCGACCTTGAGTGACTCAACCGCGGCCTGACCGCCAGACATTTTTTTCATAAGAAACTTACCTTTCAACAGCCAATGGCATTCAGCCAGAATTATTCATATTATGCGTATCAAGAAAATTACGAACCGGTGCCGCAAAGAGCATCGGCTTTTCAACCAGCCCCATATGTTGAAGATCGGGCACTATGATCGTATCTGCATTTTCAATTTCACTGGCAATCGCATGCGACATGGCCGGGGTACTTCCACTATCATACATACATGTCATAACCAGTGATGGCACATCAATTGACACTACGGGGCGTATCAGTTCCAGAACGCCATGCGCCAGCACCTGACGGCATTGCGCATAGACTTTGGGATCATTTGCAAGCACCCAACTACGGATCCGGGAAATTACATCATCATTTTTTTCGATGAAATCAGGCGTGAACCACCGTTCGATAGTGGTATCAAGTGTGGCGCCGGGACCACCTTCATCCGACTTTGCCGCCCGTTCTTCAACAAGTTTCTGGGCTTCGGCCCCGCGTTCATGTGGTGAGTTCAAAATAGCCAGTGCCCAAGCGCGGCCAGGATAATCCATCGCAAAACGGCGGTTAATCATGCCGCCTAGTGAAAAGCCAACCACAGCAGATTGCGCTATTTCTAACTCATCCATCAGTTCGGCAAGCTGTTCTGCAAACAGGCTCAAATCCGGACGTCGTGGTGGCGGAGCCGAGTCGCCATGCCCATAGAGATCATAGTTCAGAACCCGATAATGTTCAGCCAGATGTGGGATATGGCCAGCCCATGTCGCCCGCGTCAATCCCAGCCCATGCACAAGGGTAATAACCGGCCTGTTATCAGACCCACGATTACTAGACTCATAAAGGTCAAAGACCGTACCATTACCCGAAACAGGCATATGCTTCCCCTTGCTGACGCTTTAAATTGGCATGATTTACGAAAAGGCAGGTATGACTTCGTCGCAGAACAGCTTTAGCGATTGCTTTTGTGACGCCATGTCTAAATTCATGCTTGCATAGTAAATGAAGGCATCAACACCCAAAGCTTCATATCGCTTTAGCTTGTTGATGACTTCTTCTGGCGTACCAAACATCAAATTCTCGCGCAGCATATCGGCATTATACTCATCACGGTTTTCCAGTTCATCAAGCGGTATCTGCTTTGGAAATCCATTCACCACATCACCCAGATTCTTGAACAGATTTTCAAATTGTCCAAGTGTTCTTTGCAATGCTTGCACTGGCTTAGTCCAGTCTTCGGCTTTGGCATAGACCGCGCTATGGCGCATCATCGCAAATGTTGGGCGTTGTGCATCCGGATTGGCCGCCATCGCCTCATCAAGCCGTCCCTTATATAACTCGGCTTCGGAAAATGGACGCGTTAGCGGCCATGACATGATGTTATAGCCATGCTTGACCGCATAGTCATAGGTGATCGGCGCACGTGCTGCGACCCAGATAGGCGGATGCGGATGCTGGACTGGCTTTGGCACCGAGGTCGATGTCGGAAATGACCAGAATTCACCATCATGTGCATAATCGCCTTGCCAGAGCGCTTTTACGGCAGGCAACATCTCATGCATATATTGCCATGCATCTGACTGCTTCAAACCGGGGCGCATACGGTCAAATTCACGCTGATAGGCGCCGGATCCAATACCAAATTCAAGACGACCTCCCGAAATCAGATCGGTAAAGGCCGCCTCGCCAGCCAGATTGATTGGATGCCAATAAGGGGCTGTGGCCACGGCTGTGCCCAGGCGGATACGATCCGTATGCCCTGCCCACCATGTCAGTATCTGGAACGGGTTGGGCGCTATTGTCATCTCCAGCGCATGATGTTCGGCAGACCATACAAGATCAAAACCACCCTGTTCGGCCATCTGCACCATTTCCAAGGTATGGCGTTGAACCGCATCCATATCGATTGAATCATCAAGACGCTCAAGATTTACAGCAAGTTGGAATTTCATATTCTATTCCTTTTCATCAACGGGATACAAAAACCGCACCTAGCGGTTCGTCTGAAGTGTTCATCCAGATTGTCTTTGGTCTGGTATAATCATAGACCGCCTGAAATCCGCTTTCGCGGCCATAGCCAGATCCTTTGACACCTCCAAATTCGGCGATTGGCGATACCGCGCGATACGTATTGACCCAAACGATGCCTGCACGCACAGCCTTTGCCATGCGGATAGAGCGCGCACTATCGCGCGTAAAAATACCAGCCGCCAAACCATGCTTAGTATCATTAGCCAGCGCTAAAACCTCAGCTTCGTCGCGGAACCGCAGAACACTGACAACCGGACCAAAAAGTTCGGTATCAACAATGCGCAGATCCTGACGCGGACATTCAATAATCGTTGGCTCAAAATAGATGCCATCAAGACCATCTGGGCGTTTTCCCCCAGATAAAATATGGCCACCTTCACTGACCGCATGCGCAACTTCGCGTTCAATCACATCGCGCTGACCAACCGTACAAAGCGGCCCCATCTGCGTTTCTTCGGCAAGGGGATCACCAATCAGGATGCTTTCGGCAGCGGTTTTCATTCGTGCAAGAAATTCATCGGCAATATCTTCATGCAGATAAAGACGTGATCCAGCCACACAACTTTGACCTGCAGCGCCAAATATACCCGCGACGGCGCCATTTACCGCACTTTCAATATTTGCATCATCAAATACGATGATTGGAGATTTTCCACCAAGTTCCAGCGATACTTCGGCAAAATTTTCGGCTGAATTATGTAATACATGACGCGCGGCAATAGGCCCGCCGGTAAAGGATATACGTGCCACCAGCGGATGCGATGTAAGCGCCTTGCCACACGGGTCGCCATGACCAGTTATGATATTAACCACCCCATCGGGAATACCGGCCTCTTTAATAAGCTTGCCAAATTCCAGCATTGCTGCCGAGGCATGTTCGGAAGCTTTCATAACGACCGTGTTTCCAGCCGCCAGCGCCGGACCAATCTTCACAGCGCTCAGGAACAGTTGTGAATTCCAAGGCACAACAGCCGCGATAACGCCCAGCGGTTCACGATCGGTAAAGACAAACAGATCAGGCTTGTCGATCGGCAAAGTGTCGCCATGTATCTTGTCAGCACAGCCCGCGTAGAAATGAAAGAATTCAGCAATATATTTTGCCTGCCATCGCGTTTCCTTGAGCATCTTGCCTGTATCAACCGCTTCGGTATGACCAAGCTGTTCGGAATGACCAGCCAGCAATTCGGCAAGCCGGCGCAAACAATGGCCTCGTTCAGTTGGACTCATCTTGGCCCAAGGTCCATCATGAAACGCCCGGTCAGCCGCCCGCACAGCGATATCAACATCTGCCGCCGTTGCCTCTGGGACGCGCGCCCATACTTGGCCGGTTGCTGGGTTGATGCTGTCAAAAGTTTTATCATCTGACGCGCCAATCCACACCCCATCAACCAGCATTTTATAATCAACTACATTCGTCATTTCCAGCCACCTATCTGTCAGGAATGTATCCATTTCCAATGAGACAATGACAAAATAAACAATATTTGTTAAACGAATTATTCTGATTATTAAGTTTGATTTATTCGAACATATTATCTGATCTTAGATGAGGCAATAATGAACATTGTTACGCTTAAAACCTTTGTGGCGATCGTCGATACAGGCAGCCTTATCCGCGCGTCCGAACGCCTGCATGTTACGCAATCAACTGTCACCACACGTCTTAATGCTTTGGAACAGAATCTTGGGCAGACTTTGATACACCGCCAAAAGTCGGGTGCGGCCATGACACTGGCAGGGTTGAAATTCAAACGCTACGCCGAAGCCATGCTTGACCTATGGCAAAAGGCACGAAGCGAGACCGCTTTGCCTGGGTCTGTTAATCAGATTTGTAGTATCGGATGTATTCCCGATATTTGGCCTTACTGGGGGCATCGTCTGTTTGACCATATTCGCAATACACAGCCACAAACGGCACTAGCAGCGTGGCCAGGGCAAACCCGTGATATGAATGAATGGCTTGATACTGGGATCATCGATATGGCGCTAAGCTTTCAACCTCGGCGGCATGAAAGTTTTACCAGCCGTCAAATAGCCACTACAAAGCTGGCCTTATTTTCGACCCGCAAGGACAGTCCTATTCGGTTTGACTCCAATTACCTTTATGTTGATGGGGGTGAAAATTTCGCCCGCCAGCATACATTGGCCTATAGTGACGCCGGAACAGCCCGCATTTCGATCGGTTCATCTGTTTGGGCTTGCGACTATCTACTGGAAAATGGTGGATCGGCTTATTTGCCTGTTGAGCTAGCCAAACCACATTGTGATAGCGGGCAGCTGTTCAAGCTTGAAGATGCGCCTATTTTTGACCGGCATATTTATCTTATCAGCAATGATAGGGTTGTTAAATCATGGCCATGGTTCGACGAATTATGCGATGCTATTTTTGATGTGAAGCCATAGCGTTCGGTATCTTCTTTACCTACCCTACGAAAAAGCTGAATTCTGCCGTAAAGGTGTATAAGCAAAGACCGATGTCACCACGGCATCGGGCCATAATTAACATATTTTGATAAGTGCCGGATCACACGTTCATGAATGATGCAGACGATTTTGACGACCTCGATGATGAAGAAGACGAGGCCGAAAAAGAAAAGATAAAAGCTGCCGAGAAAAAAGCAAAGCGCAAGACGCTCTTGTTGATGTCTGCGCTTATTGGCGGGCCTGCTATGATCATTGCCGTGTTATTCATTGGTAGCCACATTTTGTTCACGGATTCATCTCCGTCAGCTGTCGATATCAGCAAAGCGTATGAATTGCGCAAGCAATCCGGCATGAGTGTCAGCGCCGCTTTGAGGGGTGCCGAACTTCTTGGCGATGATTTGAAAGGTGCAGACGCTGATAACGCAACAAGTGACAATATACCAACTGACAATGCCTCAGCCGAAAATATGATGCCCGATGAGTATCAATATTTTTCCTTCGTACTGGCTTTTACGACGAATTTGAAGAATAGCAAAAAGATGGTGTCGGTTGAAATTGCCTGCGCAAAGCTGGCCAAATATATCGAAGGTGATAATTTCTTACTTGAGATGACCGATATGGAGCCTGCGTTCCGGTCGGTTATTCTGGGACATCTTAGCGAATTTAAAGAAGACGATCTTGATACGGTACCAAAACGCGACGCCGCCACAGAAATTCTGCGCCTAGCACTGAATGAAGAATTATTAAAATATGATTACAATAGCCAGATAGACTCGCTTTATTTCACGAGTTTTCGTATTTTTTAGCTACCCTTTTGAACGTACTGGCTTGCGTTTAAATAGAACAAATTCGCTAGGGATAGGTTTCGGTTCAACTGGCACTTCGATAGGGTCAGGTTCAATGACTGCGAAGGGCTTGATCGAGTCATCATTAAACGCATCCATAACCGCACCAAAGATATCGTCATTTTCGGTATTGCCTGCTTTTTCAAGATAGATTGCCGTGCGGTCACTTTTGCGTTGCTGGCGCAAAGCTTCAGAGATATTGGGCGCTG
Organism: Candidatus Puniceispirillum marinum IMCC1322; assembly: GCF_000024465.1. Classification (NCBI taxonomy): domain Bacteria; kingdom Pseudomonadati; phylum Pseudomonadota; class Alphaproteobacteria; order Puniceispirillales (SeqCode); family Puniceispirillaceae (SeqCode); genus Puniceispirillum (SeqCode); species Puniceispirillum marinum (SeqCode). Next base: position 2,322,426 of record NC_014010.1, on the reverse strand, counting down.
TAGTCTTGCCAATCCCGATTTTAAGGGGAAAACGTCCTTTGATCCAACCTAACAAAGTTGACGTTTCGGTTTTTACACCCTTCTTCGATGTGGCAGTCCCCGAAATACTCTTCACAAAAGCAACCTTCATTGGGGTTAGACAATATCGGCAACCCGATAACTAGATGCAGAGAATCACCTGGAAGTTGCAATGTCAAGGCCATTAGACAAACTTTGCGAATCGGAAAGCGCGCCTGTGCCAGAATGTCGCACTTTATCAACGAATCGCGGTATATCCTTGTGTTAACCTCGATAAATTGATTCCAACTTCATGCGCATAAAACTAAAGGGCACTGCCTCAGCAGTGCCCTTTGAAAATAATTATCGCGTAAAAGTTGTTACGATTTAGATTAAAATCTTCCGAATAACCGAGGTTGTATTAGAACAGACCTTCGATTTGGCCTTCATCATTCAGCATGATCGACTCGGCTGACGGTACCCGTGGCAGACCAGGCATTGTCATAATCTCGCCACAGATAGCGACAATAAAGCCTGCACCAGCTGATAGGCGCACTTCGCGTACAGGTACGCTATGACCAGTAGGCGCGCCGCGCAGGTTTGGATCCGTGCTGAAGCTATATTGTGTCTTAGCCATACATACAGGAAGATGGCCATAGCCCTGCTCTTCCCACTGCTTGAGTTGGGCAACGATTTTCTGGTCAGCAATCACCTCATCAGCACGGTAGATGCGCTTGGCAATCGTCTCGATCTTTTCCAACAACGGCATTTCATCCGGATAGATCGGTGCAAAATTAGCCAAGCCAGCATCTGCGATTTCCGCGACGCGGATAGCCAGTGCTTCAGATCCCTTTGACCCATGCTCCCAATGCTTTGAAACGATGGCTTCTGAACCCTGTTCAACAACATAGTCTTGCAAGGCCTTAATTTCAGCATCGGTATCAGTAACAAAATGGTTCACCGCGACAACAACCGGAACACCAAAGGATTTCAGGTTTTCGATATGGCGACCAAGATTCGGGCAACCAGCCTGAACAGCCGCAACATTTTCAGCACCTAAATCAGCTTTGGCAATGCCGCCATTCATCTTCATGGCACGCACTGTGGCAACAAGAACAACCGCACTTGGTGCAAGACCAGCCTTACGGCATTTAATGTTCATGAATTTCTCGGCACCCAGATCAGCACCAAAACCAGCTTCCGTTACAACATAGTCAGCAAGCTTAAGCGCTGTTGTTGTGGCAACAACCGAATTACATCCGTGCGCAATATTGGCAAATGGGCCACCATGGACGAATGCTGGGTTGTTTTCGAGGGTCTGTACAAGATTAGGTTGCATAGCTTGGCTCAAAAGCACTGTCATAGCACCATCAGCTTTGATGTCACGGCAATAGACAGGGCTACGATCACGCCGGTAAGCAACGATGATATCACCAAGGCGCTTTTGCAAATCATTAATATCAAGCGCAAGACACAGGATCGCCATAACTTCTGACGCAACGGTAATATCAAAGCCAGACTGGCGCGGGAAACCGTTCGATACGCCACCAAGGCTGGTGACAATGTCACGCAACGCACGGTCATTCATGTCAACAACGCGGCGCCAGGCCACACGTCGCTGGTCAATGTCCTGCTCATTGCCCCAATAGATGTGATTGTCAATCATCGCCGACAACAGATTATGCGCCGAGGTGATAGCATGAAAATCACCCGTAAAATGCAAATTCATTTCTTCCATCGGTACGACCTGAGCATAACCACCACCAGCGGCACCACCCTTCATACCAAAACATGGACCAAGCGAGGCTTCGCGGATACAGACCATCGCCTTTTTGCCAATGGCGTTAAGGCCATCACCAAGACCAACAGTGGTGGTGGTCTTACCTTCACCAGCTGGCGTTGGATTAATCGCCGTCACCAAAATCAACTTGCCATCATTACCGCTTCTTTTAGAGGCGATAAATTCAGCCGACACTTTGGCTTTATCATGACCAAACGGCAAAAGATCCTTTTCAGGAATGCCGAGCTTTTTACCAATCTCCTGGATTGGTTGCATCTTTGCTTCACGTGCAATTTCAATATCGCTTTTATAAGTCATCAGGGTCTCTCAACTTCTAATCAACGTTGCCAGCTTGCGCCTAATACGGGCAGGCCATATGGGGGTTTGTAAATTCTGATATATACAATCAAGCCAGCATGTTATCGCAAATGCGAATACATTTTGTGGCAGATGTTACATACAAGCATCACTCAAAATAAATGAGATATAGCAGGAACCGTTAAGTGTCAGATTAACATGCCAAAGCATAGTCTGATTGGTTCCTGCTATATTAACGTCTTATGGTTTAGCCAAGCTCTTCGAGCTTGCGCTCCCATTTCATAGCCTTGGCGAATTTACGCAATTCATCTTCAGGCATGTTAATGGTGTTTTCCGGACCAGGATAATTTCTGGTCTTAACGTCGTTCATATATCTTGTGATAACATCTTCCATGATCGGGATCAGGTCAGTGTAGATACGTGAATGCTTTGGTACATGCTCTTCCCAAAGGTGGAACAGGTCAGACGAGATGATGTGAACACCATCTGCACAATTACCTGCACCAAGGCTGATAACCGGAACCGGCAAAGTCTCTGCAAGATATTCGGCAACTTCAGATGTTGTCACCTCGCAAAGGATTGAGAAACAACCTGCGTCATACATGGCCTTTGCATCGTCAACAAGTTCCTGGGCACGCGCAGCTGTTTTACCCTGTGCGATAAATCCACCAAGCTGTGGCATACGCATCGGGGTAATACCGATATGACCCTGAACTGGAATACCAGCATTCACAATCGCTTCGATAGCTGGAACGTGATGGCGGTTGCCTTCACATTTCATGACTTCGGCATTCGCTTCATGAACGAAGCGGCCAGCATTCTCAACAGCCTGCTCTTTTGAAACATGGAAGCTCCAATAAGGCATATCGACCATACGCAGACCATATTGTGACCCACGGTCAATCGCCTGCGACATCATCATGACTTCGTCAAAGCTGACCGAAACAGTGCTTTGGTGACCAAACAGGATCATACCACCTGTGTCTGAAACACAAAGAATGTCCATACCCAAGCGATCCGCCACAACGGCTGTCCGATAATCATAGGCAGCAAGCTGTGTAATCGGCTCACCCTTTTCCATTTTCTTGAGTAGTGTTTTATAGGTCACTTTCCTGCGTGGCGGTGTATCTGACATTTCTCTCTCCTAATATTCCCAAAAGTGAATTTCACGTTAGTTAGGGTGTTTGTATTTATTCCCGAGCTAACGTTACAATTTTCTGTGCGTTGGCATAAGAAAAACTGTCAAATAAATGGCTGACACCTATTAGATATGTGGCATCGGCTATGTTTCTGAGGGGTGTCACAAGGGGGGTTTCAGACGCCTAGGCCCAGCACATCAATGAACAGAAAACCACCAACAAGTGTCAGAACGACGGCAACAATTATCTTTAATGTTGCTGTTGGTAATCTATGCGCGACCTTGGCACCGATCAGGCTTCCTGTTGAAATCCCCATCGCAAGACTGATAGCAATGACCCAGCTAAAGTTACCTGCCATGAGGTTAGCCGCCGTCGCAAAAGTCGCTATCGGTAGCTGAATAGCTTGCGATAAACCGATCGCAAGCAGAATTGGTAGCCGTAGCCACATTAACAACGGCACCAGTACCAGGGGCCCACCTGTACCTGTCAGTGAAGACAGAACGCCTGTGATCGCGCCAATACCAATCAGAGGTGTGGCGCCTAATGATGGGGTATCACCATGGTCGGTCTTTACACCACCACGCAGGGTTTGCACGCCTGACAAGATCGCCAAAACCCCGATCAAGGCTTTCAAAAAGTCACCATCTATGACCGCAACAAGCCAACTGCCCAGCAAAGCGCCAGGGGCGGCACCAATGAATAATATCAAAGCCATAGACCACTGAATTGATTTGCTTTGAGCATAAATGTACGTGCCAACAAGACCCGATACTATATAGGCAAACATAGCCGCTGAAATTGCCAGCTTGATGTCAACACCACCAAAATAGACAAGAAGCGGTACCAGCACGACACCGCCAATACCTATGCAGCCAATAAGTGCACCTGCAAGAAAACCACAGCCAAGATACATTGTAAAAGCTGCTAATAATGTCGCTTCAAGTTCCACGTACCATTCCCACACCTAAGGTAACAAATCTGCAATCCGTGGTATGGGCAATCCACCAGTTAGACAGTTACTAAAGCACGACAACGCACCCATTTAGATGCTCAACGCTAGCACCAGTCATAGGACAAGTCGTGCTTTTACTTCGCCATAAACGAGAAAGTACGACCGCTTCTATGATGAAATTCATATCAACTATAAGGAAAACATTTAATTTTAGCTTTGACCTATAAAAAAACAGGTATACGGTGATTTATATAGTTGCCATTTTTGTTAGAGCGTCTTTTTAATAGATAGCGTCAAACAAGTTAGAGTTTTGGAGGGGTGCCTAATGTTTTTGAAACAACTAGAATATCTTGTTGCTGTTATCGAAGAGAATCATTTTGGCCGTGCCGCTACGCGATGTAACGTGACGCAACCAAGCCTTTCGAACGGCATTAAGCAATTAGAACTTGAACTTGGAGTAACCCTGTTCAAACGTGGCCGCGGTCAACGGCTTTACGGCATTACCGCCGAAGGTGAAAAAGTGGCCTCATGGGGTCGCTTAATCATTGCGAATTTCAACGCCCTTAGTAATTCAATTGCTGAAATGCAGGGTAACTTGCATGGCAAATTATCGATCGGTGCGATGCCATCAATGTCACCTGTTCTGCCGATTATTCTGCAACGTATTCGGAAAGCATATCCAGGCTTGTCAGTGGATGTGCGATTTGTCGGCAATGATGAAATCAAAATTGGCCTTGATAACTATTCGATTGATTGTGCTATCACCTATGTTGAAGACGCTGACGCGCTTGGCTGGTGTAATGTCTTGCCCATTTTTACCGAAACATGGGGCTTGCTGGTACCAGACTCATTTGAATTTGAGGATGTTGAAGAAATAACCTGGAGAGATGCGGCAAAGTTGCCTTTTGCACTGTTGCGCCAATCCATGCACGAACGCCGGATTATCGACAGCACCTTCACACAAGCAGGATGCGAAGTTGTTCCGAAAATCGAATCTGAATCGATTCTGCATCTGATGTTTCAGACGCAATACACAGAATTATGTACCGTTATCCCCTATCACTTTACCCGTATGCCCGGACTGCATGATGGTACCAAGGTCTTATTGCTAAAAGACCCAGTTGTTCGCAAGGATGTTGGCCTGTTCTGGGTTAAGGCCGAAACCGAAATGCCAATGTCCCGCATTGCTGTTGAGATTTCAAAAGAACTAAGTGAATCAGGTGAATTGCACAACTTCCTTTATGGCCCAAAACAGTTCATGCCAGAGGATGACGACGAAAACGATGCTGCAGGCTATGCCGCGATCAAGGAAGCCGCTGGACTCGACTAGCTCCAGCTGTCTCACCTCGGGGACACCAGACCCGTGCATCTATTCGCTCTGTGCCTTTCCAGCACTGCGCATACATGTTGCTATTGCCAGCCAAGCGCAATGATAAAATCTGCGTGACCTATCTGTAATCACGTGGCCATGACAGTTATATTTCGCGCTGAAACCATAACATATCTAAATCATAAAAAAGGGCTGGTGACATAAAGCACACCAGCCCTTTTCGTAATATATCTGATTATTGCTATTCGGCTGCAACAACCATGTCATCTTCAACCGCATGACCAAGTGGATTCTCTGGACTTACACCCAGATGCTTGCCCCATTCAGCATAGTAATGGCGCATGCCTACTTCATCATGAATCGTTCCACCTTCATGGCGACCATGCAGAATTCTGCGGGCTTCTGTACCTTCACGCATGGTTGTGCCCTGACCAGCAACACCGATCAGATCTTCATGCAGGTTACGGCCAAATGGACCCCAGATAGAATTATGGTGCTCAATTCTTGTCGCACGCTCTTCTGGTGTGTCTTTCTTCAGACCATAGCCACGGAATTCGATCAGAACTTTGTTCGGACCAAGTGGTGTGACTGAGTCACTGCGATAGGCACTGCCTCTTAGATTGAAGTTGAAGCCTGGGAACAGGTCAACCATGTACCACTGGTTCGGTGGCAGATTAGGGAATGACAATTCACCTCTATCTTCGAAGCCTTCATACTCTTCATACTGCACTGTGAAGCTGCTCACATTCACGTGACCATTGTCGAAAGGGATGTTCTTTCGTGCAAAATACGCATCGTTGAAGCCCGTTACACGGTTATGATAGTGCATGAAGTCATGATAGAACTCACTATTGGTGTCGTGCCATAGCTTGTAATTCGTATCAATGATTGACTTATGATAATGGAAAACTTCCATTTCTTCTGTATCGATAGCTTCAGCGATGCAATCAAACGCACCACATGTCCACTCGTCAATGCTCTGTGTTGGGTTAGGATCAAGCGTTACCCAAACCATACCACCATGCTGAACACCGCTATGCAGCTCAGTCAAACCATCGACTGAAATACCGTTGCCAGTAAGTCTGTCGATCTGTGGGCATAGATACACTTTGATGTTATCACCATGATTTACAGCAACGACATTTTGAAACGCAATCTGGCTTGATCTGAAATCGCCTTTGTTTGCCATCTCACTTTTGTGGCACATTGGCACCCATACTTTGGCGAAGATATGCTCGATTTCCTGCTCATATATCTCATAATTGTTATAGCACTCACTTGAGATATACTCGATTTTTGGTGTGGCTAACCATTTCTTATGATTTCTTGGTGGCATAAAACCCTCCATCAACGATCGGTAATATATTTAACTGAACACATATTCGGGCTTTTCGGCATGAAGTGTCAACAATTTCGTTGTTATATTTGAGAATTGTCTAATAGCCAGAAGCTATGAAAAACATCTTTTTCCTTATCGCAATAATAACCACAACCCCTTATGGGGTGTCACTTTTACCTGTGTCTGATCACCCCAGACAAGATTTTGCATCTTGAAGCAGTTGATTGATGACAGTTGCGTTATCCATTTTCTGCTCAGACATTTTATTTAGCGACAATAAATTGGCCGCATCAAAATCAAGTGCATGGTTATTTTTGGCTGATTCTGCATAGTTTTTGCTGACAAAGAAAAACGGCGCTGGCCGCAGATCATCACCAAGACTCATCCCCACCAGAACATTGGCATGATCATCTGGCTTAGTCACAATTTCAAAACTAAGGGTGAAATTCTCAGGTTTGCAGGAAATGCCCCCTATTTCAGCAACAACATCGCCGCTATCGGCTAACTTTTGTTGCACTTGCGACAACACATCGGCAGCAATGATAAAACAGTCATGCATCGCTTTTAGCTCAACAGCCACAGCTGGCGCATCATGTTCATCCGTATCGCCCAGGAAGAAGTCTTTCGACTCAAACGGAAGCTCAATGGTAAATTTAGACCGGTCACGGTCACGATGCAAAAGCTCAACAAGATACCAGGCTTCGGCATAAGCAGGTGTACGGTCATCAAACCAGAAACTATGCCTGACCTTTTCACCATTCTCACAAAAGAAAATTTCCAGTTCAGGTATGCTAAGGCCGATTTGAAGGTCACCGTCAAATACCTTTGTGCAAAGCGTCTCGCGATCACTTTGCCATTCCAGTTCTAAATGCCTGTTTTGAGGCAATGGCTCTAGATAGCTATGCGCACCCCTAGCCAACCAAAACACCGCATTTTGAGCTTCATACCGCGCTTTTTTATAATCTGGGCTGGTAAATGTTGAAATATCTGGCCAGTTATAGGTCAAGCGCTTCTCCACATAGAAAATTATAAAATTTTCAGCATATAAAATAAGGATAATACAGTTTGTATTATTGCGAACTGCCGTAATACAGTGTCACAACATGGACAGCTTCGGCAAAGAACAACCACCGTTCCATGACCAGCCCAACAGCAAGGCTAGCTGTCGCGACTGAGGCAAAGAACAGAGGTTCGGCCATACCAAGGCTTAGCACCATGCAAACCGATGGCACGATAAAGCAAAGCAATGTAGATAGCATCCGCATCTGCCGGCTATGTTTGCGCGCCACGGCATAGCCCATTTCACGCATGACATAGTTAGGCTGTGTATGCGCAGGTTCAATCTGACGGATTTTACCTTGCCCCTTTAAACCGATGGCCTGTTCAACTGTATAACCGATCGAGGTTCTATCAATCTTGACCCAATACAGCCATTTAGCAACCAAAGCTGTTGCGGCGAGCATCAAGGCCAGACCAATCGACGAGGTGTTAATCTGATCAAAGATAGTTAGTAGCAGAACCTGTAAGATCGCCCCACTAGCCAACGCGATGATAATGTAATTTGGTGCGGTCATCTTCTGGTTCCACGCGCTGATCGTGCGCAGAGACGCATAGATCATGCCTGTGCAATAGACAGTTACGACGGATAGGATAGCGGTTAGCAAGGCCACGTAAGGCACAAAGCCATCAAGCTTTCCAAAGAACACCCATGAAATACCGAATATGCCAGCTGGTACATAGGTTACGATGGCAAAAACGCCTTCGCGTGACAGCCATGATGTACGCCATTGCGAAACAGCACGCCAAGAGCGTTCAGGATGGCCCAGATGCGCCATTGAAGACAGCAAACCGACGGTGATCAAGCCAAGCGACAGTGCCATGCTAACAAAGCCGTAAACTTGGCTTTCTGGCAAAACGCCCATAAAGCATGCCAGCGATAGCAACATCAACAGGCCATAACCAGCACCTGATGCTGTGGTAAACAAAATAACGGAATAAGCGGGATGCATCTTTTTGTCCTCTTATCTTATCGGCTAAGCTTGCGGTCAGCCCAGGCAAAGAATTTTTCTGTCTTGGTACCATCACTGGCGCCAACTGTTTCTTTCAATGCTGCAGGTTGCGAGGTGACTGCATCACGGCGTTTACGTGGTGGCAGATATTTATTTACGGGCTTGTAACCAAACTCTTCCAGCAGGTTGAACCCTTCACGCTCGGCAACAAGTTGCGAAACGTCACTTTCCGGATCACCCAGATCACCAAAATGGCGTGCCCCTGTCGGACAGGCACGCACACAGGCAGGCTGCCGATCTTCAGGTTCCAGATTTTCGTTATAAATACGATCAACGCACAATGTACATTTTTTCATCACACCATGTGATGGATCATATTCACGCGCACCATACGGGCACGCCCATGAACAAAGTTTACAGCCGATACAGGTGTCCGGATTGACCAGAACGATACCATCTTCTTCACGCTTATAACTAGCACCTGTGGGGCAAACTGTCACACAAGCAGGTTCTTCACAATGCAGGCATGAACGTGGAAAATGCACCGTCCGGCTTTCCAGACCTTCGCCTAGCTCAAAGCCATGCACACGGTTCAGCCATGCGCCTTGCGGATCCTGACCGTAAGGGTCAATATCGGTCAATGGCGCTGAATAGCCCGAAGTGTTCCATTCTTTACAAGACGTCACACATCCCTGGCAGCCAACGCAGGTGTCGAGGTCGATGACAAGGCCAAGCTTTTTCTTGGTAGTAGCGGGAAGAGATGTCATGATTTTGATCCCTTGTTAAATTGCGTACCATACGCCAACTCATCAGGTAATGGGGCATCGGAACGCGCCTTGAACGGCTCGAAATAAGGCTCGGTAGTGCCTGCTTCTTCTGGCAAAGCTTTACTGATTTTCACCCGCAAATCATACCATGCAGCCTGCCCAGTAACCGGGTCACTATTTGAATAGCGATAGCCACCTTCACGTGCGGGCAATAATTCCGAGATCAGATGATTAAGCAGGAAGCCCTGCTTCATCTCTGGGGCATCCTTATCAAGACCCCATGCACCGCCGCGCTTGCCAATCGCATTCCATGTCCACAATGTATCAGGATTACAGCCTTCCATCAGACTCACCTGACATTTGACGCGGCCTATGTGGCTGGTAAGCCAGACCCAGTCATCATCATGGATATCCAGAGCTTCGGCCTTTTCACGATTCATATATAAACGGTTTGCATTGGTGATCTGACGAAGCCACGCATTCTGTGATCCCCATGAATGGTACATATGCATGGGGCGCTGGGTAATTGCATGAAACGGATAGTCATCTTTATTGACCATTTCGCCTTCAAAAGTCGGATACCAGAATGGCAACGGATCGAAGAAGGACGTAATTCGCTCACGATGCGAATCTTCCGGCTGAATATCACCATGCCCTTGGGCTGCTAGGCGGAATTTCTGCAAGGTTTCGCTATAGAGCTCAAAGACAATCTGGTCTGTTGACCCATTAAACCCAACCGATTTAGCCCAGTCCAGATAGGCTTTATTGGCATGCTTATAATAACGCATTTCCGGCTCAAGTTCATGGGCATGGAAACAACCATTATCAATATATTCCTGCAGCTGGTTCTGGTTCGGCTCGCCGACACCATATTTCGAACCATCTTCACCACGCCACCCTGCAAGCGGGCCAATGCCCGGAGCACGCTGGTGATTGATGATATAATCAGCATACCCGCCTGGATATTTGGCTGCACCATCTTCATTGGTCATGCCTGGCAAACCAAGGCGCGCGCCAAGATCAAGCATGACCGTCTGGAACGGGCGCACGTCACGATCTGGCTCAATGACTGGCTGACGAATGGCATCATTTGCAGAATCAGGTTCTGAAATTGGGCGATCCAGCATCGAAATACAATCCCATCTTTCAAGATAAGTCGTATCCGGCAGGATCAGATCCGCATAAGGCACTGTTTCCGAATAAAACGCATCCGAATAGATGATTTTTGGAATGACATATTCACCTGTATCAGGGTTTTTAGCTGTCAGATGACGCAATGTATCAGGCACGTTCATCGACGAATTCCAGCCCATATTGGCCATATACATGAACAGCACATCAATATTATACGGATCCATCGTACCCGCATTATTGATGACCATATGCATCAGGCCATGCGCCGACACTGGCGCGTCCCACGAATAGGCTTTGTCGATACGCAATGGCTTTCCATTGTCATCAACCAGCAAATCTTCTGGCCCCTTTACAAAACCAAGCGGCGGACCCGGAAGCGGTGTATTGGGCTTGACCTGATCAACTTTACCTGCTGGACGGATACCCGGTGGAATCGTCTTTGGATAAGGTGGCTTGTAGCGGAAACCGCCAGGACAATCGATTGAACCCAGCAAAATTTGAAGCAGGTGAATCAAGCGGCATGTATTAAAGCCGTTTGAATGCGCCGAAATACCGCGCATCGCATGCATTGATACCGGACGACCAATCATCTTGTCATGTTTGCGGCCAGCCCAGTCAACCCACGGCTGATCGATAACAATTTCACGCTCAAAAGCCGCTTCGGCAAGTTCACTTGCAATACGCTTGATTGTGTCAGCCGGAATACCGATTTCTTCGGCGACTGACTCAGGTGCAAATTTGCTATCTAGGAAGCGCTCTGCAATCAATGACATCACCGGTACGACCTGCGATCCATCGGCCAGCTTGAATGACCCGTTCAATGCTGGATCGATCTCTAGGGTATTGGCACCAATAGCTTTGTTCTGGTTTTTATCCCAGGCCAATGGCTCGCCATCTTTATCACGGGCAATCAGACCATCATTGGCCGCACCCGGATTCTGGATAACAAGCCAATGTGAATTGGTATAGCGCACAAGATAATCAAGATCGACCTTGCCAGCCTGCATCAATTCATAAATCAATGCCGAAACGAACAGACCGTCACTTCCCGGCTTTACGCCTAGCCATTCATCAGCAATCGCGCCATAACCCGTTCTAACGGGGTTGACGGCGACAACCTTGACGCCACGTTCTTTCAGCTTGCCAAGTGCCTTTTTGATTGGGTTTGAACCATGATCCTCGGCCACACCCCATAACATGAAATATTCGGTTTTATCCCAGTCAGGCTCGCCAAATTCCCAGAACGATCCGCCGAATGTATATAAACCGGCAGCCGCCATATTGACTGAACAGAAGCCACCATGCGCGGCAAAATTAGGTGTGCCGAACTGTGAGGCCCACCAGCCTGTTAGCGCCTGACTTTGATCGCGTCCGGTAAATAGGGCAAGTTTACGCGGGTCTTTTGCCCGCACATCACCAAGCCAGCTTGATGCCAGGTCAAGCGCTTCATCCCATGAAATTTCAGCAAATTCACCTGAACCGCGGGGGCCAACACGTTTCAGCGGCGAGGTCAAACGCGCAGGCGACACCTGGGTCATGATGCCAGAAGCACCCTTGCCACACAGAACCCCCTTATTCACGGGGTGATCGCGGTTACCCTCAATATAGCGTACCTGGCCATCCTTGAGATAGACTTTGATCCCGCATCGGCATGCGCACATGTAACAAGTTGTGGTTTTAATCTCATCCGCAGGATTCGTCTGAAGATCAATAACCGGATCCTTGTTATTGTCACTAATTGGTGCATCCATCTTAATTAACCCCTAAAAACATCATGATCATCTATACAACCCATAGAATAAAATGAAATTCTTTTCCATGTAATACAGACAATCAACTGTTTTGTTTATAAAAACTGATGGCATAGCATCAATTATTCAATTTTGACACTTGTTAGATATTTAGCGATTAGTTTGTCATATCCCTAATCAAAATCGTCATCGTCATCATCGCCAAAGAATTCGTCATCATCAATGTCGTCTTCTTCATTGAAATCATACTCAAGTTGCTCGGTCACGAAAACCATAACATTGTCATCTTCGATCTTGGTATCATAGGTTTTAAGTGGCAATTCAGCCTCATCCTGCAATTCCATCGTTTCCAGGTCCCAAGACCATAAATGCTTTGTGCAGGTTAGCTTACAACCCAGAATTGTTCCAGATTCGTCCAATGGTTCTTCCATATGAGGGCAAATAGGAGGTAACGCGGTGAAACCAGCCTTATGATGCGCGACCACAAGCGGAATTCCGCCGCCGACGCTGGCCCAAAGTTTTTTTATTGAACCTGGTGGCACTTCACTCGTAGCGCAAACTTTAATCCAGCTCATATCAATGGTTTCCTTCCATAATTCGGCCTGATCTTTGAAACTTTGACAGACCTTCACCGCAAATAGCTTTTACCGACTAGATTGGCCAATGCGACCCTTTGTCCATACGACGGTTATCAAGTTTGGTTTCACGATTAACAAATTTTGCCACACCATCTTTAATGGTGAATTTGTCATGATATTTACCAACCACAAAAAGACGGCTTTCGCCTGAGTCTAGATGCGCATTGATGCCATCGAGCATATTTTGATACACAACAACCGAACTTACAGCTTCTGCTGTCTGCCCATCATCAGAAATATCGACAGTATATACAGATGTATGGCGGCGAAGCGGTGAATGATCTGTATTATGCTTTGGTAGCATATCCATCAGACCTTGAAGCTCTTTTTTATCTCCAGAGAAGTAAATCATCTCTTTATTGATTTCAGGGCTGAAAGACGTAATCGAATAATGAAATGAATCATCACACAATTCGAACCAGTTCCCCCAATTGAGCTCATCCAAAGCGATAGCCGCTTTATAGATTGTTCTTTCAATCTGCTTTTCGATATCCTGTCCCATTGCATCTCCTCTCGCCATATGATGGCTATTTATATTGTTATTAGGCCTTGAAAGCTTCATTAAGCGAACGCTCTCAAATCATAAGATTTTTCAGACTTAGTTGGTAATTCGCAATTGAAATCAGGGTTAAGTCGAACCCTAACTATGCTTTATTAAGACGTTATCCTGTTCCGTGTTTTTTACTGCGAACCAATTGCCACTTATCAATTCCAAAGTCATTATTGATCAAGTGGCGAATAGGTTATGTCGGCAATTTGATCCGGGTCTGGTGATACATTAGAATCAAGGCATTGTTTCGCCATCATGTAAGTAGCCGGGTCATTGAACACCTCTACCGCAACAAGCCGTTTTTGTCTGAAGCTCCAGAACGAAATTCCCCCCTCGCGGCTACCTGGTCGTGTAACCTGATAGACCTCTTCATCACCCACCGGCACAACACCAACTGATTGCAGTTTGGCATCATACTGATCCGACCAGAACCATGGCGTCTGAATGGTAGGCGGTGCGACTTCCATCAATGTAGAAGCTGCTATTGCACCAGTTTCTTGGGCATTATGAACTGATTCAATGGCTAACGAAGCGCTACGTTGTAAAGCAACATCACCAATCGCCAACACATCTGGATGACTTGAATACATATGGCTATCAACCAGAATTGCGCCGCCATCTGCACGCTGTGTTTCAATGCCTGCATCATTGGCCAATGTGCTATCCGGCACCACACCAATACCGACAATCAGCATATCACCGGTCAGAACGGTTCCATCAGTCAGCTTGACACCACTGAAGGCGCCATTGTCCTGCATGATATCTTCAACGCCGATACCGGTTGACAAATTCACCCCATGGCTGTTGTGAAGGTCCGACAAATAGTCAGCTGTCGATGGGCTCGCAACACGGGCAAGGATTCTGTCGGCGGCTTCGATAACGTTAACCTCGATCCCCTTTTTCCGGAATGAGGCCGCAACTTCAAGGCCGATATATCCACCACCGATGATGATGGCGCTTTTTGCCTCCTTCATCTTGTTGCGGATTGCTATGGCGTCAGCAGGCTGCCGCAGAATAAACGCATTCTGCATCCCTTCGGCACTAGGCAACATCCGTGGCACAGCCCCGCTGGCTATAACCAGCTTGTCAAAATGAACTTGCTCGCCATCTTCGAGAAGCAATGACTTTGCCTCAAGATCAATTTTTTGAACGTTGGTTTTGGTTCGCAAGGTGATGTCCTGATCACTGTACCATTTTTTCCGCTTTAGCAGAAAAACCGGATTAACCTTTTCATCTTCATCAATCAAAAACGCCTTTGATAGTGGCGGACGCTCCATTGGGCCACCGCTTTGACGGTCAAGAATGGTGATATTCCCTTCAAACCCGCTTTTCCGCATTTTGTCAGCAAAACTAATACCCGCATGACTGGCACCGACAACCACGACATTATAACCAGTCTTTGCAGTACTATCTTTTGACGCCGGCTCAGAAGGCGCAGCAGAATAGGCCTTGTCCAGATCTTCTGGGTTGCGCTTCATCCAGCGCCCCCACTCATTATAATAGTGGCGCAAAGCGTCTTCGCTAGGCGCTACATCGCCAGTTTCCGCTTCATTAACCACCGAACCGCCAATGGTGAATGGGCTCCAGATTTTATTGTGATGCTTTACTCTGGCGCTTCGTGCCTCGGCATTATCGCTTTTCAGTCCAAGCCCGCGATATTCAACCATGACCTCGTTAGGGCCAAGCGGCGTGATTGTGCTCACGCTCAAAGCTGATCCATGCAAGCTAAAGTTAAAGCCGGGAAATAGATCAACCATAAACCATTGACCTGGTTTCATTTTTGGGAATGTCAGAGCATCCTGACCATTTCCGCTTTCGCCAAAGGTGCCTGCAACTGCGTGACCAAATTCAAAATCATTTTTTCGTGTTGGCGTTACAGACGAATCACCGATCTGTTTCATAAAATCCTGATGAAATTTGATGGTTCTGTCGTGGTTAAGCTTGAAATTGGTGCTTAAAATTTCCTTGTGATAATGAAAAACCTCTAACGGCTCGTCATCAAGGGCACCAGTAAGCACTTTAAGTGGCGCACCAACCCAATCTTCAAGCGATACGGATGGCTTGTCATTCATATTCACCCAAATAAAGCCACCGAATTTTATCTCGCAGCGCAAGCGGCGCAGACCTGCCTCGTCTTTTGAAAAGCGATCCTGATACCCTTCTTTTTCGCGCGCCACATAGACACAATTGCCTTTCATGTCGAACTGCCAAGCATGGAACATACATGTAATACGCTTTGGATTACCCGATGCCTGCCCTTCAAGGAACGTTCCTTGTGGTCGGCGCTCGATGAGCATGCCACGATGCGGACACACATTTAAATAAGCATGGACCTTGTTGTCAGCGGCCCGCAGAATTATAATGTTCTCGTTTCCGATGCTTGATGTACGAAAATCATAAGGTTCGGGTAATTCAGATTCGTGACAAACAGGCACCCAGATATTTTTGAATATTTTTTGCTGTTCTTCAGTCGAAATATTACTATCCGAAAAAATCTTCTGATCAATCCAGTTGCTATGAGGCGCCTGTGACTTATTTGTCTCTTGCTGATCGTTGATTGTTGGCATGGCTTCCGCTTCCCGTTTTACTTTGTATTCAGTAATTTTTTATATTTGTGAAAGAACTGTAACAAATAAGAAAATGACATTGTAGCCAACAATCGATTGCATTGTTCTATCACTTGATTGAAGCACCCAATAAAGATATGACTTGATAGTTAGGCGTTATAAACCTTTACTTTGTACAAGATCATGCACAAACAAATAAAAAGCATGTTTATTGGGGAAGAATTATGGGTTCTATGCCTACTATAATTGCTAGTCTAGCAAATAATGTAAGTATGTACGTCTGTATTACGTCTTCCCCGTTTTTCAAAAATGGGAGGAAAGTATGACTTTCAAGCTATCTAAGACTCTTGGAGCAATTGCGGTTGGTGCAATGGCAATGTCTCCATTAACAGGTATGGCTACTGTAGATTTTGGTAACGAAGGTGAAGCTGTTGATTTGGTAATTGGTTATCAGCCTTATTACACAGAATCATGGACAGGCGTTGTCAACAACGGCATGGCATTCTGGAAGAATCACCTACCTGCTGGCTCAACCGCTGACTTCCAAGTTGGTCTTCAAGGTTCAGTTATCGTGAATGCGATGGCTGGTGAGAAGCAGCATATTGGTTACATGGGTGACATGCCAGCGATTGCATCTACATTTAAAGTAATCCCTGAGCGTGGTGGTACAGACATTCGTATTGTTGCAGCTCTTGGCACATCAATGCAGCAGTGTAACATCTTCCTAGTTCGTAACGACGCCCCTGACTTTGCTAACGGTAGAGACGCTGTTAAGTGGATGGATGGCAAAATCACATCTGCACCACACGGCGCTTGTACTGACCGTTTTGCCCAGCTTGCATTCGCTGAGTCTGGCATTAAGCCAAGCAAGTACCTGAACCAGAACATCGAAGTTATCACAACTAACTTCCGTGCTGGTAAGTTGGATGCGGCTGCTATCTGGGAGCCAACTGCCACAAAGATGGTTGAAAGCGGTATCGCACGTCGCGGCGCTTCAGGCATCGATTTTGGCGCACTTGATGGTGCCTTCATGGTTATGCTGAACGATCTGATCGAGCAGCGCCCTGATGCCGTTACTGGTTGGTTGAACGCCGAGCTTGATGCGCAGATCTTCGTGGCTGATCCAGCTAACGCAGACGCTGTTGCAACAATGGCCGAAGCACAGACAGAACAGATTGACAAGTCAATCCTGAAAGCATCTCTGTATGACAGCCCAATCGCTGGTTCTAACAAGCTAACACTGGACTTTGTTATCAGTGATCGCGCTCGTAACCTGATGGCTGACGCTACAGCGTTCTTATACTCACTGAAGAAAAAGCCTGCTGCGACACCTACAATTCGCTCAGGCGGTGTTATGCCACAGTTCGCTGAAGACGTTCTTCGCGCCCGCGGCATGACTTCACCAGTTGGTGTTATCAACGCAAAGTAATTTGCTACCAATGTAAAAAGACACCCTGAGAATTAATTTTCTCAGGGTGTTTTTTCTATAACTTATTCTATTTATTTATTTTTTTAACACCAAATACAGCTTATTGATTGCATCACTTAGTTATTAAAAAAGATCTATTACTGAATCGCTTTGATTGCGCGCGCAAAAGTGCGACATTTTGTTACTAGTCTAAGAAGAATTTAAAAATGTAATTCTGGGAGTTCACAAAGATGGCCACACAACAAGTTGCTACAGGACGCCAACGGCGTACCGAGGCACCCAAGGGGTTGGACTTAGTCCAATATCGAATTGTAAAGGCGTTATCTACGCCAACACCATATCTAACCGCAATAGGCGTAGGATTGTGGCTGTTCACCTACTGGATACTTTGTGAAGGGCTTGAAGTTTGGCGTTTTACCAAACTGCCTGGCCCAGTTGCCATTTCTAAGGACTGGTTCTCACCTGAGCCGTTCCAGGGCATATCGATCTTTACCGCAGAATATTACGAACATATCCGGGTAAGTTGCCAGCGTATCGCCATTGCCTTTGCGATTGCGACCGGTGTTGGTGTGCCACTTGGCCTATTCATGGGCTGGTCTAGAAAGGTACGTGACTTCGCTTTCCCCCTTCTGGAACTCTTCCGCCCTATTCCTATTCTTGCATGGGTACCGCTATCGATCCTGCTTCTGCCAGGTTTTGAGGGGCCTGTTATCTTCCTTGCCACCTTGGCGTCTTTGTTCGTGACAACATTGAATGCTATGCTTGGCGTGGACTCAATCGATGATGATTATTTCCGCGCTGCTGGTTGTCTGGGTTCAAGCAAATGGGACGTGTTCAAAAACGTCGTTGTGCCGGGCGCACTTCCTTTCATCTTTACAGGATTGCAGATATCAATCGGTGTGGCTTGGTTCTCGCTTGTTGCCGCTGAAATGGTCTCTGGTGACCTTGGTTTGGGCTATCTGATCGTTGATGCCTACATGAACAACGTTACCGTACCTATGGTGATCGGCATGATCACACTCGGCTTCATTGGATATGTGACATCAGTCATGGTGCGTATTCTTGGTGACAAGCTCATGGACTGGCAAGTTCGCGAACTAGCTCAGCAGGATCGCTAATAGCGCCTCGTTACCGATTTAAAAAAGGGATTATAAGGTTATGACAAAACAAAACGCTTCAAAAAACGGTGCGGCGGCTACAAAAGGTGCCATCAGTATTCGTAATGTAACCAAAATCTATGACCCAGAAGGGGTTAATGTTAAGGCTGTTGACAATTGTTCAATGGAAATTGCCGGTGGCGAGATCTGTATGATTGTTGGTCCGTCTGGCTGTGGAAAATCGACTTTGCTGAATGCGATTGCAGGTTTCCACTCTATCACCGAAGGTCAGATCGACGTTGATGGTGAGATGCTATGTGGTCCAGGCCGTGAAAAGGCTGATCAGGGTGCTGATCGTATGGTTGTGTTCCAAAATGGAGCTTTGTTTCCATGGAAAACACTGGTCGAGAATGTTGCTTATGGCCCAATGGTTCAAGGAGCACTTAACAAAGCACAGGCAATGGATAAGGCTGGCACAATGCTTGCCGAGGCCGGCCTTGGCGATGTGATCAAAAAATTTCCCGGCGAAGTGTCTTCGGGCATGAGCCGTCGTGCCGAGATTGTACGTGCGTTGATCAATGATCCAAAAGTTCTGCTTCTGGACGAACCTTATCGCGCGATGGATGCATTGACCAAACAGATCATGCATGAATCACTGCTTGAGACTTATGACAGAACAAAGGTTACAATCTTTTTCATCACGCATGATCTTGAGGAAGCCATTTTCCTTGGTGACAAGGCGCATGTGGTTACCACACGCCCATGTCAGCTCAAGAAAACTGTCGAAGTGAATATCCCGCGTCCACGTTCATACGAGACGCAGTCATCCGAAGCTTTCCGAGCCTTGCTGAGCGAAGTGAATGAAGCGGTCCACGAAGAAGCAGTCAAGGCCTTTCAGGCTGGCGAACGCGAGATGGCTTAGGCCACAGATCGGAAAGGTATTGAATTATGGGAAATAGTACTGTGCAAAAACGTTCTAAATTTTCAAAACTAATACAAAGCGTTGAATTGAGACGCGCAATCATGTCTATCTTTGTGTTTTTAGTTGTGTGGCAGTTTGGCGCATTGATTGATGACTGGACAGGTTATGACATGCTCGGCATCGGGCTTGTCCCGCCACCAGTTGATGTTCTGATCACTTGGGCTGATGTTGTTCCTAACCTAGGCTATTGGCAAAGCTGGGTAGCTAGCTTCCAACGTGTTCTGGCTGGATTCCTTGTAGCCATGATCGTGGGTATTCCATTTGGACTAATGCTGGCAGTGAACAAGTATTTCCGGGAGATTTTCTTCCCGCCATTTGAAATTCTTCGTCCAATTCCACCACTAGCTTGGGTGCCAGCTTCACTGATTTTCTGGCCTACAAACGAAATGTCTATCGCGTTTGTGACCTTCCTGGGGGCGTTCTTTACCATCGTGATCAACGTTCTTGGTGGTGCGCGGGCAATCGACGTACGGTATCTCCGTGCGGCGCAGTCAATGGGCGCAAGCCAATGGCATCTGTTCTACAGAATCATTCTGCCTGGCACATTGCCGTCAATCTTTACAGGTGCCGCCGTGGGTATGGGCATCACCTGGGAAGTGGTGCTGGCTGCCGAAATGATTTCTGGTGGTGGTACACAAGGTGGCGGTGGCCTCGGCTTCTTCATCTGGAGCTCATATATGGGTGGTTCACTTGAGCATATTGTCGTTGGCATGATTTCCATCGGTATCGCGGGCTATCTCTGTTCGAGCTCAATTCGTAAATTAGGGATATTCTTTATGCCATGGCGGCGTCTGTTCTAGACAGCGTTTGTAATACTAGGCAACAGAACAATTAAAGGTTACAGGGAGTATACCAATGTTGACCAATCGTAATTCCATCGCCCGCGCTGCTAGTGCTGGCGGTGCTACCAAATCAAACAAAGCGGCAAGTACGCCAGCGACAGGTAGCACGATCGAACTAACAAATGTATCAAAGGCCTATGGTGAAGAATGGTTGTCAGATCAGATTCTCGATAATCTGAGTCTGTCGATTGCGCCAGGTGAAATGACAGTTATTGTGGGGCCGTCTGGTTGTGGAAAATCAACTCTGGTGAATTTGCTTGCCGGCTTTGAAGAGCCAGACTCAGGCAAGATCACAATTGATGGTGAAGAAATCACTGGCCCGGGTAAAGACCGGATGGTGGTGTTTCAGGAAACCGCGCTGATCCCATGGCAAACAACCTTTGAAAATGTTGTCTTTGGCCCCAAATTACGGGGTGATATGAAAACAGCGGATCTTGAAAAAGAAGCCAAAAAGCTACTTGTTAAAGTTGGGCTTGGTGAATTCATGAGCAAATTCCCACTCCAGCTTTCTGGTGGTATGCAGCGTCGTGCCGAACTGGCTCGCGCCCTTATCAACGAGCCTAAAGTGATGATCATGGATGAGCCATTCCGTGGCCTTGATGCGATGTCGCGTAGCCTTATGCAGGAATTCTTCCTGCAGCTATTTGAAGAGAACCGTCGTACAAATGTATTTGTTACATCGGAAATTGACGAAGCTATCTTCCTTGCTGACAATCTGATTGTTCTGACTAACAAGCCGACAAAGGTTGAAAAAATTATCGATATCAAACTTCCTCGTCCGCGCAATTACAGCATGTTGACCTCTGCCGAAGCGTTTGAATATAAGCGTGAAACAATGGCCATTCTACATGAAGAAGCGATGAAGAGCTTTGCAAACACATCTAAGGGCGTAGCCTAGCGGCTACGCTTCAGGGCAACGACCATGCTGGATTTCTTGTTCCTTATCTCAGCTAAACCGGTCGTTGTCACCCTGGCCACAATTGGTGCCATTCTCGCAACATTTTCCGCTGCGATAGAAAAATTCTTTACTCGCAAAACTGTCGATATGAATAGTGATAAAAATCATATTCATCCTGTTGCCAAACCTGCCTTTGATAAAAATGAATCACCGCGTCCCAAGACATCTTTTGGACGTTGGCTTAACCGCTTGGGATATGGCATTATGGGCGTAAGTGTTATTTTGTTTATTATTGCTGGATTCATTGTCGATCTTCGCGGATGAATAGGCTGACACGCAGGTATTAAGTAGCGAAGCAGGTTCATCGTGTTAATAGACGTCCAAAACCTATCCAAATCCTATGCCTCCAAACCTGCTGCGCAGAATGTGTCATTCAGCGCTAAGGCGGGCTCGATTATTGGTCTGTTAGGTAGTAATGGCGCGGGTAAATCAACCATCATGCGAATGCTTGTCGGCTCGCTAACACCTGACGCAGGGCAAGCCTTTATCAATGGCTATGACATTGTCACGCAACGTCGGCAGGCACAACATCAGCTTGGTTATCTACCGGAATCAGCGCTTGGTTTTAACAATCTCAGCGTGCGGGAGTTTTTGACCTTTACCGCCGAATCACGTGGCTTTTCCGAACCACAGAAACGCACCCTGATCGATAATGTAATCGACCAGCTTGATCTTGGTGACGTTCGGCATAAGCTTTTGGGAACACTGTCTAAAGGCTGGCGACAACGAAGCTGGCTTGGTCAAGCTTTGTTGCACAATCCGCCTGTACTGATCCTTGACGAGCCAACAGACGGACTTGATCCCAACCAGAAAGCGCAATTGCGTGAAAAGCTTAAATATCTTGGCCAGACCAAAACAATCCTGATGTCGACGCATATTCTGGAAGAAGCCGAGAATATGTGCGAGCGTCTAGTTGTTATGCGCGATAGCCAGCTTGTTGCCGACGGACCAACAGCGCAATTTCTTGATCAGAATGGACGACTTGAAAGCGCAATTCATGCGTTAACCGCCACCAATACAGACCAACCAGCCAAAACCGATAATAAGGCTGGATCATGAAAACAACCCACGCTGAGTCATCACAAATGGCCATGATAATGGCGGCCGCCAGACATGAATGGCGACAATTGACCTATTCGCCATTAACACTGATTTTTCAGGTCGGGTTCTTACTGACCCTGGCCACTGCGGTTTTTGTAATTGGTGACTTTTTCAGTACCGATCTGGTGGTCATGGATTTGCAATGGACGTTTCTGCCGTGGGTCGCAAATGTCTTTATACCAGCATTGGCAATGCGGGCTTTTCATGGGCAAAATAACGAAGGGTCTATGGAATTAACCTTGTCCCTGCCGCTATCAGCTGCCAGCATCACAATAGGTAAATGGCTTACGGGCAGTTTTATCCTGTTGATCACACTTGCCATGACATTCCCATTTGCTGTGACCATCGCCTATTTGGGGTCACCTGACTGGGGCATCATCATTGCGGGGTATATTGGTGCCAGCTTGTTATTGGCATCAGCCTATGCTGTTGCGATGCTTGCCGCCGCGCTATGCCGAGACCAGATTGCTGCTTTTGTTCTGGGATTGGGGTTTTTACTGGCATTAATGTTGCTTGATTCAGGGCTTGGTGAATTGACGATTCTGCCGCCAGCTTTGCAATGGATTGCTGATACATTGTATCTGGCAAGTCCACGCCATTGGCTTGACGAAATGGCTGATGGACGGATTGATCTTGCCGGATTGGTCTATTTCACCGCCCTGATAGGCCTGACGCTGGGAGCAACAACTATTTTGCTGTCGCGTTTCCGGCGCAATGTAGCACCAAATCTTGCCAGCATCTGTGCACGCCTTAGTCTGGTGACTGTTGGTATTATGGCGATCATGGGCTTGTCTGGCCTGCTATCTGGCGTCCCTATTGCGCTTGACCTTACGCAACAGAAAAGCTTCAGCCTGCATCCCGAAACAGTTCATATTGCGAAGCAGTCCCAATCGCATGTAAAAACACCAATCGAGATCACATTATTTTATAATAAGGATGAAACGCCAGTACCGGCACGTATCCGCCAGCATGTGCGCCGGGTTGAAAGTCTGCTGACCCAATTTGAAAATTACGCAGATGGTGGCATCATAATTAAAAAAATTGCTGTTGAACCAGATAGCGTCATCGAAGAAAGCGCCCTTCTTGACGGTATTCAAAGGGTGCCTATGTCATCTGGCGATAGCTTATATTTTGGCGCAACTTTCCAGCTTGGCGACCGACATGCCGCCATATCCTATTTCGATGAACGCCGCGCCGAATTACTGGAATATGATCTTGCCCTTGCTGTCAGCAATCTGGGGCGCAAGACAACACCGAAAATAGGTATCCTTTCATCATTATTCATTCCACGGAATGTTGATGAACCACGCCCGGGACTGGCTATCCTTGAAGAACTGAAAAACCAATTTGATATCGCTATCATCCCTTATTTCGGTGATAGCCTGCCAGATGATCTGGATGCGTTGCTTGTCATTGACACCCCCGTTCTCAAAGCCGGCATGTTGCGTGCGATTGACAGCCATGTCATGGCTGGCAAAGGGCTAATGGTGATGGTTGACCCACATCAACGCCTAAACCGTGGCAACGCCAAATTAGAGGCGGCGCCGATCAGCCAGACCGACATCTTCACAATCATCGATCTGCTAGCTAGCTATGGAATCAGGTTTGATCAAAACCGGGTTATTGGCGATGGCACTATGGCGGCGACCGTTGTGGGTAATGATGGCAATCAAATCAACTATCCCTACTGGCTTCGCGTACGGCGTGATGCGCTCTCAACCACCCATAGTACAACGGCCGATTTGAACGAACTACTCTTTGCCGAAGCTGGTTATTTCAGTCTGTCATCCGATGAAAATAGCGACCTGACAGCCACCAGTCTGGTCACCACAAGCGGCGAAACCGGTTCGCAAGATCGCACATTATTCCGGTCTTCTGCGCCTGACCAGCTTGCCGCCAGCTTTAAGCCCGACAAGGGCGGTGTGCGCTCAGTTGCTGTGCATGTAGCTGGCGGATTGCCGACAGCCTTTGACGGCGATTCTAGGGCGGATTCTGCATCTGTTTTTGCGATCGCTGATACTGATTGGATTTATGATCCGATGAGTTTGCAAGGTTCGGGCGAAGGCGGCGCCGCATTCCTGCGCCCCTTGAATGATAATTTTGCTTTCATGGTGAATATGGTTGAATTCCTTGCTGGTGATAACCGCCTGCTTGGCATCCGGTCACGTGGCAATCTGGTGCGCTCTTTCACCCTTGTTGAAGAAATGATGCGTAACGCCCAGCAGATTTATAAAGACACCGAATCCAATTTCATCAACCAGATTGCGAAAGTCGAAGACAGCATCACCGAAGTTCTAAGCCTCACAGGTGCTAAATCAGTTGATGAACTGCCAAGCAATTTGCAGGATCAGATACGTGACCTGCAAACCATGCTATTACCTTTACGCCAAAAATTGCGGCAGATACGGCGATCCATGCGCGAGGATGTTGAAACCCTGTTCCAGCAAGCAACCGTTTTCAACATTATAGCAGGGCCACTTCTGGCACTGATACTTAACCTTCTATTCTGGTATCGGCGCAAACAAGGCTAGATTTCAGACCAAACGCCCTAATGAAGTTTTACAGGTAAATTGATCGGTCCACGAAACCCAAAACCCTGAAATAGAACTGGCGCACCCAGATCAAGCGCCAGATTGGGAAACCGGTCGAATAATCTTGGCAAAACAATATCGGCAACCGTGCGACGCGCAATATGCGTTCCAAGACAGAAATGCGGTCCATTACCAAATGCCTGATGCGGTTGCTTTGGCCGATGCAGGTTAAAAAGATGCCCATCTTCATACATATCTTCATCGTGATTTGCCGAAGCCTGAACCGTCATCACAACATCACCTTTGGGAATTAAATATCCGCGAATTTCGACATCTTCAAGTGTGCGGCGTGAACTAACCTGAATGGGTGCGACCCAGCGCACCGACTCTTCAAAAGCATGATGCCACAAACTGTTATCACTTTTGGCATCGGCAAGTTGATCGGGATTCGTCAGCACGCCATAAATCGCCGTTAGCATGGCATCACGTGGTTCATTGATACCGCCGCCAATCACAATTTTGATGTTAGAGCGAATCACATCGATATCCATAGGCACTTCAAGATTCAGCATAGCAGCAATGGCATGCGGGGTTTCATTCGCATCATGGCCATCAACGGTTTTTTGGATCGATTGATTGATCTCATCATTGGCCCTATCGGTTGCTGCAAACGGCGCATCCGCCCACCCAAAATTACCTGCCCCATCGATCAGTGTCTGCGACCAGCGACATAAATCAGTATCTGATGCATGTTCAAGGCCGATGAGATGTGACAGACAGCGCGCCGATACCGGCGCAGCAAGCGCATGAAACAGGTCAACTGTCTCACCACGGGGCAGACGACCGATATAATCATCAACGATCTTTTCATAAAGTGGCACCCAGACATCACGAATGTTGCGTTGTGAAAAGGCCGCCGTCATCGCAGTGCGTTCCCGCATATGTTCGGCACCATCCTTTCGCATAAGCGTATGCGCCTGAAAAGCCCGCTTCATAGGCGTGCTTGGATCGTCCGAACTGAATATCTGCCAGTTATCTTTGACAAATTTTGTGTCTTCTGCCTTGGTCAGCATGGTGCGCTTGACCGACGACACATTGACTACAGGATGGTGATGTCGCGCAGTTTTATAAAAGCGATAAGGGTCGTACGTCAGGTCAGCTATCGTGACAGTGTCATCACATGGGGCTAATGGCATAAACAACTCCATCACTTACATAAATATATTGAGCCTATAGATAAATCATCGACAAGCAAAGGAGTATCCAAAACCTCATCATGCCTGGGTAAGCGCACTTTTCGCCTACCGGGAAACGCATTAACTGATCGGTCTACCAGCCAACCCGATCAATAATTTTCTGAGCAGTGACTGACAGTCTGGCAATCTCGGATATGGGGGTTTGATCTTCTTTGAAGGTGCCCCAAAGCTTGAGATCATCGGGAAGATCCAGGCTTTCATCAACTGGATATTCATAATTGATTTTGGCATAGAGGCTTTGCGCCTTTTCAGATACCAGAAATTCCAGAAGGCGTTGGGCATCCCCCTTATTCTTGGAATGAATAGCGATGCCCCCACCTGAAATATTCACATGCGCACCACGATCATCCGCGCCCTGATTGGGAAAAACAACATTTATTGAATCAGCCCACTGGCGATGTGCGGCATCATCAGAGGTGAGCAACTTGCCGTAATAATAATGATTGAGAATGGCAATATCGCACTGGCCCTCGAAGATAGCTTTCACCTGCGAACGGTCATTACCCTGAGGGCGTCGGGCAAAATTAGCAACCAGATCTCGCGCCCAGGCTTCGGCCTTGACCTCGCCATGGGCAGCAATCATCGACGCTACCAGCGCACGGTTATATACATGCGATCCTGGACGCGAGCAAATCTTGCCGCGCCATTTTGGATCAGCCAGATCCTCAATGCGAAGCACAGCGTCAGCAGCAACCCGATCCTTTGACACGCCAACAATCCGGCTGCGTTTTGATAAGCCAAACCATGTGCCATCCTGACTCCGCAGATGTTGTGGGATGACCCGGTTGAGAATATCTGACTGAACAGGCGCCAAAAGACCCTTTTCGGCATACACACTAAGACGGGCAATATCTACCGTAAGCACAAGATCAGCAGGGCTGTTGGCCCCCTCGGCTGCAAGCCGTTGCGCCAGACCTTTGGACGCAAAGACCACATTGGTCTTAATGCCTGTTTCGGCTGTAAAGGCGTCCAGAAACGGGGTGATCAAAAAGGCCTGACGATGCGAGTATATATTCAGCTCCGAGGCGTGCGCCGCGGCATGCCCAAAGACGACAGCGCCAATCATGGCAAGCTTGATGATAAATCTTGATATATAAGTCTTCACGTCGATTTTCCTTTACTAATCCTAGTCAGTAGTAACGCCACAAGCTGGCGTGATAGCGGCACCAGCATTTACTATATGGAGCCAGATATGAATCAATCACCCGATGACTTATTATCGGTATAGCGTACCCCAAGCCAACGAAAGATCATAAATCATCTTTCATCACATTAAGAATAGTAATGAGAATGATTATTATTCTTAATTTCTAAATAGTTCAAATAGCATTGTCAATAATAAAAATGATAATGAGTCGCAATATCATTTTTATGAAGATACTTTCTTTGATTGAACGTCATACTGATAACATGGAGGAGGAGGAAGAAGATCATCATGATCATAATCATCATTATTATTATTCATAACTCAGGCAAGCCGTAAAGTGATGACGCCGGCAAGAATGATTATTGTCACGACAATTTTCATAGCTGTTAGTTTTTCCTTGAGCAGCATAGTGCCAAGCAACAACGCAAAAATCACCGACGTCTCGCGCAAAGCAGATACAACGGCGATGGGTGCTGATAAACACGCCCATAAAACCAGCACATAGGCGATATAGGACAAATTCCCCCCGATCAGGAGAATTTTACGCCCTTCTGTCGAAATACGACTGAGAACCCCGGGATAAAACAGCCGCAAATATACCATGAAAACCACGCCATTGATGATGGTCACCATCCCATAAAAGCTCAGCGCACTGCCCGCATGGCGTGTTCCATGCCCATCGACCAGCGAATAGCCCGCAATAAAGCAACCAGTAATCAACGCCAGAGCCAAACCCGTCAACGGTGTCTGTGTTCGGTGAAACTGGAAAATACCATGCAGGATAATACCCCCGGACACCATTGTAATGCCGACAAGCTGTTGCTGTGAAAAATCACTTTTGATCACCAGCATGCTGACAAGCGTAATAAGCAGGGGGGCAACACCGCGCGCAATCGGATAAATCTGCGTCAGTTCGCCATGCCGATACGCATTCATCAAAAACACCTGATACCCCAGATGAAAAACCGCACTTCCCAGCAGATATGGCCAACTAGAAACAGGTGGCAAACCAACAAATAGCAGTCCCGCAATAGCAAGCGGCAGGTGCCCTATCATGATCGCGCCTATGCCTAGCGCTTTATCATCACTTCCACGGACCTGAAAATTCCAGAAGGCATGCAAAAAGGCCGCCAGCAAAACCACAACAATCACGGTAAAATCCATTTTGCCTACCTATGAATACCTAAAGATCTCTGTTCAGGTGTCTGCAAAGCCACGGGCCTAGGCTTTGTCTGGACGAAGCTAACGGTTTTTTTGCAGCGTCCGCAAGCGATAGGACAAGATACGCAACACCCCACGTACAAACAGATCCGATTGCGATACCTTGTCGTCAAATTCCTTTTTCGAAACCGCAAGGATTTCACATGCTGTCATACAGCGCGCTTCCCCCATGCGAAGTTCATCCTCGATAACGCCCATTTCACCAAAAATTTCATTTTCGCCAATTATAAAATTGGGGTCCTTGGTATTATTATCAGGCAGGAAAATTCCCACCTCACCCTTGGTCAGGAAAAATATGTCCTCGGACAAATCACCTGATTTGAACACACTTTGTAATGCTCTATATTCAATTTTACGCATTTTTACTTACCCTTGTATTAGATCGACAGCGCCATAGCTTCACGCGCAAAAAAAACAATTTCATTTTCATGTTTAGCTTGTAAGGCGCGGATATCAATATCGGTTCGTGAGGGTGCGTGATGCGCTATCGCAAGCCTTTTACATAAAGTTTCAGCCGCAAATTGAACACCCTGTTCTACCGATGAATGTCCCCAGCCTTTTTTGTTTTGCAACTCGGCATCGGTAAACATCCCATCCCAGACAACCAGATCAGAATATGATGCAAATTCATGTAATGCCGCCTGACTGGCAGGTTCATGTTCGTGATCCTGAAAGAAGCATAGCGTCCTGTCATCTGCGGTTAGCCGATAGCCACTGGCGCCGCCTGGATGGTTCAGCTGAATAGACGCCATCATATGGCCCGCTGGCAACTCAGTATTCAGCGCGGCAAAATCGATAAATTCGAGATGACTTAGTGCCGAGAACGCATCAACGGGAAAATAGCTCCCACTGAAATAGCTTTGCAACTTTTCACGAAGACCAACCTTGTCGGTCAGCGCACTGCAAACATAGACATTCTGCCTGCATGCAAACAAGCTGGGATTGAAAGCCAGCCCCTGAATATGATCATGATGAAAATGGCTGTAGAGAATAAAGACAGGCAGATCGTCGCGAATTTTGATGTTTCGAAATCCACTGCCTGTGTCAAAAATGATCTGGCATTGCGGGGTGATGATTTCAAACGATGTGGTGCTACCGCCAAATTCGATATAATCCTTACCCGATACCGGCGTCGATCCACGAACCCCAAAAAATGTAACATCCATACTACATGCTCACGACTTGCCATTCATCAAAGGCGATGAATAGACCGTCTCACTTTGTTCCAGCGATTGCAATATCTGTTCGGGGTTTTAACGAGATTAACCCATATCCCATTCGGCAAAGAGGGTGGCGATCTGGGCGCCATGCATATCGCGGTCATAGCGGCTACCCTGCACATGATGCCGTGCAAAGCTGAGTTTCAACACTGACAGGTCGCGCATTTCAAAGCGCTTGACCGCTGTCTCATCATGTCCTGTCAGCGCCGCCACTATAGCTGGCGTCAGGCGCGCGCAAACCTGATTAAAAACGGCATCTGATCCGCAGAAAATATCAACAGTGATCCAGAAAGGCCCTGCATTCTTTGAGCGTATCTTTGTGACCACAGACCCAAGATTAGTCATCTGCCACCTCGGCTATCTGTGACAATTTGAGGGTAAAGGCATCCATCGGCGCATCAAGTGTAAGTACATGGTTAAGGGCGAATTCATACAACGCGCCACGATCCGAATGCGCTGGTGAATATGGAAAGGCAAAGGTTGGCAGATCTTCCTGCTCGCTCAGGGGATAATGGAGTAGAAATGGATTAATCAGCTTTGACAAGTCGGTCGCGATCATCTGATCAGTTGCCGTAATGATCAGCAAAACCCCAACTTCAACAGGCATAGCATCGGCAGATGGCTGGCGATTTTCAAGCACGCCAAGTGCCGCATTTACTCCGATCAATCGAAATTCCAGCGAATAATCATCACTCCCAAGATCAGTACAATCGGCAATCTTATCATGCAAAAAGCGGGTCAGGCGTTCAATCCAAACAGAGCTGTTTTTGACATAATGTGCGTCACGAATAATCGCCATCATTGTTGTCTGGTAGCCGGCAATTTTTGCGGCCTCAAGCTTGACCGTATATGTATCTGACGGTATCCATGCCGAACCTTCGACCCGGACGCGGCGGTTGCTTTCGGCAGTATAGGTTGCACCTGTCACATCAAGATGCCCCCCTGGTTCATATAGAATATAGGGATCAACATTTTCATACAGCATATGCGCCGATACCGAATGTGGCGTGCAAATCGCATCCTTGGCCATCGCCTCAACGGTAAATCCGCTTTCGTCAAATTCGACAAGGATCACGCCACTGCCAGGGTTGGTCGAACAAAAGGCACCACATTCGGCGATTTTTGCACCATGCCACGCGGCACCCGCATGATCACCATTTTCTATGGGCAAAGCCGAAATCACGGCGGTATCGGTGGTGCGTCCGGCTAATATGATATCAGCCCCACTTGCCAAAGCCGCCGTAATGGCTTCGGCACCTGCTAAAGCGACAATATTACTAAACCCGCGAATATCATCTGCATCAATGTCGGGTGCTGGCATAAGTGGCGTCACGCGACCAGCGTCAAAGGCGTTGGCAATCTGGTGTGGCGACTGATCCGCATACAGCCGCGCCACTGACAAGGTCTGACCTAACTCTTTGGCCAGTTCAACGGTGATATCATACATCCAGTCAACGGCACTATTGGTGCCGCAGGTGCCACATGATCCAATCACCAATGGCACATCAGCCACAGCTCGCGCCTGCATCAAATGACGCCATTCTGCCTTACAAACATCGCGGGCATATTTTGACGTACCCGTACCCAGATAATAGGGGCCACTATCGGTCGAGCCACCGTCAATGCAGATAATATCTGGCTTGGCGGCAATACCGCGCTCCAATGCTTTTACATCAAAGCCTAGCCCCAAAACACCTGACGGAACCAGAACGCGCGTTGGCATCAGACTTTGTCCACAGGCGACTTAGGTGCTTTCAGATAGGAACGCAGAAACAACGGTGCAATAAAGCCCAAAAACGCAGCTATCCATAGGCCAATCGAAATAGGCGACGAAAACAGATAGACCCAATCACCATCCGATAGCACCATGGCGCGACGTAAGCTGACTTCCATATGTCCCCCCAGAAGAATACCAAGGATCACTGGCACAGCTGGAATTGACAATTTACGCAATACATAGCCAAGCAGGCCAAAGCCGATCATCAGCAAAAGATCAAAATGACTGCCTGACAGCGAAAATATGCCAACAAAGGAAATCATCGTCACCGCAGGCAACAAGACTGCCGCAGGCACTTGCAGAATGCGGCTGAACATCTTCACAAGCGGAACATTGAGGATCAACAACACAAAATTGGCAATCAACAAAGATGCAATAAGCCCCCAGACAACCTCAGGACGCTCGGTAAATAGCAATGGCCCCGGCGTGATATTCAAGGTCATCAACAAAGCCAGCAAGACGGCAGTCGTTCCCGATCCCGGAACGCCTAATGTTAGCATCGGCACCAATGCCCCACCTGCCGCGGCATTATTACCCGCTTCGGGTGCCGCAACACCACGCGGATCACCTTTGCCAAAATTGGATTTATCCGGCGCTATGGCTTTTTCGCTCATATAGGCAAGAAAACTGCCTAATGACGCGCCAGCACCCGGCAAGAGACCCGCAACAAATCCGATGACAGTCGAACGCAACATCGTCCAGCGCGTGGCAATGATGTCACGAACAGGTATCGTAACTTTTTCAAGCTGAACACCAATCGCCGAGTCCTTGCCATGACTTTCAATAAAGACAAACACCTCAGCCACGGCAAACAGACCGACAATGGCTACCAGAAAATCAACACCATCAAACAAATGCAGACTACCACCGGTGAACCGCGTTAAGCCTGTCGAACTGTCAACACCAATCATGGCAATGCCAAGACCAAGACAAACCGCTATCGCTGCTTTTGCCTGATTCTTTGATCCAATGCCACCTAATGTACAAAAGGCCAATAAGTAAAGTGCAAAATATTCAGCGGGCCCAAACAGGAAAGCCACTCGCGCCAGAATAGGTGCAAGCAGCATCAATCCCACTGTAGCCAGAAGCGCACCAACAAATGAGGCAACACCCGACAGCACAAGCGCATCGCCAGCACGACCCTGTTTGGCCATTGGATAGCCATCCAAGGTTGTCATCATCGCCGGCTCGTCACCTGGAATATTCAGTAGAATCGATGAAATACGGCCACCATACATGGCACCGTAATAAACCGCTGTCATCAATACCAGCGCCTGGGTCGCATCCAGCCCAAAAGAAAATGATAACGGAATCAAAATGGCAACACCATTTGACGGGCCAAGCCCCGGCAAGGCACCAATCATCGTGCCCAGAATACATCCCGCCACCGCCAAAGCCAGCGTCGTAGGTGTTAGCGCAACTGAAAAACCCAGCGCAAGATTTGCAAGCAGATCCATAAGCCTCTAGCTCCACAACCAGCGCGGCAGGGCAAATAACCCAAGGCCCAGCGCGAATTTAAAAACGATAAACAAACCACCCGACAGGCCAATGCCTATCAATGCCGATGCAAGTCGGTTTGGAACGATCTGATAGGATAGCGCCCCAGCCGCTAGGGCAGTGGGCAGCAAAAAGCCTAGTGGCTTGAGCGCATAGGCATAGAAAACCAAAACGACCACCGCTATCGAAATTCTGCCTAACATCGCCAAACCCGGCCATTTCGGTTCGGGGTCAGGTAACACAACCATCGTTACGCCCGAAATAAAAGCGATTGATGCAATGATATAGGGAAAGGTCTTTGGGCCAACAGGATCGGCAAAAAAGGGTGACTCAAGCTGACTAGCGCTTGCAAAAAATGCAAGCGCTAGCACAGCAACAATAAGTCCGGTTATACGGTCGGACATTACTTCATGACACCCAGTTCGGTTGACATGGCACGGACTTCGCCGATCACGCCATCAACATATGACTGGAAATCACCACCAACTTTGTTGAACGGTGCAAGACCATTCGCCATCATGGCTTCTTTCCATTCAGCCGAAGCGCCAACTTTGCGAAGGGCTTCGGTCCACTGCTTGTAAGATGCGTCCGACGCACCCTTTGGAGTATAAAGACCACGCCAGTTCACAGCAACAACGTCAATGCCCTGCTCTTTGGCAGTCGGAATGTTCTCAAAGCCC
This sequence comes from Candidatus Puniceispirillum marinum IMCC1322, assembly GCF_000024465.1. NCBI lineage: Bacteria > Pseudomonadati > Pseudomonadota > Alphaproteobacteria > Puniceispirillales (SeqCode) > Puniceispirillaceae (SeqCode) > Puniceispirillum (SeqCode) > Puniceispirillum marinum (SeqCode). The sequence continues at coordinate 2,288,417 of NC_014010.1, read as the reverse complement.
GGAATGCGCTCGTCAGTAAATGAAGCAAGCACTCTTACATCACCAGATTTGATGAAACCAACAACGCCTGAAATGTCACCCGTCATCGCAGCAGTAAAACCGCCAACTGTCTGGGTGATCGCATCGGCATCTCCATCAACGCCGATATATTTCACCTTTTTGATATCGGTAAAGCCTTTACGCTTAAGCGCCATCAGAACTTTAAGATGGTCATAACCACCTGCAGCTGATCCACCTGCAAAAGCATGCTTTGACGGATCCGCAATTACCGCATCCAGCAGATCATTCAAATTCTTATAAGGTGAGTCCTTGGCAACAACAATCACGCCCGGATCAGCACCAATGGCGCCAAGAAAACGAACCTGATCAGATGTCATGCCTGAATAGGCATTCTGCGCCAGACGCGTAGCTGTAGCTGTAGATGCAGCCACAATCAGCGCGTCATCGCTATTGCGCTCATTCACAACATGCGTAAAGGCGAGACCGCCGCCACCGCCAGCCATGTTCGTCACCTGAATCGGGTCATCCACCGCACCGATATCATGCATGATCTTGGTGATACTACGGCATGTGAAATCCCAACCACCACCAGGGTTAGCTGGTGCAATACATTCAGCAGCATAAGACTGTCCGACAAGGCCGACACTGAATACAGCTGCCAGAGCCATTTTTGAAATTATTTTCATTAGTTATCCCTCCACTAAAAATAGCCTAATTTATTTTGACAAATTAGGACTCTTTCATACTATTCACTACGAAGCTGACATAAACCTGACACGAAATAAATTAGATGTGAAAATATTAATAGTCGAAGATACAGCAAAACTGGCAAAATCACTGGCTGATCATTTCACCTTGCAAGGCCATAATGCCGACATCGCGGAAACCGTCAAACTTGCCGAAGAGCTCAGATCACTCACGCATTATGATATTATGTTGCTCGATATTATGCTTCCTGATGGAGATGGGCGAACATTTCTGCGTTCGCTTCGATCACAAAAAATATCATTGCCCATCATTGTGATGACCGCACGATCCGAAGTGTCCGACAAGGTGGATCTGCTGGATATTGGCGCAGATGATTATATCATCAAGCCATTCGACTTTGCCGAGCTTGAAGCGCGCTGTCGGGCGGTTCTGCGACGTCATACGGGCACCACTCAAACACAACTTGTCTTTGGTGATATTGCTTTGAATCCTCTAACCGCCGAATTACAAACGCCCGAAACCAGCCATATGCTGCGCAACCGTGAGTTACGTCTGTTAGAGATATTCATGAATGCACCGGATATCCTGTTCACAAAGGAACAACTGACAGACCGCATTTTCAACATTTCCGAGACGATCAGCGAAAATGCAATCGAAGTTTATATTGCACGTGTTCGGAAAAAACTGGTTGGTTGTAATGTCTATATCCAGACCATGCGCGGCATCGGTTATAAGTTAACTCAATCATGACATCACCGGACATGAAACCAGCGGGTATGAAACCATTGGGCATGAAATCAGTTGAACGAAAACCTGTTTCGCTACGTTGGCGGCTTTTACTGCCACTGGTCGTGACCGCCATCGTTATTTCGGCTTTACTGTTTTTCACCATGCGCAATGTCACAACCCACGCGGTTCAGGCAACACAGGATGCGCTACTTGAAACCGCTGCCTTGTCGATCCTCGAACAGACCCGCACGACTGAAGATGATGTAGAGATCGATTTGCCCTATCATATTTTCACCATGCTTGGGGCAACCAGTGAAGATAAGGTCTATTACCGAATCGATCTTGATGGTGCGTTTCTGACCGGCTACGAGGATCTCGCACCGAACATCATGCCGCAGCAGGAAGATCGTCCTGTTTTCAGCTCGGTTGTTTTTCGCGACAGCAAACTTCGGCAAGCAACCATTCATCGCGGTTTCGTGGTGCGCGGTAAAACCAAATTTGTGCGCATCACAATTGCCCAAACACAATTATTTCAGGAAACAATTATCCGAGATATTTCGCGCACAGCCAGCATCATTGGGATTAGCTTTTTCGGCTTTGCCATCTTCATGGCACTATTTGTGACAACTTCATTTTTGCGCCCTATCAAATTACTAGCTGACGCTGTTAGCCGCCGCGGGCCCAATGATTTGCGCCCTGTACGCCACCCAACACCTGAAGAATTAGCGCCGCTTGTGCAATCGTTGAATGGCTTTATTGCCCGCCTAAGAACAACTTTGCGACAAACCGAAACCTTTATTGCTGAAGCGGCACATCATATCCGCACCCCCTTATCCCTTGTAAAATCAGAAAGTCAGCTGGCATTGAGCAAATCAACCAATGTACATAGTCGTGAGCATCTGCGCAATATTATGCAGGCGGTTGATCAAAGCAGCCGGTCTGCCAGCCAGTTACTTGACCACGCCATTGTCCTATACCGTGCAGAACAAGCGGATGAATTGCGGCTTGATCTAAACCTTGTCATTCAAAATATTGTCGAAAATATCCAACCCGTGGCCAGTCTAAGGGACATTAACATTACCTCTAATTTTGACACTGATGCTTCTATTTTTATCATGGCTGATAGGGTGCTTGTCGAGGTGGCGCTACGCAATATGCTAGACAATGCGATCAAATATTCTGAGCCAGATCAGACCATTCATGTGTCTTTAGGCACCAGCAATAATATGGCTAAAATCACTGTCAGAGACCAGGGGCGCGGTATCAAAGGTGTCAATCAAAGAGGACTGAAACAGCGTTTTAAACGTGGCAGTAATGTTGATGATGTTATTGGCTCCGGGCTCGGATTGGCAATTGTTTGGGAAATATGCACCGCATTACATGGCACGTTCACACTTAAAAATAACAAGGGAGATGGCGCATGCGCAGTTCTGTATTTGCCAGTCTGTTAGGTCTGCTATGCTTATTGACTGGCATCCAGTCTGCTATGGCTTTTGAAATTGAGTATCAGGAACGCTTTGGCACTAGCAATGCCGCTTCGGTTATCCGTATTTTGTCATCGACAGATAGTGACCGTTTCAAACCAGTAATAAACGGCTTTATTAAACGCAATCCCGATCTTGGCGTGCATTATGTCACCGCATCGACCGCTAATATTTATGCGGCTATTGCCTCCGAAAAGCAGCCTTTTGATCTGGTTATTTCCTCGGCCATGGATTTGCAAATGAAGCTTGCCAATGACGGTTTTACAAAGGCCGTTAATTCAACCCAAACCAGCTTGGTGCCAAGCTGGGCACGCTGGCGCACCGAAGTGTTTGGTTTTGCGCTTGAGCCTGTTGTCATGCTTATTTCAAAAAAGGATTTTGCCAATCTGCCTGTGCCCCGCACACGCCGTGAAATGCTAGCACTTATTCGAAACAATGCGAGCATCTTCAAAGACCGGATTGGCACCTATAATCCCGAAACATCAGGGGCAGGCTATCTGTTTTCGACACAGGATGCGCGCCAGTCTGACACCTTCTGGCGCCTAGCCGAGGTGATGGGGCGGCTCAATGCCAAGCTTTATTGCTGTACCAGCAAAATGATCGAAGCTGTTGAAAAGGGCGATCTGGCACTTGCCTATAATCTTCTGGGTAGTTACGCCAACGCCACCCTGCCAGCCGACAGCAATGCACAGATCGTCGCGTTTGAAGACTATACGCATATCCTTCTTCGCACAGCTATTATTCCCATAACATCGAAAAACCCAGTTGGCGGCATCCGCTTTTTAGATTTTCTAGTAAGTCCTGACGGGCAATCAATCCTTGATACAGAAGCCAAATTACCTGCCTTGAATAATTCGGTCATAGACAAGCTGGCTAACCGCAAACCAATCCGGCTTGATTCAGGCTTGCTGGTATTTCTTGATCGAATGAAAAAAGCGCATTTTCTACGCGAATGGAGCGCCGCACTAATTCAGAATTAGATTTATTTTTACATTATAAATTAGACATATTTCTAAAATTAACATCATATAGAGCCATATAAGTTGACACACCAATACATGATCATAGTATGCTAGGCCTCAAATTTAATATTAACTTTTAGTCATACTATAGTTAAATGAAGCACAAGATTAAAATTTCATATAACATTATCAAATCCACACTAACCGCGATCAGCACACATTGGTTTGTTGTCGTCATAATCACCTATATTGGCCTGTTTGTTTTACAGGCGAGTGTTACATTCCCGCTTCAACGAGCCTTTTTTGGTGAGCCCACATCATATGCCAGTATATTATTTCTACCACATTCGGTTCGCGTAATCTCTGCTTGGTTACTTGGCCCCAAAGCCATTCTGGCACTTTTTCCCGCGACAATGATTAGCACGTATCTCTATGCACCCGTAACGCATCACGAGCCGGCGCTTTATATACATTGCTTAGTGAGTTCGGCGTCAGCGGTCATTGCTTTTGAATTTCTCAAACTAATGAAAATGAATGTCTATCCATCGGGTAAAATGAAAAGCTGGCGCAACGTCTTATTTGCTGGCTTTTTGGCGTCATTTATTAATTTGTTAAGTGGTATTTACTTTACAGATGACAGTTTGAATATTGGCAGAATAGTCGAGCTTAGCTTAATATATATCATTGGTGATACTTTAGGTCTTATCGTTTCAATGTTTGTCCTCATTATACTATTTCGTTATGGTAGATATTTCGAAAATAGATGAGGAGATAGAAATGTCTTCATTCACCCATTATGCAAATTTACGGCAACTGCTTGCTGAGATGGAACATGATCTTCAAATTTCTGCGCTGACCGAAATTGATAAAAAGGTCATTTCAACATTGGTGTTGCTTAAAGGCGACAAAGACCAACCAGTGCATCTTGATGATATTCGCAATCATGGACTGACTCAGTCTATTCCCAGCCCGACATTGTACCGGTCATTCCAGACACTGATCAAAAACGGGTTCATCAAAAAAGTTGGTTCAGTTCGGTCTGGATTATATCATATTGTAGCAAAGGATGTTTAGCCAAACCTAATACATCTTTGACTCACCTCTTAAATAATCATAACTGGCACCTAACAATGCCAGCGTCGGATAATGCATAAGGCATCCATATTTCAAGTCATGCTGGTCAAGCGCCTCATGGGATCCAAAAGCTAGACAGCTCGCATCCAAGAGTGTTTATCACTGATGAAAAGCCTGATGATAGGGTCTGATTAAATTACCCAGCAATAGCCTGCTCAAGATCAGCTATCAGATCATCAGGACTTTCCAGACCAATGTTCAACCTAACCAACCTGCCACCAAAATCTTGTCCCGGTCGATCAAGGTCAGGATAAACAACCGCAAGGCTTGTTACACCACCCCAGCTAAGGCCTATTTTGAAAATAGCCAAGGCATTCAAAAAATTCACGACCTGTTGTGGGGTAGCATCATCATTAAATAGAAAAGAAAATACGCTTGCCGAGCCTTTGAAATCGCGTTGCCACTGTGCATGCCCCGGACAGGTTGGCAAGGCAGGATGAAACACCTTGGCGATACTTTTATGATCCGCCAGCCAGTGCGCCACCTTCAATGTCGATTTTTCAAGATGTTCAAGGCGCACCGCCAACGTCTGCAAGCCACGTAACGCCAGTGAACAATCATCTGGCGATACCGCCAGACCCAGCTGGCGATAAACTGAACCTAGTGCATTATAAGCGCGCGCATCACGTGATGATACTGACCCTAAAAGCAAGTCGCTATGCCCGCCAACATATTTGGTTAAGGCCTGAATACTGACATCAACATCATGCGCAAAGGCATCAAACAGCACGCCAGCGGCATAGGTATTATCAAGCGCCACCGAAACGTCTCGGCTATGGGCTGCCGCAACAATGGCGGGGACATCCTGAACTTCCATCGTCACCGACCCGGGACTTTCACACCAGATCAGCGTTGTATTATCCCGGATCAGAGTGCTGATATCACCACCGATTAACGGATCATAAGCTTCAACCTCTACGCCAAAATCACGCAACATCCCTTCGGCCATTTCTCGGTTAGGGCCGTAGGCTGAAAAAGGGACAAGCGCATGACTCCCCGCTTTGCAGAATGCCATATAGACAAGCGCAATGGCGGCCTGCCCACCAGGGACGATAAAGGTGCGATGCGCCCCCTCGATAGTGGCGATGCGCGCGGCAAGTTCAAGTGTTGTTGGCGTTCCATAAAGCCCATAGGAATAGCCATTCTCAGCATGTTGCCAATCGTCACTTACCTTTTCCTGACTGTCAAAAACAACCGTTGAGCCCCGATAGATAGGTGTGGTCAAAGCGGTGAAGTCATTACGTGCTTGTGGGGTTGGATCAAGTAATTTAGTACGCCAGTCCATATCGATTTCCTATGTCAGTCACCGGACATCCGGCATGATTACAAAAACCATATGGTTATGCGCGCCGTCAAGTCACGCAAAAAACATTACCATTTGGCGCTTGGTTATATATGTCACATCTTGCACAGTCGCTGAACAATGCTAAAAAGGGCTATGGACACAAAAATCAAAAACCTTGAAGAGCAAACTGCCATCCTGCAAGCTGAACTATCGCAGATGAGCGACGAGCTTTATGCCCAGCAAAAGGAAATTGAACGCCTGCGCATAGACATAGGCAACCTCAAAAGCAAATTACAAAATGTTCCAACTGACAGTGGTATTCTGACCGCCGATGAGGACGTGCCACCACCGCATTATTAAATTATTATGAAAGGTCATCAGCTACTCGAGATGCGTTTCCCTTTTCGCATATCAAACACAATCTAGGCATATCTTTCACATTAGTATAGCTTGGCTTTTACCATTAAAAAGCAGTTAGCTGTTACAGGAGTTTACCAGATGACCATTGAACGTATGCATACCAGCCAGCGTATGAGCAAAATCGTAACGCATAATGAAACCATCTATCTATGTGGCCAGGTTGGCAATCGCGGTGACACAATCGAAGCCCAAACCACCGAAGCTTTGTCACGAGTCGATGCCTTGCTAGCCGAAGCCGGTAGTTCAAAGCGGCATCTGTTACAGGCGGTCGTATGGTTAAAATCAATGGAAGATTTTGATGCCATGAATAAAGTCTGGGAAGCCTGGGTTCCCGATGGCGCCGCGCCTGCACGTGCCTGTGGCCGTGTCGAAATGGCCTCGGAAGAACTACTTGTCGAAATCACGATAATCGCCGCAAAATCATAGCTACTCTATCACTTTAGAGGGTAACAGATATGACAGCGAAAGATACAATGACACTGTTGGGATGCCAAATTGACATCCCGGCAATGACCTTAGCCGCCGAGCGCGATACGCACTTAGCCGTAACGGCTAAAAAAATTCGGCACCAGTTATCACATCAGCATGCTGACCTTGTTGTTTTGCCTGAACTTTCAAGCATTGATTACGCACGTGCAAGCTTTGACTGTTTAGACCAGCTTGCCGAGCCACTAACGGGTGTATCTTTTGAAATTTGGCGCGATGTCGCCCGCGAATTTGGCGTATTTATCAGCTACAGCTTTGCCCGAAAGGATCAGAACGGCTATTTCATTTGCGTGGCAATTGTCAATCCGGATGGTGAACTCATCGGGCATTATGACAAACTCCATTTAGCACATTATGGTGCGTCGATGGAAAAGGACTATTTCTCATGTGGTTCGCATTTATTCACCTTCAGGGTAAAGGGATTCTGTCTTGCCCCGATCATCTGCTATGATATTCGTATGCCCGAACTAACTCGTACTTTGGCAGTTGATCATGATGTCGATGTCATCTTGCATTCTGGCGCCTATTTCCGTGATCCATCATTTCCGTCGTGGCATGCCTTTGCAACAACCCGCGCTATTGAGAACCAGGTGTTTTTTATGTCGCTTAATCGTGCAGGTTCAGATTATGGCCATTCTCTATTCTGCTGGCCGTGGATGGATGACACCATTGCGCCTGTCACATTTGCAGAAACACATGAAGATTTCAAATTCGTGACGCTCAATAAAGGCATGATGCGTGATGCGCGCCGTGACTATGCATTCCTGCGAGACCGGCTTGACGATTATGCCCTGCCACTAAAGTCAGGTTAGGCAAAATATGCTCCCAACTCTCTTTCGCACTATCAGCCAGTCATTTATCGAACGAAGCCTCAACAAGGCCTATGCTGATCGGTTAGACGAACGCGGCAGTACCCCGCAAGGCGTGTTCTGGAATTCACGACAAAATCAGATGGTACGCTTTGCAGCGCTTTTATCCGTTGTGACCGGGCATGTGGCATGGAAAAAGCCAGCCCCCCGCACCCTTAGCATCGCTGATATCGGCTGTGGATACGGTGCCATGCTAGAATTTATCAACACACATCCACAATTTGCCCATCTTCGCTATATGGGGCTAGATATTAATCCAGTGATGATCGCCGCATGTCAGGATAATTTTCCAACCGCGTCACATCTGTTCACATGTGGCAAAAAGCCCGTTTCAATTGTCGATTTCAGTGTGTTTTCAGGCACCTTCAACCTGTGCCATATTGACGATACCCGGCGCTGGGAAGCCTATATGTTTGCCTGTTTGGATTCCTGCTGGCAGAACAGCCGCATGGGCATGGCGCTTAATCTTCTATGCGCGCCTGAAACCAAGATCAGCAACAATATTTTTTACGCTAACCGCGATGATTTTATCAGCAAGGCAAGTGCCCGTTTTGGCCCTACCCGTGCGATCGCCACGCGCGAGGTGAAAGAGGATTACACCTTTTTAATCACCCGCAATTCCTGAATCAGCCAATCAGGCAGCGGTTCGTTTTAACACTTTACCAGCACGCGCATTTGAGGCGCTACCATTCTGCCAGGCTATCTGACCATTGACAATAACCACTTCAATACCCGATGCATATTGCTTTGGCTTTTCATAGGTTGCTTTATCAATCACTGTATCAGGATCAAAAATCGTGATGTCGGCATAATAGCTAGGCATGATCAGACCGCGGTCTTTCAGCATGAAATTACCTGCCGATAAGCCAGTCATACGATGCACCGCTTCATATAGCGGCATAAGCTGCTTTTCACGCACATAATGCCCAAGCACCCGCGGAAAGGTACCCCATAAGCGAGGGTGCGGATGTGCGTCCTCAGGCAGGCCGTCTGACCCTATCATCGCATTTTCAGACGTCATGATCCGGTCAATATCAGCTTCATCCATCATGAAATATATAGCACCACCTGGCATCAGCTTTTTCATCGCTTCAAGCGGACTCAGGCCAAGCTCATCGGCGATATCATCCAGATCACGACCACTCATCTCGGGATGTGGATCAGACCATGTAACGATGGTGCGTAACGCGCCCATGACATTGGTTTCATTCAATACAGTTGAACAGGCTTCATAGGGATATATATCCAGCGCTACGGATTGGGTTTTACGCGCCGCCGCCATAATTTTCAGGGTTTCGGCACTACGTCCGAAATTCTGTTTCCCCTGACATTTATGATGCGAAATGACCACAGGTACGTTGGCGCTGGCACCAATATAGAGAGATTCTTCGACACTTTCGACAACATGATCGGCTTCGTCACGCATATGCGTTGTATAAATACCGTCATAATCCGCCAGCACGCTAGCAAGGGCGACAACTTCCTCGGTTGGCGCGGCATGTGCCGGATCATAGAATAGTCCCGTTGACAGGCCGATAGACCCGTCACGCAGTGCCTGTGCAAGCTGTCTTTTCATATAGTCAATTTCATCAGGCGTGGCGGGACGATCCAGATCCTCGCCCATCGCATTCATACGCAATGTTGTATGGCCAGTCAGAAACGCACTATTGACCGAGGGCTGTGCAGCATCGACCTTGGCCATATAGCTGGCAAGATCAGGCGCGACAAATTCTTCGGATTTGAACACCAGCCGAAGCAAACCGGGGGGCTCTCTATCCAGATCATAGGGTGCACCGCTAATGCCGCAATTACCACAGATCACCGTGGTCACGCCCTGGCTTAGCTTGGCTTCCATATCAGGCCTGATAATCAGCGCGGCATCATCATGCGTATGCACATCGATAAAACCCGGCGCAACCACCAGCCCGCTTGCATCGGTCACCTGTACGGCGTCACTATGCGCCAGATCACCAATGGCAACAATCCGGTCACCCGCAATAGCGATATCAGCCTTCACACCCGCAGTGCCACTGCCATCAATGACCAGACCGTTACGGATAATGTGATCTGGTATAATGTCTTCTAGCATCTGTTTCTCCTAACGGGGCGATTTCGCACAGCAAAGCATGCCATCAAACCAGCACGCTCTATATGCTAGCGTTTTAGGCACCAAAACAGAAGTCTGTTTATAATAGGAACAACGTGGACGTGGCCTTCGCCAAGTTAGGAAGGTCTAAAATGACAACATTAACGCTGGGCAAATTTTTACAAAAACCTAAAACCATCGCAACATGCCAACAATTCCGGCGGCGGCATAAAAAAACTGCAGAAACAAAATGCCTCTATGCTTGCCTGCATAGGCCCATAAACCAATTGAAATGGCAGATATAAATAGCAATGTAAAACCAACAAATTCTTGGCCTATATTCAGGGCGACCAGCATCGAATAGGTGATGGCGGTGACAACACCAAACCATTCAAGATATTTCGGGTTTTTAAACATTATGGCCTCCCTTATTATGAACCTGTATATTTACATATAGCGGTACCATGAAGCATGTCTATTGATATAAAAGCCCAGAGCGACGTCACCTTTGCGGTCACGATCACCGCATCCACCCGCACGTCACATATCGTAACCGTCAGCGATGAGTATCATCACACACTGACCAAGGGTGTTATATCCAAAGAACAGCTTGTAGCTTTGTCGTTTGATTTTCTATTGGCACGCGAACCAAACACATCCATTTTGGCATGCTTTGAATTGCCCGTAATTGCGCGCTATTTTCCGGAATATGAATCCGACATTGTGGCTTTATGCCCGTCATAGCACAAACCGGTTCCATCAAATATTAATACCCTTAAACTAGCTTGTAATATGACTGAAATCACCACCAAACGCCTCATATTGCGTCAAGCGACATCGCGCGATAAAAGCACTCTTGTCAGGGAAATTGGCGCATGGGATGTTGCCAGATGGCTTACACGGGTTCCCTATCCCTATACCGAGCATCATGCTGACGAATTTCTGCACATCATAAAAGACCAGCCATTCAATATTAATATTTTCAGACAGCATAAATTAATTGGTGGTGTTGTGCTAACCACCGATGCCGATACCCAATCTTATGAACTGGGCTATTGGCTTGGCGCGTCACATTGGGGACATGGATATGCAACCGAAGCCGCAAGGGCTTTTCTTGATATTGTGCAAAAGACGCTAGATGCCACCTATATCAAAGCCAGCTACATCACCGGCAATGAAGCGTCAGCGCATGTATTGAACAAGCTTGGCTTTCAGGAAACAGGTACCGAAGAAACCTATTGTCTCCCCCGTAAAAAGATGGTGACCTGTGTCACACTGCGCCTTGCAACCAACATTTGATTCTTACCTGACAGCAAGGTCAGCTTGGTAAAGAGATGCTGACTCCACCCTGAATGGTTACCTATCAGCATGACTCAAATATGGAAAAAGCCAAATACAAATAACGGGTTTTACATGCGAGCGATCTTTGAAAATTATCTGCGAGGTAAAAGGCGTCCATCCAGCACAATCATCCCAGCTGTCACAATCGCAAGCCCAGCCAGTTCATTCAGGCCAATCACCTCATCCAGCACCAGCACCTCAAGAAGAATGGCTGACGGCGGCACAATAATCGTACATATCAATAAATTGCCCGCACCCATCGTTTCCAGAATTTTGAAATATAGCAGATAGGCTAAAACTGAGCAGATCACCGCAAATTGAAACGCTATGAAAAACACATACAAGTCGATTGGCGCGATCTGAAAAGTATCTGTCACAAATAATAACGGCACCATCATCATTGCGCTAGCCACCAACATACCTGTTGCCGATATCATTGATGGTAAATTCTGCATTCTCATCTTGGCCCAAACGCCGGCAATGGCATAGGAAATCGTTGCTAGTAAAATCATATATTTACCGCTATCGCTTCCGGAAAATTGCAGTATGTTTGCTGGGCCAACCGCCATGGCAACACCCGTTACGCCAATCAGCACCCCGCCAACCCGATTCCAGGTCAAGCGTTCCTGTGGAATAAAAAGCGCCGCCAGCAAAATCGAAAAGAAAGCTGTCGAGGCATTGATAATCGAAGCCAGTCCACCTGTTGTAGTTTGCTGACCCCATACAATCAGGCTGAAAGGGATGACATTATTTAAGGCGCCCATAACACCAATAGTGAACAGATCAGTACCTGTCAGCTGTATTGGCATGCGTTTTATCAAACATATCAGAAGCAGGATTAAGCCCGCCAGACTAACGCGCAGAAACACGATCATAAGTGGGTTTAAATAGCGCAGAAGTATTTCGGCATATAGAAAGCTACTTCCCCATAAAACGCCAAGTGTGACAATACGCAACCAATCTTTATTCGTCATGGAAAAATCCTAGGCATATTTTGAGGTTAATACAAGCTTTGATACATAGCCAAAAATTCACTTAACCATGCAAAAAATGACAATAAAAACGACCAAAATGGCTAATAATTATCGGTCTTTAACGTATTTTATCTAGAAAAATGTCGTCTTTTGCATTATTTTGAAATAATCATAAAAGGGCTTAATTCTGGAATTTCAAATTATGGTAGCTAGTAACGTAATTGCCGAATATTTAGATCTTGTTAGATCACTTGATAACTTAAATAATCATTTAGGGATAAGTCACTTAACAGCATCAGAAACAGCTATCTTATTGGCTATTGCCTATAATGAATTGTCTAGTGGCGCCAATACATCACTTGCTGATTTAACGTTATCAAAAACCGACATCCGATTAATACCGCGCGCAACCTTGTTCCGCTGCCTTCGTACCTTGACCGAAAAGTCACTCATCAAACATGTTGGCAATAAGCGATCCGGTCAATATTGCCTAGGATAACTGGCAATGTGGTAACCGTTTAAACCGGTAATCGGCAAAGCGTGCATAGGCAAAATTCGTAACATGCCTGATCCCGGGAATTGATATGAATGTCGCCAGCAAATGCCAGCGTGGCAGATGTCGCCAAATCACAATAAACGCATCAACACCAATATGCATTTTGTCTTGGCTATCCTTGGCATGAAGGCGACGCAACGCATCGGCTTGCGCAACCCCAAGCGGCATTAATGGTGACGGGTCGGTAGCAACATCATGCCAAGCAAAGATACCCGCTGGCGCGATATGCTTATAATGCTGGATTTCCTTGCTACAGAGCCCACATTTTCCATCATAATAGATTTGGATCATTTTTTGCATACGCCATGACTAATTGATGATTTATAGATATGGTGCGCGCGTCATAATTCAATGTTCGCAACCATCTTATCTGAGTAACATAGACTTTATCTGGGCTGAATAACGACCGATATTAAGATAGGAGATATTATGACAACTGATAGTCGCCGCGCCACCAACGCCTTATTACCCGATGCCGATTTTGATGATACAACCAGTGATCTAGCGACGCAGGAATCTGCGCTTATGGACGCTTTGGTGGTTCTGTTAAAAAACTTCTCTGACTATACGCCACCCCGCGTTCGTCTGGACGGCGATATCGTCATCCCGCTTGATGTTGATTTGAAGAAAAACCGGGAACGCACAAAGAATCTTGCTGATGCCATGAGCGAATGGATGAGCCGTGATCTAGGCCCGCGCAGAAGCCGTACATGGGTTGAATAACAGCCAGCTTTATGAAGGTTTTGTTTCAATCTGTGTATTAATCAAATGTAATATGTTAATCTCAGAATGTAGGGGATATATGAAGATAATCATTCGAAACCCAGCTAGTATTAATTTTACAGGGGCAGGCCTATGAGCCGATCATCTCGCAAATATCAGTCTCGTCCGTTCAAAAAAGGGGACGTGGTCTATAACGTTGGTGATGCAGGCGACGAGCTATATCTCATCCATAGCGGCAATGTATCGATCATCAGCAAAAATGGTTTGCTGTTATCCGTACTTGGGCCTGGTGAAATTTTCGGTGAAACTGCACCAGTCACCAATTCTGCGCGGTCAGCGACGGTTATTGCCGATACCAATTGCATCATAAACATTATCGATAGCGAGCAGGTGCGTCAGAAACTCAAAGAAAGCGACCCTGTCATCATTGCCATAATAAGAAGCCTTTCACTGCGTTTGAAAGACACCAATATTCTGACTGAAAAATACTGGAACGAGCTCAACATATATAAAAGCCTCGAATAATCTTGGCGTGAGAAGCCTACTTCTTTTTGAAGGCCTCATCATACATGTCGTAAAACGCCATACCCATCACCACAATTGCAATAATCCAGAATGGAAGCCCGCCATAAAAGCCGGCAAAGCCTGAACTAATGCTTTCAGCAAGGCCAAAGACAAATGTCATAACCAGAATGGTTGCAATAAAAGTTGATATCATTTTTGTGGTTCTTGAAATCATAATCCGCTCCTTTCACCAGTTTCACTGGTGCCGTCATGTTCGTCAAGTGGAGCAGATAACTTATTCAACATCCACCGTGCTGACCGCATTAATCGATTATCTTCTTCGCGATTACCCACAAGCTGCACACCAACCGGCATACCCTCGCCTGAGGTTAAAATGGGCAAGGTTACGCATGGTAAGCCGCACAGGGTCCAATAGGTACAGAAAATTGGATCACCCGTGCCGTCGTCAAATTTGGTTGCTTGTCCAGATGAGCTTGGCGTCAAGATTGCATCATAATCTTTGAAAAATGCCGCAAAATAGCCAATCATCGCCGTGCGGAATTTCAAAGCTTCCTGATAATCTTCGTCGCTGATCTTGGTGCCACGACGTAACATATCTGCAAATTTGTCAAATAGCTGGTCTTCATGGTCGCGCAACGCCCATTCAAGGTTACGCGAAATTTCATAGTCCTGAATGATTTTATGCGCCTCAGGCATGTCCTTGAACGACTGTTCGGCATCAATGACTTCGATTTGTCCACCAAGCGCATCAATGACTTCGTTCATGCCTTTGCGGGCATCATCATCAAGCGTTCCGAAATATGGCATTTCAAGCCAGACAAAATTCGGTTCGATTGGCACATCTTCTTGCACACCTGACAGCATATGTGGCCGTGGCCATGGATATGAAGCTGTATCGGCAGGGTCATACATAGCCAGAACGTCCGCAAGCAAGGCCGTATCTTCTAGATATAGCGAGAACACGCCTAGTTGGTCCAATGTTTGCGAGGTTTGCAAAACCCCTGTGCGCGGCAGAATGCCAGAAGTTGGTTTGAACCCAAATACCCCGCAATAAGACGCTGGCCTGATCACTGACCCATTGGTTTGTGACCCAATCGCAATCGGTACATGCCCCGCCGCAACAGCCGCCGCCGAACCCGATGATGATCCACCTGGCGAAAAGGCTATATTATGCGGGTTACGCGTTGCGGATGGATCAAGAAACGCGAATGGCGTTGTCACCGTTTTACCTATAATGATCGCACCAGCATCAAGAAGTTGGGCAATGACGCGGGCATCATGATCTGGCTGACGTCCCGACATAACAGGTGTGCCATATTCAGTTGGAAAGGCACGTGTATCGACAATATCCTTTACCCCGACCGGCACGCCATGCAGGGCACCCATAGGCCGGCCAGTTAAACGGATGTAGTCCATCTCGCCAGCACGCGCCAATGCCGCTTCACGGTCAATATGCGCCCATGCCTTGAGCTGGTCATTTTCCGCTTCGATCTTGTCAAGACAGGCAGTAACAAGCTGAACTGACGTTACCTGCCCGTCACGCACCATGCGCACCATTTCCACAGCAGATGTCATATCGTTTCCGTTTCTGATAAAGTTGTGATCTTGCCAACCTTATTGAATATATTCACCAAACAGATAGTCCGGAAGCCACAAAGCGATACCCGGGAATTGATAGAGCAACACCATCGAGAAGATAACAATTGCCAGATACGGCAAAATACCCTTGAAAATGTCCATCAATTCAATCTGGTCTTTCAGTACGCCTTTTAGATAGTAGGCCGACATCGCCATTGGCGGCGTCAGGAAGGACGTCTGCAGATTGAGTGCCACCAGCATCGCAAAGAAATATGGATTAACACCGAAATTATCGAGCATCGGCAGGAAGATAGGCACGAAGATAATCAGAATTTCGGACCATTCCAGTGGCCAGCCCAGAACAAAGATGATGATCTGAACAAGCACCAGGAACTGCCAAGGCTCCAGATCGAATGACAACACCCAATGTTCGATCACATCATGCCCGCCAAGATATGAAAACACCGACGCAAATGTCCATGAACCGATAAATAGCCAACACACCATCGCGGTGGCCTTGGCTGTCAGGAATACTGACTCCTTGACCTTTTCCCAGCTAAGAGAGCGATATAGAAGCGCAAGAAATAAACCGCCTAGCGCGCCCATAGCAGCCGCTTCGGCAGGGGTGGCAAGCCCTCCCAGAATTGACCCCAGAACGGTGGCAATAAGGGCTGTTAGCGGCACAAAGGAAACGATCAAATCCCAATATATTTTACTGGCAGGCGGCACGTCCTCATCACGCGGTTTCGGCGCCAGACTTGGTTGCGACATCACCCGCACAACCACATAAAGTATATAAAGGCTGGCAAGTAAGAGCCCGGGGAACATGGCCGCCGCATAGAGACGTAAAGGCGATAATTCGGCAATAGCGGCATAAACGATCAGCATGATTGATGGTGGAATAAGAATACCAAGCGTACCACCAGCGCAGATCACGCCTGATGCAAACTGCTTGTTATATCCAGCGCTTGCCATCGCTGGAAAAGCCAGCAATCCCATCAAGGTTACCACCGCACCAACAATACCTGACGCGGTTGAAAACACAGCACAGGTAATAAGTGCCGCAATCGCCATTGAACCAGGCAAATTTCGTGCGGCCATCTGCAATGAATAAAATAAGCGGTTAACAATATTTGCACGTTCAACCACATAGCCCATAAACAGGAATAGCGGTATTGCCACGAGCGTATCATTTTCCATGACCGAATAGGTATTCTGGTTCAACAGATAGAAAATGTTATTGTTGAATAAATCACCAAAGGTTTCGATACCGCCCTGATAATAGGCATAGTAACCAAACCCAACACCCATCGCCAACAAAGTGAATGCAATGGGAAACCCGAGCAGTACCAGCACAATAAACAGGCACAACATTAAAATGGCAACTTGTGGATCGGTCATCTCAACTTAACTTTCAAAAATAATCTGCCCTATTGGCAATATGTAACGTGCATGACACAGGCGTCATCACCTAGTTAGATTGTTCCATCAGCATGTCTTCGGTTTCCTTGACATCGGAAAGACGTTCCATCCAGACACCTGATTGCATTGCCCGCCAACACCGCGCCAGCTCGGCGAGACCCTGCAGAATGAGCAGAAAACCTGCTAATGGAATCAATGTCTTGAAGAAATAAATCTGGATACGGGCTGGTGAATTCCAGCTCACTTCCTCATAGCGCCAGCTATCCGAGGCGATTTCCCATCCAAACCAGAACAACGCCAGAATACCAGGGAAGAAAAATAGCAAATACAGAACGAAATCGACCCGCGCTTGCCATTTTACCGAAAATAAACGGTATAAGACATCACCGCGCACATGCGAATCTTGTGCCAGCGCATAGGGGCCAGCCATAAGAAATAGCGCGCCATACATCTGTACCATCACATCAAAGGCCCAGACTGTTGGTGAGTTCAATACGTAGCGAACAAACACCTCGTAAGATACCGAGAAGGTAAGTACCAGAATACACCATCCGAAGGCACGACCCACCCAGACACTAAGGCTTTCGATAGCATAGATGAACTGCGTCATGGCAGGCTCCGCTAATAGTTCTAAAATTAAATAAAAGTCAGGAGGCCATTAGGCCTCCTGATAAATAATCTTTCGAAATTACAACCTAGCCAAAGTGGTGGTTGTAAGCCAGCTTGTAGTCAGGCTGATTCAGATTCAGATAGTTCATCACGTCTTTGGCATAGGCCTTCTGTGATTCAATAACCTTTGCAAAGAAAGGATCTTCAGCCGAAATACGATCTACAACAACGTCCCAAGCTTTAAGCTGGGCAGCCATCACTGAGTCAGGTGTCCGGTGGACTTTAACGCCACTTTCGTTCTGCAGACGAACCAGGTCATCAGCATAACGCTTTGTGTTGTGCCAATAGAAGTTTGAACTTTCGGCTTCTGACGCATGCTTCAAGATTGCCTGAAGCTCTGATGGAAGCGAGTTATACTTCTCCTTGTTGAAGGTCACTTCGAAGAATTCCTGTGACTGGTGGAATGATGCCAAATGGTAATCCTTTGACACGTCCTGCATACCAAAGTCACGGTCAGATGTCGGGTTGTTAAACTCAGCCGCATCGATCAGACCAGACTTCATTGCTGGCTGAATTTCACCACCTGGAAGCTGCACAACAGACATACCCATTTCCATAAGCACGTCAGCCGCAAGTCCAACTGTACGATACTTAAGTCCGTCCATCTGTGATGCGTCTTTGATTTCTTCTTTGAACCAACCAAGTGGCTGTGCAGGCATTGGACTGTTAAAGAATGAAACAACGTTCAAGCCGAGGCTTTCCATAAGCTCATTAAACAGCTCCATACCGCCGCCATAATGCGCCCAGCCAAGAACTTCCTGTGAAGACCAGCCAAAGCAAGGACCAGTTCCAAACAAAGAAGCTGATTTTGACTTTGAATACCAGTAAGCAGGTACATAATGCGCTGCGTCAAGAACGCCGCGATGAACAGCATCCTGCATCTGGCTTGTTTTTACCACGGCGTTAACAGCAAGCAGATCAATCTTCAGATCTTTACCAGCCATGGCATGCACGCGGTCAACATATGACTTGGCATTTTCCAAGAAAATACCACCGCCCCAAGATGCTTGCATCTTGAGACTGACACCTTCATTTTTGTTTACAGCCGGTGCAGATAGCGTATCTTTTTTTTCGTCTTTGCCACCAATACCAACCGCGTAACCCGCAGCAGCTGCGCCTATCACAGCCGCTCCAGTAAGAAAATTTCTACGACTATCGCTCATTATAATTCCTCCGTTTGAAATTTCCGATCTTAAAACCGGATTATTAGTTAAGCAAAACTAACACTCTCGATAATCCAATCAATTACTTATTTTGAAATTGATTGTGCCGTTTTTGGCAAAAACGTTTATTCACGTGATAAAAATGAACGCATAGTCCCAAAAAATGGCATAAAACCGCCAGTTTAGTTTGCATTTTTGAACGTTGGGGGAATCATTGAAGATAAATCAATTACTGAAATATTTTTGCAATAAAAGACAAAGCTACTCACATTCAATATAATTTAGGGGTTTAGTAAATCAGCTTTCGTGATTCGCTTTGATAATGATCAAACCAGCACTTTGGATGTTGCCAATGCTATTCACGCACCTAAATAACGGCCTTTTCCAGCAAGGGTTCATTCCGCATAACACGTTCATATCCAAGCGGGCTAAGATCAAGCGTACGATATTCACCATAGGTCAATAATTCGGACATTGCCCGCCCCATCGCGGGTGATTGCTGTAACCCATGTCCAGAAAAGCCATTGATAAACATGAAATTTGGGCGTTCAGGATGCGCGCCGATAATCGCGTTCTGATCAAGCTTGTTATAAGCATAATGTCCAACCCAGCTATTGATCAATTTAACAGCTTCAAATGCAGGCACACGGTTTGCTATCGCTGGCCATGCTTTATCAATCCATATGTCGTGATCCATTGCAAAATCATCATAATCAACATCAGTGTCATGATCGGGTGGACAACCAGCCAGATAATAGACACTGTCCGATCGCACATGCACACCTGACGGATCAATGGTTAGCGGCAAATCACGGTCAAGGCGTGTTTCAGCATCAAAAATAAAACTATAGCGCCGACGCGGTTCCACTGGCAGGTTTAGCCCCGCCATTCGCGCCGTCAAAACGGCACGTGGGCCAGACGCATTGACAATATGGCCGGCACTGATCTGCTCGCCAGATGCCAGCCTAACGCCGATAACTTTTTCACCCTCGACATCGATGCCGATCACTTCATTCTCGATATATTCGACACCGTTCTTGCGCGCTTTGCGTTTCCACCAGTCAAAAAGCGAATGCCCATCAAAGTAACCTTCGTCAACAAGGTTATGACTGCCAAGGATAATGTCATCCAGCTTATAAAAGGGGTAAGCTTCGGCGATCGCGTCAGGGGACATGATTTTGGTGCCCGCACCGCATGTCTGCTGAATTTTCTGATTGGCGCGCAAGATATCAGCAAAACCTTGATTATCTGCCAAATACATATAGCCAAAAGTCTGAAAGGCTAATTCGGGTATGTCTGGATCATCCCCCATATAGCTTTGGAAATTGCGCACAAAATCAGCACCAAACTGCGAAATACGGATATTGAGTTCGGTGGAAAATTGCTGACGCATACAACTATTTGTGTGCGCGGTAGAACACATCGAATAGCTTGCATCCTTTTCGATGACCAGCACTGATCCGTTGAAATCAGAATTTTGCGATAAAAACCAGGCAACTGATGAGCCCAGCATCGCGCCTCCGATAATGATCACATCATAGCTGGATGTGCGGGGTTGGTGCGCAAATAGGGCAGATCTGGCATGTTCTGATTTTGCCACACCCATAATTGACTCCACGCTAAACCGGAAAGCGATCAGCCCGATAGGGACTTGCATCAATCGGCGGCGTTCCACCGTCAATCATCGATGTAATCAATTTGGCCGAACCGGGCGCCATCGACAGCCCTAGATGCTGATGCCCAAAATTGAACCATAATCCTTTATGACGCGGTGCTGGTCCGACAATGGGGAGTGAGTCGATCAATGTCGGGCGACGACCCATCCATGGCTCGGCATCAATCTCGCCCTTCATTTTATGTATTTTGCGGGCTTCGGCGACAGCCTTCCTGATTTGTGTATAATTTGGCGGGGCATCACGATGTTCAAATTCAACGCCAGAGGTAATCCGCACACCTTGGCGCATCGGTGCTATAGCAAAGCCACCCTCGACATCATATGCGGCGCGGCCAAGCTGCGGCACGTCACCAGGCTCAAGATGCATATGATAGCCCCGTTCCCAACCCAACGGCACATTATATCCAAGCCATTTTGCAACATCTGCCGACCATGGCCCTGCCGCCACAACAACCTGGTCAAAGACCAAAGCGCCTTCGCTATGCTTCACCTCAAATCCGGGATTTTGCGGCACCAGACCGGTGACATCGGCTTTTGTAACTGTGCCACCTGCGGCGATAAACATGGCTATATAGGCATCGGTCAATTCGGCGGGACTGGAAACGCCGCATGTTTCATCCATCAGCACGGCTTTTTCGTAGATCGGTTCTAAACCGGGCTCAAGTTGGCGTATCTGTTCACGCTCATAAATGGTGAATTTTACACCCGTTTCCTGCATCGCTTCTATTTCCGCTGCAAATCCGTCAAATCCTTTCTGCGTGCGGAACAGTTTCATCCAGCCTGCATAGCGAAGCAAATGAGTGACATTTGCTTCATTAATCCATGCTTTATGATGTCCAAGTGAAAGCACTTGCAAGGCACGCAACGCCTTGGCGGCGTGCTTCGCGTGCGACTTGGTACAATAGGACAGAAATTTAAGCACCCAGGGTAACCGTTTCAGTACGAATAAGGGATTGTAACGCAACCCCGTACTTTGGTTACGCAACAAGCCCGGAAGTTTGCGTAACAGCACGGGATTATTCATAACCAGCACCGACGATTCTGATAGAACGCCTGCATTCCCATACGAGGTCTCGCGACCAGGTTGCTTGCGATCGATAAGCGTCACGTGATGCCCGGCTTGCTGCAGATCAAGTGCCGAACAAACGCCAACAATACCACCACCTATAACGGCTATATTTTTTCCCATTGACGACTCCTGTTCGTCTGCACACGGCAATGTTAATGCGACATTATTCTGCTGTGCTCAGCCCGCATTTTCTAAACCTCTTTGATAGCACCGCCAACAGACTGCCATGCCTGAAAGCCACCAGGCACATGCGCACAATGATCAATACCATTGGCATGAGCAAGACGCGTCGCCATCGCTGAGCGTTCACCAACCGCACAATAAAAGACCACAGGTCGGCCATCGGTCTGCGCCAATGTCGCAAGTTGCATTTCAAGCTGACCATAGGGGACATGAATCGAATCCGGAATCACGCCAAACCGCGCGCGCTCAGTATCCTCGCGCAGATCAACAAGAATAAGCTTGTCCACCTCGCGGCCAAGCAAAGCGCCAGCTTCAATCGTTGGCACCTGTCTTTGTCGCTCTAAATTCAGGCCAACTTTCATATTTTCAGGAACCGCTACATCCATCATTTTTGGATTGGGAAGATTGAGCTGGTTCATCACATCAATATATTCTTCACGCGACTTGACCTGCAAACGCGGGTTATAGGCAATCTCTTCGCCAAGTGTTGAAACCGTATCACCTTTATAATCATGCGCCGGATAGACCAGCATCGATTCCGGCAGTTTCAAAACGCCATTAAATAGCGAGTCATATTGTCGCCCTGCATCACCATTTTGAAAATCAGTACGTCCAGTTCCGCGAATCAACAAGGTATCGCCTGTGAAAATCCTATCATCGGTTCGAAAGCAATAACTGTCATCAGTATGGCCAGGTGTGTACATCGCGGTCAGACTGAACCCTTCGATATCTACAGCATCGCCATCGGATACGCGCATCGATACAACATCAACCGGCGATTGTTCACCCATCACAGTCACGCAGCTTGTCCGGTCCCGCAAAGCCCCCATCGCTGTAATATGATCAGCATGAACATGCGTATCCAGAACTTTAACAAGTTTGAGATCTAGTTGTTCCATCAAGGTTAGATAATGCTCGGTTTTTTCGAGTACCGGATCAATCAATAACGCTTCACCGCCTTTGCGGCTGGCGATCAAATAGGTATAGGTTGATGACACATTGTCAAAAAGTTGTCTAAAAATCATGGCTTGATTACCTCTTTACCACTGGCATCGTGCCAGAAACTTTTACGTCTTCATAGTTTATCCGTTAAACAAACATATTGACCAGTGCCAAAATGATTCCCCCACCAAAAGCATAGCAGAAAGCTGTTGGCAAATTTGACCCCAACACCAAGTCCCGCGAGGTTACATTATACAAACTAGCGCAGGTGATCACTGATAAAGATGCAACTGACGCCATTGTTCCCGCGCCCCACCCAATCAGATGTGATTGCATGAGCAAGGCAGGTTGTACATCGGCACCACCACGACTGAATATCGCTAAAAGCGCCGTGCTTGTTATAACGGGATGCACCCCCACCACCGATGCCATCATCATCAAAGTCGGTGTCGCAATCAAGGCAAACCAACCCGGAATGACCCCCACATAAAAGGATGCCACTAATGTTTGCAGGACATTGGTCTGGGTGGCGAAAAAACCCACAATCATGGCAACCGTAATAATAATTATATCATCACCAATATTTGTCATCGCGTGCCGCGTTTGTGTCATGATCACGGGAATATTGGCTCGGTGCCGCACAAATTGGATCGCAACCAGACATGGCATCACAATCACAACAGTTGATAAAGCTGTCAGATTAAACATAACCGCTGCCGCAATAACGGTCATCAACACAACCAACAAACGCATACTGACCGGTTGCAAACATGCCAGTGACATCCGTAGTTGCGCAAAGCTGAATTGCTGACTGAACAAAGGTACCGTTATCAAGGCAAAAATAATCGCCGTGACCAAGCCCAGCGCAATCGCAATCCATGACTGCGCAACCGGCACAAATATCTGGCCGATGGCAAAGGCCACAAAAAAGGGCGACCAGACACAGGATGACACCATGCCCCGCAACGCCGCCTCGGCAGCCATGCGCCGACGCCGCATATCGCTGTTAGGCGGCAAAGCCGCCGATAACATCGCAAAGGCACCCGTATTGATAACGCCACCAAATACATGGCCGGCCATTTGCAAGCCACCTGATGACGCCTCAGGCGGTAAGGTTGCCAACGCTTGCTGGGTCTTGTGAACCGACGGCATGGTCTCAGCTGTCGCGCGGACAAGGATCATGGTTGGCAATAACGCGGCAAAAATGAGTATTCTTCGTCCCGCTTCAAACCATTCATCGCTTGTCGGCAGATGATCGAGTAACAGCCATGCCACAAATCCCAATAACAGCAGAATTATAAAACTGTCACGCCGCATCTTCGGCACTGTCAAAAGACCGAAAATCACAAACATTATAACGCCAACATCACTCAAAGCTGTGGCTTGCTCACCCGCAATAATCTGGATCAAAGCCACCAGCCATATCGCACATAGCAAACCAAAACGGATCACATCGATCATTGACTGCATGTATGTTCGCGCCTTTCACCACCCGGTCATCTGGCATCCACCAGACAAACAAGGTGCTATCTAACGCCACTTTTTTACCGGGCGAAAGCCTTTATCGCGACACGTCCGACCAGATTGCCAATTCATTGCCTGATGGCTCGAAAAAATGAAACCGACGGCCACCCGGAAACGCAAAAATCGGTTTTGCAATGATCCCCCCCGCCGCCACGATATCGGCATAGCTTTGCTCCAGATCGTCGCTATATAGAACAATCAGTGCGCTACCATGCTCGGTGCGGCTATAGGCATTATTAGCAAAAAAACCACCTTCAATGCCGGCATTGGCAAAGGCAACATATTCGGCACCAAAATCTTCAAATATCCAGCCAAAGACACATTCAAAAAAAGCTTTGCTTGCCGGAATGTCACTTGCGGAAAATTCAACATAGTCAATTTTATGATGAGCTGGCATTTCATCCTCCTCTGTTATGTGGCCAGCAGAGCCCCCCTGACTAAAAGTTAGAGACGCAAGCGTAAGGTCAAGTAATAACAGAGGTCAAAGCCCACATAGCTAAATTACAAAAGTGGTAACAGGATTGTGCATGCTTATGCTTCGAGTGCGATGGCCAGAGTTTCCTGTAATGAAAGCCATTCTTCTTCGCCCCGCGCTATGGCCTCATCCACATCAGCAAGCATTTTACCTGCATCAGCTGCCCGACTTTGATTTTTCGTCTCAAAGAAACCGGGCTCTGCCATTTCCTGCTCAATATCAGCTTTCCGTTTTGTCAGTTTTTCCAGCATCTTTTCGGTTTTAGTAATGGCGCTTCGAACCTGCGCCGTATTTTGTCGCTTTTCTTTGCCGGATAAAGCCCGGGCTGGCGGCAGGCTGTCTATATCTGCCGTTTTAAGAGCGTTCGTGTCGTGCCTTGCCGTTTTGCCTTTGCCCGATCGCTGTTTCAAAAGCAATTTGCGATAATCATCCATATCACCATCAAATGGCACAACCGCACCATCGCGCACAATCCACAAGATATCAGCAACCGTTTCAACCAGATGCGGATCATGGCTCACTAGAATGACCGCGCCGTTATAATCATTCAGCGCATGGATAAGCGCTTCTCGGCTTTCTATGTCAAGGTGGTTGGTTGGCTCATCAAGGATCAATATATGCGGCGCATCAATTGCCGCCATAGCCATCAACAATCGGGCTTTCTGGCCGCCTGACAGACGTTCAACCGGGTTTTCGACAATGTCTGCGCCAATCCCTGCCGCCCCAAGACGGCCGCGTAATTTGGTTGGTAATTCATCCGGACGCAACCGCGCCATATGCTGGAACGGCGTTTCACCTGGAACCAGCTCATCCAACTGATGCTGGGCAAAGAAACCTATGCGTAACTTGCCTGATTTCTGAATATCACCTTCAAGCGGCGCCAACCGATCAGCAATTAATTTTGACAGGGTTGATTTGCCTTCGCCATTAGCGCCCAGTAAAGCAATACGGTCATCCTGATCAAGCCGGATATCAATTTTACGCAATACAGCTTTGCCATCATAGCCAACTGACGCATTTTCGATCACCATAAGTGGCGGCGGGAGTGGCGTTGGTGACGGAAACTGAAATTCGGATACAGCACTTTCCGACAAGGCGGCAATAGGTTGCATTTTTTCCAGTTGTTTCAGACGTGATTGTGCCTGACGAGCCTTGGACGCTTTATAACGGAAGCGATCAACAAAACTCTGGATATGTGCACGCTGGGCGTCCTGTTTACGTTTCATTGATTGCTGTTGTTCCAGTTTCAACCGGCGCTCGGCATCAAACTGGTCATAGCTGCCGCCGTAATATGTCAATTTACGATCGGTTAAATGCAAAATACCGGTCACCGATCTATTCAGCAAACCGCGATCATGCGAAATCACCAAAACGGTTTTGCTATATTTGGCCAGAAAGGTTTCCAGCCATACGGCACCTTCCAGATCCAAATAGTTTGTTGGCTCATCGAGAAGCAACAGATCGGGTTGTGAAAACAGCACCGCACCAAGCGCAACCCGCATCCGCCAACCACCTGAAAATTCGGCACAGGCACGTGCTTGTGCCACCGCATCAAACCCAAGACCAGCCAGAATTGTCGCCGCCCGTGACTCGGCAGAATGCGCATCAATATCAGTTAGGCGCATATGAATGTCAGCAATCCGCATAGGGTCCGTTGCACTTTCGGCTTCACGAAGTAAGGCATCGCGCTCCAGATCAGCCGCCAAAACCGTATCAAGAAGGCTAATGCTGGATGCGGGGGCTTCCTGATCAACGCCACCAACCCGAAAATAACTTGGATATTCGATGTTACCTGAATCAAGCGCCCATTCATTTCGGATCAATCTGAACAGGCTTGTCTTGCCAGTTCCATTACGCCCGACGATGCCCACTTTATGGCCAGCCGGAATTGTGGCCGACGCATTTTCGAGCAGGGGTTTGCCATCAATAGCAAAAAATAGGTTCTGAAGCTTTAACATAGGCCGAAGACTTGGCCTCTGGCGACAGATTTGTCAACATCACTGCCTAGCAAATTTTAGGCTTTTGGCGTGATCTGGTTCCAATGCGGGTTCTTATCAAAACGCCAGGCCATAAAATCAACGAATGCACGCGTCCGGCGCGGCAAGATTGTTGTTTTTGGATAAACGGCAAAAATATCAAGCTCGGACCAGTCATGGTCAGCCATCAACGGTACCAGCGTGCCATCATTAATGGCTTCAAAAAGCAGAAATGTCGGTAAATTAACCACACCAAGTCCGGCAATGGCCGCATCGCGCAACACATCACCATTCGTAGCCGACAGACGCTGGCTTACATGCACTGTTCCTGCCTTACCTTCGGGTGTTACATAAGTCCAATCCGATGGTGTTCGGGAATTTGCATAGATTAGCCCAGGCATATCATTGAGAGCTTCTGGATTGTCTAGCGCACCATGTTTGGCAATAAAATCTGGCGATGCACAAGGCACCTGCCGTGCGGTTGATATTTTTTTGGCAATCAGGCTGGAATCCTGCAACGCACCAATACGTATCGCCAGATCAAATCCCTCGGCGATCAGATCAATGCGTTTATCCGACAGATCTATATCGATCCGCACGTCTGGGTTTTCCTTCATGAAGTCAGTAATCAGTGGTGTGATATGCGTGATGCCAAATGATAAAGGCGCATTCAGTCGCAAGACACCACTCAAAATACCTTCGGTATTCTGGACTTCCTGCTGCGCCGCTTCCAACTCGTCCAGAATAGTACGGCAACGGCTGAAAAATCTTTGACCTGTCTCGTTCAGATACATACGGCGCGTCGAACGCTGGATCAATGGCGCCCCAAGACGAAGCTCCAAATCTTTCAGACGACGACTTACAGCAGAAACAGCGATACCAAGACGTTCCGCTGCCTGCGTAAGGCTTCCTGTTTCCACAACCGTCACAAAAGCACGTATTTCTTCAATCTGACTCATGACATAAACTCTATATTATTTTTCTATATTTCATAATTATATTTTCACAAATCTTGTCTTCTTTCCGACGCCTGCAACAATTACATACATACCAGCCATGAGAGACCTCCCCCCTCTCATGGCGTATCCCCCTTATTATTACTCCATAACCAATATCATTGTCCTGCAATAAGCTAGTAAATATGCTATTTTGGTACCATCACATTGACGTGTTTCAAGGGGTATTTATGCATATTGAGCAAAGCTGGCATCATCATCTTGGCGCGGTCATGAACAGCAAAGAGATGACGCAACTTTTCCGATTTCTAGATACCGAGCGAGCTAACGGCATCAGCATATATCCGCCCCCTGAGTCGGTCTTCATGGCTTTTGACCTTACACCCTTTGATGCGGTTAAAGTCGTTATTATCGGGCAGGACCCCTATCACGGCCCAAGACAAGCGCATGGGCTGAGTTTTTCAGTGCCGCAGGGCGTTAAAACACCTCCATCATTACGCAATATTTTCAAAGAGCTTGTTTCCGATATTGGCTGTCCAACTCCTTTACATGGCAATCTTGAAAGCTGGGCGCAGCAAGGTGTGCTTTTGCTGAATAACTGTCTCACGGTCGAAGATGGTAAAGCCGGATCGCATCACGGCAAGGGCTGGGAGGCCTTTACCGATGCGGCTATTAGCCAGCTGGCTGACATCCGCGAACATCTTGTCTTTATCCTTTGGGGACGCAAAGCCGCTGAAAAAGGTCGTACGATTGACGCCAATCGTCATCTTATATTAACCGCAGCGCATCCATCACCGCTTTCGGCCTATAATGGTTTTTTTGGCAGCCGTCCCTTTTCGCGCACCAATAGCTATCTCGAAGCGCAAGGACAAACGGCTATCAATTGGGACACTAGCCAAGCTAGATAATTGACGCGAGACGGCGCATGGCTCAGATTAGCCATTATACGTAACAACATCACATAATCATAAAGGTGTCCCATCATGACCCGATCATTGCTTTGTTTTGGAGATAGCAATACACATGGCACCCCGCCAATGGATAGCCTGTCATCACAAGGCCGGTTTGGCATCGATGTGCGCTGGCCTGCCGTCATGCAAACAATACTAGCCCCTGATTGGACAGTGATCGAGGAAGGTCATCCCGGGCGTACAACGGTGCATGATGACCCGATTAACGGCGTACATAAAAATGGAATCCGCATGTTGCCGGCTTTACTGGAAACCCATCGTCCGCTTGATGTCATTGTGATAATGCTGGGCACCAATGATCTGCAACACCGTTTTGGCGTGAATGCAGCTGAAATTGCTTTGGCGATTGGCAAAATTGTCGAGACCATCAAGGCATCTGATTCCGGCATCAACCAGCAGGCGCCGGATATCTTGCTGATGAGCCCACCACCCGTTATGCAGTCAGGCTGTCTTGCCGAGATATTTGAAAACAGTATTGATAATGCGCATGCTCTATCGGGCACTATTGCCAACATGGCTAGACAGCATGATGTTCCCTATTTTGATGCTGGCGCGCATATTGCCGTGTCGCCAATTGATGGCGTTCATTTTGATGCTGAAAGCCATATCACACTAGGTCATGCGATGGCTGACGCGGTGCATAAATTTTTTGCTAATTGATTGTGTCACCCCCTCAGACAGGCTAGCTTCAAAAGATTATCATACGGCATCCATTTACTGGGGAACCAATATGTCATCCATTGTTATTCTTGGTATTTTTGTGGCCGATACGGCCTATCGCGCCGAGCGTATTCCTCGGCTTGGTGAAACAATTTTGGGTAAAAGCTTCAATCTTAGTCCTGGTGGCAAAGGGTCAAATCAGGCTGTTGCCGCGGCAAAGGCTGGCGCCAACGCACATATGATCACGCGGCTAGGCACGGATACATTTGCCGATATGGCAATCGATGTCTGGCAAAAGGCTGGTGTGACACCCGCAATCACCCAACATGATAACAGCTACACAGGCGCTGCCTGCATTTTCATCGAGGCCGAAACCGGAAATAATGCGATCATTGTCACCCCGGGCGTTGCTGGCGAGATTGACAATAGCGACATTGACCGCAATGCAGACCTGATTGCTAATGCTGACATATTCATCACCCAGCTTGAACAGCCGCTTGAGGTAGCAATGTATGGTCTGGAACTGGCGCGGAAAAAAGGCGTGCGTACATTGCTCAATCCGGCACCTGCCGCTGACCTTCCTGATGGTATGTTGGCTTTATGTGACTTCGTAACGCCCAATGAAACCGAAGCCGAAGGCCTGACCGGAATTAAAGTCACTTCAGTTGCAAGCGCAACAGATGCGGCTCAGGCTTTACGTGCGTCTGGTGCAGGCGCCGCCATTATCACACTTGGCGAAAATGGCGCGCTTTATCATGACGCTGACACCACAATACATATGCCTGCCATGTCGTCAGGCAAGGTGATTGAAACCACTGGTGCTGGTGATTCCTTTAATGGCAGCTTCGCCGCCGCCCTTGCCGAAGGCATGACGCCTGTTGATGCTGTCAAATTCGGATGCGCAGCGGCGGGCATTTCAGTCACCCGCGCCGGTGCCGCAAATTCCATGCCCAGCCGGGCTGAAATTGATGCCCGACTAGCTCAAGGTTAACAGCATAATGATGTGGTTAGCTTCCCTGACCTGCGGGGCTTGGTGCTGATACGGCGGTGGTCATCCAGCACCCCTTACATTCACCTTCGGTCACCTTTTCAACTACCCACGAAAAGAACAGCACATTGCCGCCCTTGGTTTCCATCAGCACGTCAAATTGCTGCCATCCCTCACCTTGCTTGGCCAGCGAAATAGAATGACTAGCATGGTCAATCATCTCGATATAGGACGGGCTCCGGATCATCTGGGCAAAGCGTGGATATGGCCCTGTCATGCGCCGGTTTCCCGGATGCGCAAAGGCCCATGTCTGGCGAATACCAAAATCCCGTTCCGGATTATCATTATTCTGCAATCCGGTTAGCTGTATATCGACAACTTCCTGCGGAGCAATATCGGGATTTGGCGCAACCACTTCGGTGCCGCTAGCTGAAGCCAGCGCACCGAAACAGCCAAGCATAATGAAAAGAAATAGTCTGAAAAACTTGATCATAAGCACATTACTCCCATTTCAACTATGTCCCCCATAGCTATGAGATGGGAAGTATTTTACCAAAATGCAATGTTTGGCTTATGCTATCGGTTATCATTGATTGCTAGAAAAGAGTTTCATGAAGATTTTTATTCAAGGAGCCGGACGCGGTATCGGGCTGGCTTTTGCCAGACATGCTTTCGCATTACAGCAGGGCGATGACTGGCACATGTTCCTCACTGCCCGCAACCCCGAAGACAGTGACGGTTTCAAAGAACTGCCGCCCTCGGCCAATATCACCTGGATGGCGATGGATTATCTTGATCCTGATAGCATTACCAAAGCTGGCATGACCGTCGCCGCTCATAGCGACCAGCTTGATCGTGTGATTTCGGTGGCAGGTGTGTTACGCGATCCCACCGTTAGCCCTGAAAAGCGGATCGCCGACCTTGATAGTGCTGCCATGCTGTATGCTTACCAGATTAATGCGATGGGGCCGGTATTGCTGGCCAAGGCATTATGGCCACTAATCAAAGGCGAACATCCGGCTATCTTCGCTAGTCTATCTGCCCGCGTCGGGTCAATTTCGGATAATCGGCTGGGCGGGTGGTACGCCTATCGGGCCAGCAAGGCTGCCCAAAATCAGCTGCTACGCACAATGTCGATTGAATTGGCGCGTTATAACCCGCATGCCTGTGTTGTGACTTTGCATCCGGGCACCGTCGATACGGCCTTGTCAAAGCCGTTTCAGGCACATGTCCCTGCCGATAAATTATTCACCGCCGCTTACAGCGCTGATTGTCTGTGGCGAGTCATGGATGGTTTGGATGCTAGCGATACTGGTGGCTTTTTTGCTTATGATGGGTCGCCTATTGATTACTAGAATCTTCGCGTACCCTTGCAAGACCCCGTAAGGTTATGGGTAATTGTGCCAGCATAAACAATGCGCTGGCTGGCGCGGCAATGAAGGTTTTATAGAACACCCACTCGGCCTCATCAAAACCACGCCAGACATATTCATTGGCCAGTGCAAGGCCAAGGAAAAACAACCCCCATCGAAGGCTAAGGGTGAACCATGTGGCATCATCAAGTGCAAATTGATGCTGAAAAAACTCACGCATCATGGCACGCCGCATGATCAACCCACCCAGTAAAACTGCCGCAAACAGACCATTGAACAAGGTCGGCTGCATCTTGATAAAAATATCAGCATCAAGCGCTATCGCCGCCCATGTAAAGCCCGCCGATAGCAGTAATGAAAAAAGAGGAAAGCGGGCAACACGCCGTTCTTGAAACCAGGCCACAAGCAATACCAGCGCCCCCAACCCCACTGAAATCATCGCCGCAGCAAATAAACCATAAACACTGTATCCAATGAAAAAGCCAAGCAAAGGTAGCACTTCAAATAGAAACGCGCCAAGCTTCATGATCGATTATCCAGACCGCGCAAGGCTCGGCTAAAATCCAGATCACGGGCTTTGTCAGAAAGCCAGATATTCATAAAGGCATCGGCAAAATCGGCATCCTTGATCGTTTCACCCTCAACATCATTCAGATAAAAGGTGATGCTGCCATCCTGATTATGGATGGCCGTTGCGCTTTCACCATCTTTCAGATCGCGAAAACTGGCGTCCAGAAATTTTTTCCAAATTTGCAACTGTGCTTTATCAACTTGTGTCTGACGTTCCATTTCAACAAGTGAGCGTTTAACAATTTGCGCTTTTGAAGCATCGACGAGATAACGCAACCGTAACGCATATACGCCATCTGGATCATAGCGGCCTTGCGGGGCATATAGTGTGGCATCATATATTTTAAACAGAAACACCTTGAACCGGGCTTCGCCGACAATCTCGGCATCAGGCACATGCGTACCTAATGGTTCGGCTACCGCCATTGTAGCCATTGTAGCCGTCCCCGTCAGCAGTATCACCATACCAACACGCATGCCCCGACAGAAACTGGCAATGACGAATCTAACCAGTGAACAGATCATACCCATAAGGCTATTCAGGCCATTTTGAAAGATCAAGCGGGCCAACCGCGGTTGCCGCCTGTCCACGTAAAAATACGATCGTGACTGACCCGATTTCAATGCCATATTTACTGATATAAGCGCGGTTGATCGCAACATCTTCGTCCTGTTTATAGATCCAATCGTCAAAATGCACCTCGACATCGTTACCTGACATATTCAGAACCACATCATACGACCAGTTCAGCGTATTGCCAGCCACAACACCCGTTGCGGTACCCGTGATATCATCAGCTGTGCCCTGATATTGATAATGTCCAGCCGCATTTTTTCCATCATTGACTATGGTCCATATGCGGTTTGCGCGTTCGCCATCATCATACAGAAAATCTTCATCCAGAGTCAGAACATTACCATCGATCCGACCATTCAGATTGACCCGAAATTGACGACGTACATTACCAAAACGGTCTTCAAAAATTCCATAAGCAATGCTTTGCCCGTCAAAAAATTGTTCTAGCATCAATGCTGGCTGGCGATCGGCAAACTCGGCAACATCCTTTTGTGCACATGATGAAAGCCCGACCATGGCGGCACCCGCCACAGCAAGCGTGCAGAGCAACCGGGACATTGTGCCTATAAACTTTGTAAATGTAGCTTTATTTCGACGCATGCTTTCTATCCTCTCCTAATTTAAACGACGCCCTTATCCAGATCGGCAAAAAAATCTAACGCATCAGCTTTGACTTGTGTGATCTTTTCATCAGCCATCTTATCAAGACTGCGATACATCATACCAAGACGAGCATTATTCCCCAGTTTTTCACGATTTCGCGCCAGAAAATCCCAATATAGATAATTAAACGGACAGGCCTCCTTGCCTGACTTTGCGGTCACTTTATACACGCAATTTTTGCAGTAGTTTGACATCCGGTTAATATAAGCACCCCCTGCCGCATAGGGCTTGCTGGCCAGATAGCCGCCATCGGCAAATAATACCATGCCCGATACATTTGGTAATTCCACCCATTCATAAGCATCAGCATATACAACCAGATACCATTCATTGACCATGACCGGATCAAGTCCCGTCAGCAGGGCAAAATTTCCAAGCACCATCAACCTCTGGATATGATGCGCATAGGCATAACGCGCGGTCTGGGAAATCGATTGCCGCATGCAGTTCATCCGCGTGTCCCCGGTCCAGAATAACGCTGGCAAAGGCCGGGATGCTTCAAGGTAATTCAGCGCCGCATAACCTGGCATTTTCAGCCAGTAAATACCGCGTATAAATTCCCGCCATCCCAAAATCTGGCGGATAAATCCTTCGACCGCATTTAGTGGCGCATTACCGTTATGATATTCCTGCTCGACAGCTTTGATGACTTCCAGCGGCGTCAGCAATCCCGCATTCAGGTAAAAACCGATATGGCTGTGATACATCCATGGCTCATCCTCAATCATCGCATCCTGAAATTTGCCAAATAAAGGCAAGCGTTCATCAATGAATTTTGCCAGCACTTCAAGCGCGCCTTTTCGCGTTACGGCAAAGTCGAAATCTTCAAGACTGCCAAAATGATCCGCACATCGCGCCGCCACAAGCGTCAACACCTCTTTGGTAATGTCATCTGGCGGACATCGATAGGGGGCTGGCACTACCTGCGTAAGGTCGGGTGACTCACGGTTATCGGCATCATAATTCCACTTATCGCCAATCGGGGTATCACCCTGCATCAGAATGTCAAAACGCCGCCGCATGTCCCGATAGAAAAAATCCATCCGTAATTGTTTGCGCCCTTCAGCCCAGATGCTAAATTCGTCATGCGTGCACAAGAACCGGTCATCATCTCGGATCTCGACATCGACATCCAGCACCTGCCGCCATTCATCCATAGCCGCACGCACGCGATATTCTCCAGGTTCGGTTAGAATGAGTCGATCCGGAGCGAACAAGGTGATTGCCCGGCCAACCTCACTGGTAAAACTGCCTGTATTTTTGGAATCATCAAGGGTTACATAATGAACTGTGATGCCCTTTCGGCGCAATTCTTCGGCAAAATGGCGCATCGCTGAAAACAGAAAAGCGACCTTGCGCTTGTGGTGCCGGACATAGGTGACTTCATCCTGCACTTCGCACAACATCACCACATCATCAGCCATATTGATATCGCACAAGCTGGCAAGATCATGCGTCAACTGGTCTGCCAGAACCAGTCGAAGTGCGCCACTCGTATCTGCCATCACGAAACCTCTCTACTCATGGCTCGACTCGTGTCGTGGCAAAGGCCGCCAGCGCCGCTTCACGCGACCGCTTCACATCGACAATGGGGTTTGGATAGTCCTTTCCAAGCGTTATACCGGCAGCCTGTAATTCAAGCGCGGGGGCTTCCCACGGACTGAAAAGATATTTGTTTGGCAAGGTGGCCAACTCTGGCACAAACCGGCGGGTATAACTGCCATCAGCGTCAAATTTAGTGCCTTGCGTGATCGGATTGAAAACCCGGAAATAAGGTGCCGCATCAGCGCCACATCCGGCAATCCATTGCCAGCCAGCACTGTTATTGGCAAGATCGGCATCAACCAGACAATCCCAGAACCATGCTTCACCATGATGCCAATGCAATAGCAGATTTTTGACCAGAAATGACCCGACAATCATCCGCACCCGATTATGCATATAACCTGTTTCCCATAATTCGCGCATGCCAGCATCAATGATGGGATATCCGGTTTTGCCCTGTTGCCACGCGCGCAAAGCATTGTCATCGCTTTGCCATGGAAAACTGTCAAATTTGGGTTGCAAATTCTGTCTTGGTAAATGTGGAAAATGATATAATAGAGAATGCGAAAATTCGCGCCAGCCAAGTTCGGACAGGAACACATCTATATCATTATCAAAGCCAGCTTGATCGCGCTTTTCAATGGCCGCATACCACGCCATATTCGGCGAAATTTCCCCCCAATGCAGATGCGCTGACAGCCTCGACGTATGTGGACGTGCTGGAAAATTGCGACCATCCTTATAGCCATTGAGTCCCCCTTCGACAAAATCATGCAGACGGGTCATTGCGGCTGCCTCACCAATCTGCCAATGGGAAGCCATTTTCGCGCCCCAATCATGATCCGGAAGCAAATTAAGCGCATCAATCGACATAGACGACTCGGGATCAGCAACCAACTGCATGGCGTCGGGTCTGGCTAGCGGTAAACGCGGTGGGGCTGCATTAAGGCACCCCCGCCGGTAAAAAGGCGTAAAGACGCGATACGGTGTGCCATCACCTTTCAAAACTGTCCATGGCTCCCATAATAACGACCCGTTAAAGCTCTCAACCTGAATATTATTATTGGTCAAATTGGTCTTTAACATTTTGTCGCGGGCGATGCGCCATGGTTCATAACAGCGGTTCCAGAACACGCCCGATGCCCCGACCTTGGCAACAAGTTTGGGGATGATATCGACAGGATCGCCACGCATCACACATAATTTACCATCCAGTGACATATTTAACGCGTTCAGCGCATGATGAAGCCAACTCCGTCCGGCGGCACCTGTTTTGTGATCACCTGCATTGTCATCATCAAGGATAAAAAGCGGCAACACATCACCAGCCTGCGCCGCCGCAACCAAAGACGGATTATCGGCCAGACGCAAATCTTGGCGGAACCAATGGATAATGATAGATGACGCCATAGTAACTCTTTCCAAAACAAAACTGCATCAGTGCTTATTCATATGTAATGTCAAAAGAATACGAAACAACGTGTCTCGATACTTTGGCGTGGGGCAGCATCAGCCGCCGCCGATGGATCATCAAAGGCACTATGGATGGTAAAGCGCGCCCTGCCATCAGTTGCCGAGTCATAGGTTTTGATTAACGCTGCCTCATCCATCTTCATCGCTGGAAAGTAAAACCAGCGATGATTGGGGTTGTGCAAGGCATATTGAATTTCACCAATGCGGTCATTCGATAACCGTTTGACAGCTACCAGATCATCAATCACAACGCTTGTTGAGTCGCAAAAAGCCATGGGAAAGGTTTCAACTGTGCCATGGATTGACCGCCAGACATTGACGATTGCAAACCGTTTCTGTAGCCGGTCTTCAGCCTGATCGGGCAAAAGGTCACGCAGGCGCTGGATCGCGGAAAAATCTGTATAGTCATTATGGATAACCGATGCTGGTTCGCGCGATTTAACCGCCTTGCGCAAACTGTCGGTTGCTGCGCGCCGTGTGTGATCAAAAATATGCACTTGATCTGCGCCTGTCACCGACTTTATCAATGCCTTGACTTCGGCCTCATAAATATCACTGATCAACAGATCGTCATAAAAATCGCTGACCGCACTTGGCTGGGCAACCAGTTGAAACCCTTCACGGTCAATGCTGAAATTCTGGCCGCGCCCATTTGCAATCTCGACATCGACGATATTATATTCGCCCGGATGCGTTGCGGCCGCCCCACCTGCCTGTGACGCGACAAATTCTGCCACCGCCCCGCGTGCGGCAATATATTGCAATGGCGCTATTACCGATGTCCGTTCCAAACCAGATTCCAAACATAAGATTAAAACCTATTCATCTTCACCATAGCTTAGCGCTTTGTCAAAGTACCAATTAGCGATAGAATGGTGAGACACGACTCATTCATCCTTCAGAAAGCGGGCTTCGATGCACGCCTTTAACCGACTATCGACCGAATGGCAGGCAACATTACTGATGCTTGCGGCCATGTTGCTGTTCACCGTCATGGGGGTATTTATCCGTTTGTCGTCGCAAACAATTCCGGTCATGGAGGTGGTGTTTTTTCGTAATTTCCTTGGGGCATTATGTCTTTTGCCTCTCATTTTGCGATCCGGCATCAAGACCATCAAAATGGTACGCCCACGCCTTTTTATATATCGGGGCATCGTCAATTTTATTGGCATGGCTGCCGGCTTTACCGCGGTGACATTAATTCCACTTGCCGAAGTAACGGCGCTTAATTTTACCTGTCCACTCTTTATCACGCTTGGGGCCGCTATGTTTCTGGGCGAAATCATCCGTATTCGGCGGATCATTGCGATCATTATTGGATTTTTTGGCGCTTTGCTTATTCTACAACCTGGCATAAGCGAAGTATCACTTGGTGCCATGCTGGCACTTGTTGGGTCATTATGTATTGCCGGTGCTAGCCTGTTAGTGAAAAAGATGACCGAAACCGAGTCGGTAAATGCCATAGTTCTGTGGATGGTTGTTATTCAGGCACCAATATCCTTTGTGCCCGCCTACTTTGTCTGGCAATGGCCTGATATGGAGGGATGGGTGCTTTTGATTTGCCTGACCTTGGCGGCAACAATTGCGCATATCTGCTTTACCCGCGCTTGTGGACTTGTCGAAATAACCAGCTTGCAACATCTCGAATTCGTGAAGCTGCCTTTTGCTGCCGTGGTTGCATGGTTCATTTTCAGCGAAGTGCCGGATATATGGACATGGATAGGTGGTGCGGTGATCTTTCTATCAACCGCCTATATCACCCATCGTGAAGCACGCGCCGATAAATCGATGCGGCCGAATCACGGCATCAGGGAAAGCAAACTGTAAATTACCCAGCATCTATTCCGTTGTTTCAACATCCCAATATAGCGGCACCCCGCAATCAAAAATAGTAACATCGCCGTCGGGTGTCTTGCGCGCTTGCGGGTAGGTCACCGGATGATCACGGCGTATCAGATTAATTTTTGTGTCATTAGGGGGAAGCCGGTAAAAGGCCGGGCCATTCAGCGAAGTGAAAGCCTCAAGATTCGCCAGCGCATCTGCCTGATCAAAAATATGGGCAAGGCATGACATCGTATTAGGCGCGGTATAGATCCCAGCACAGCCACAAGCCGATAATTTGGCCGCATCCAGATGCGGCGCGCTATCCGTCCCTAAAAAGAATGAAGCTGCGCCTGACGTGGCGGCACTGACAAGGGCGCGCCGATGTGATTCACGCTTGGCCACCGGCAGACAATAATTATGTGGGCGTATCCCGCCGACCAGAATATCATTCCGGTTGATGAACAGATGATGCGTTGTGATTGTGGCGGCGATATTGTCACCGCCGCCAGTCACATAATCGACGCCATCACTTGTGGTTACATGTTCAAACACGACACGCAATGCCGGCACCCGCACACGCAGCGGTATCAGCACACGCTCGATAAAGACTGCCTCACGATCAAATATATCAACATCCTTATCGGTCACCTCGCCATGCACACATAGCGGCAGACCAATTTCAGCCATGCGTTCCAGCACCGGTATCACCTTGTCAAAATCACGAACGCCCGATGCCGAATTGGTGGTGGCACCTGCCGGATATAATTTGACCGCATGTACAAGACCTGCTTCGGCCGCCAGCGCCACATCATCGGCATCAGTTGTTTCCGTCAGATACAGCGTCATCAAGGGCGCAAAATCGGCGTGAAGAGGACAAGCTGCCATAATACGGTCGCGATAGGCCGCCGCATCTTTTGCTGTCACCACAGGCGGCACCAGATTGGGCATAATGATCGCGCGGCCAAAATGCCGTGTTGTATCCGCGATCACCGCCTGTAGCATATCACCATCACGCAGGTGCAGATGCCAGTCATCAGGGCGGCGAATTGTCAATCTGGTCTGCATGGTCATGGCTCACTTAACTCAACATGTAACGGTAAATATCTGGCAGGGGCAGGATGCCCACAACCCTAGACATTCAGCAATAGATATTCGCGTTCCCACGGGCTGATAACTTCCAGAAATTCGTCAGCTTCGGCACGTTTGACCTCAACAAATAATTTGACAAATTCTTCACCAAGCACCGGATGCAGTGCCTTGGCCTTTTCCAGTACATCAAGTGCAACATCCAGATTCTTAGGTAGCGTTTCAAGCCCTTCGGCGCTGACATTACGCGGCTTTGTCGGCCGCCTTTCTTCCTGCAAACCAAGCCAGATAGCCGCCAGCGTCGCCGCAATCGCCAGATACGGATTCGCATCGGCACCCGGAATACGGTTTTCGATCCGTCGGCTTGACTGCCCACCGAAAGGCACGCGCAAACCAACAGTACGGTTATCGACGCCCCATGCCAGATTGGCTGGCGAGTCCTCGGCACCCGTTCGCCGCCTATAGGAATTCACATAAGGCGCCATTAGCGCCATCGCCCCGACAAGATAACGCTGCATGCCAGCCAAAGCGTGATAAAAGGCATCACTATCTGACCCATCATCATTCACAAAAATATTTTTGCCTGTTTTCTTATTCTTGATCGAGCTGTGAATATGCATCGAACTGCCAGGCTGATCCTGCATAGGTTTGGCCATGAACGTCGCGTGAACATTGTGGTTAAGCGCGGTCTGGCGCACTGTGCGCTTGAACAGAAACGCTTGGTCTGCCAATTCCAGCGCATCGCCATGATTGAAATTTATTTCCATCTGTGCGGCACCGGATTCATGGCTCAATGTGTCAACATCGAGGCCTTGCGCTTCACAATGATCATAGATTTCTTCAAAAAGCGGATCAAATTCATTTACCGCATCAATGCCATAGGCCTGTTTGGCTTTTTCAGCACGCCCTGAACGCCCCGTTGGGGTGACCAGCGGGTTATTCGCATCGGCGCTTTGTTCGACAAGAAAAAATTCCAGCTCAGGCGCAACAACCGGCTCAAGACCTGCTTTCTCAAACAGTCCAAGCACATTCTTTAATACCGCCCGCGGCGCAAAAGCAACCTCATCTCCGTCGGTATTTGTCGCATCATGGATCACCTGTGCTGTTGGCTCGCTATACCATGGCACAAGCCGGCATGTTGATTGGTCAGGAATCAGAATGACATCACTGCCAATTTCATTCAGCACTTCGCTATCATGATATTCACCTGTCACTGACTGCCCGAATACATATTCTGGCAACCGTAATCCGCCTGTTTCCAGCGCCGAAACAAATTTCTGAACCGGCAGGATTTTACCACGCGGGATACCTGAAATATCACTTACCAGACATTCAACTTCGGTGATTGACTGTTCTTTCAGCCAGTTTTTCATGTCAAAACTCATAAGATCTCCTGCGATCTAATTTTGTCTGCCGCAAATCATATCAAACCATGCTGGATCAGGTAATTCCCAGATCCGCGGCGGTTTTATCCAGTGCAAGGGTGACAATATCGACCATCTTGTCAATATCTTGTGTTGTAAAGGTTAGCGGCGGTGACATGATCATGCCATCACGTACAGCCCGCATCATCATGCCATGCGCAATCGCATGATCGCGGCACAGCGCACCAGCCTTGCCAACATCTTCAAACAGCGTAGGGCCATCCTTACTTTTGACAAGTTCGATCGCGCCAAGCATGCCATAAGAGCGCACCTCACCGACAATCGGATGATCGGCAAGGCGTGCCAAAGCAGATGCCAGATAGGGCCCGGTTTCATCGCGAACTCGCGTCACCAGACCAAGCTCTTCAATCAAATCAAGATTAGCCAGCGCCACCGCCGATGCCACCGGATGCCCCGAATATGTAAAGCCATGATAGAATTCACCGCCATCCGCGATCAGACGCTGCGCAACACGATCACCAACCATGACCGCCGACATTGGCACATAACCCGATGTCAGACCCTTGGCCAATGTCATCATATCAGGGGCAAGCCCCATGGCCTGACTGGCAAACCAGTGACCCGTGCGTCCAAAACCAGTGATCACCTCATCGGCGATAAACAGAATATCATGCCGCTTACAAATAGCCTGTATATGATCAAAATAACCTGCCGGTGGAATAATCACACCGCCCGCACCTTGGATCGGCTCGGCGATAAAGGCCGCAACATTATCTGCACCAACTTCGACAATCTTGTCTTCCAGCAGCGATGCCGAATGTGCCGCAAATTCAGCCTCATCACTATTCCCCTGATACAAAAAGGCATAAGGTGGACGGATATGTTCAAAATCAGGCTGATCGGCGGCCTGGCGGTGCATATCCACCATACCGCCCATACTTGCCGCCATAACCGTACTGCCATGATAACCATAGGTGCGACCAATGATCTTGCGCTTGGCAGGCTTGCCCTCCAGCGCCCAGAAATGCCGCACCATACGGATGATCGTATCATTCGCCTCGGAACCCGAATTGGCATAAAAAACATTATTCAACCCATCTGGCGTGATCTCGGCAAGTCGCTGTGACAAGGCCGCAACAGGCTGGTTTGTCGTTTTGAAAAAATTATTATAATAGGGAAGTATGCGCATTTGCTCTGTGGCAGCATCAACCAGGCTTTGCTGTCCATAGCCAACATTCACACACCACAACCCTGCCATGGCATCAAGTATCATATTGCCATCACCGTCATAAATATAATGGCCATCAGCATGGGTGATCACGCGCGCGCCATGTTCACGGATCTCGGCATAATCGGTAAATGGGGCAAGATGATGCGCCGCATCCATCTGTTGCCACGTGCTGGAAGTCGAATTATCTATTTTCATCAGTCACCTGAATGCATGTTGTAGATGTCACATAATCCATCAACGGTATATACATGATGCTGTTTAGACACTTGCGTTCACCATGGCGTCCAGATTACGTTAAGATAACATTACGCTGGATAAAATTCATAAGCAATCATAACAGCTTAACAAATGTCACCTTAACAAATATCATGGGGTCATATCATAGATGACGATACTCGACTCAATCTATGCACATGAAACGGGCGCACGTAAAATCAATCCACGGCTGGATACAGATCTGGTTTGTGATGTCGCCATTATTGGCGGTGGCCTTACCGGCGTTTCAACAGCATTGACCCTAGCCAAGCGTGGATATGACGTTGCCCTATGTGAAGCGTATAGCCTTGGCACAGGCGGTTCAGGGCGAAATGGTGGCCATGTGTGTCAGGGCTGGCCAAATGATTTTCACCATATTAGCCGACAAGTCTCACCAAGCGATGCCGATCTTGCGTGGCAGGCGGGCATGGGCGCAGTCGATCTGCTCACAAAGAATGTAGCTGACTATGATATCGATTGTGACTTGCGGTTTGGCTATCTGCACGCTGCCTTGCATAAAGGGCAAATGCGCGA
The DNA here is from genome assembly GCF_000024465.1 of Candidatus Puniceispirillum marinum IMCC1322. Classification (NCBI taxonomy): domain Bacteria; kingdom Pseudomonadati; phylum Pseudomonadota; class Alphaproteobacteria; order Puniceispirillales (SeqCode); family Puniceispirillaceae (SeqCode); genus Puniceispirillum (SeqCode); species Puniceispirillum marinum (SeqCode). The sequence continues at coordinate 2,245,368 of NC_014010.1, read as the reverse complement.
TCTGGACATAATGCAGACTGAATGGGAAGCACGCGGATATGATCATTTCACACGTCTCGACAATCCGAATGCGCTAGCCAAACATATTGGTTCAGACGCCTATGTAGGCGCTTTACATGACAGCGGTTGCGGGCATATCCAGCCCCTGAAATATCTGCTGGGGCTAGCCACTGCGGCACAGGCGGCAGGGGCACGGATTTATGAAAACACACCAATCACAAGGCTTGTCACGAAACCGGAAAAATTCCTCACCACGGCTGATGGCAAAACGATCCAGCCCAGGATCATTGTCCTATGCGGTAATGCTTATCTTGGGGACCTCGCATTACCCCATATGCGCCGCAGACTAGCACAGGTAACCTCGTCAATTCTGGCCACAAAGCCCCTATCGGATAATATGATAAAGGCAATTTTACCCACCGGCGTGGCGGTATCCGATTGCAATGCCGCCCTCAATTATTACCGGATTGACGCCAATGGCCGGATGATCTTTGGAGGGCGCGCCAGCTATACAAATGTTCAGATCGGCAATCTGGAACGTGATTTGCGCCATCGCATGGAAGCTGTTTTCCCGATGCTGGCTGGCGCTGATATTGAACAGATATGGTCAGGCAAGATCGGCATTACGGTGAACCGCATTCCGCATTTTGGCCGCACCAACGATGATGTCTATTTCGTACAGGGCTTTTCGGGGCACGGCGTCGCCCTGACTGGACAGGCAGGCCATATCATTGCCGATGCCATCAGCGGCAATGGCGCCGTTTTTGACGTGATGACGCAACTCAAACATCTGCCCTTCCCGGGCGGCATTTTCCGGACACCAGCGCTGGCACTAGGTATGGCATGGTACAAACTGCGCGACCGATTAAAACTCTAGGCAACGACAGGATATAATCACAGGCGCCCAACCGGATGCGTTGCCGCACCTTGTTTTTTGGCCAGAACGGCAAGCCAGTTAAAAGCCATCGTTGCCGCCGCAATCGCGGTGATTTCGGCATGATCATAGGCGGGGGCAACCTCGACCAGATCCATGCCCACCAGATTCAGCGGTTCCAGACCCCGGATAAATTCCATCCCCTGCCAGCTGGCCAGCCCGCCCGAAACCGGCGTTCCTGTTCCTGGTGCAAAGGCCGGATCAAGCCCATCAATGTCAAATGACAGATAGACCGGATTATCCCCAGCACGTTCGTTGACAATCTCAATCGCAGCATCAATGCCATTTCGATGAATCCATGGGCTGGTCAGAATCTCAAAACCGCAATCACTGTCATTATAGGTACGCAAACCAACCTGTGTTGATGTGCTGGCGTCAACAACGCCTTCATTCACCGCCCGGTCAAACATGGTGCCATGATCAAAGCGCACACCATCATCCGGCCATGTATCGCAATGCGCATCAAATTGCACCAGCGTGATCGGGCCGTGTATTTTGGCATGCGCCTTTAACAAAGGGTAGGCCACCGAATGATCGCCACCAAAGCTGAGCATTTTGGCACCTGATGCCAGAATATGATCAGCGTGGGCTTCGATCGCATCAAAAATCGTCAGCGGCATATGCGGATCAAGGTAACAATCACCATAATCGATCACCGACAATGTCTCGAACGGATCAAAGCCATAGGGAAAATGTTTCAACTCGGATAGCTGTACGCCGCCTGCCCGGATCGCGCGCGGGCCAAGCCGGCATCCCGAGCGATAGGTAACAGCATTATCATAGGGGATGCCGCTGACAACAACATCCACACCGTCCAATGACCGGCTATATTTTCGCCGCAAAAAACTGAGCGCGCCAGCATAGGTCATTTCCGGCCACATTTCGGTTTCGGTGGTAACGCGAAACGCCTGATCACCTTTTTCATCATTCATAGTCTGCTCCTGTAAATCCATTCATCGGCCTGGCCATACGCATCCTTATTCCGTTTTATTGGCAAGCCGTCGATGCATAATGATACTGGCACTAATCACGCTGATGGCAACAACAGCAATCATCATTGTGGCCAGGGCATTAATTTCAGGGGTTACACCAAGGCGCACTTTTGCAAAAACAACAATCGGCAAAGTCGAACTTCCGGGGCCACTGACAAAGCTGGCAATCACCAGATCATCAAAGCTGAGCGTGAACGCCAGAAGCCATGCCGCGACCACCGCTGGTGCAATGATCGGCAAGGTGATTGTCAAAAAGATATAAGGCTGGCGGGCGCCCAGATCACAGGCGGCATCTTCCAGAGCCTGGTCAAAATCGCGCAACCGCGCCTGAATGACAACAGCAGCAAAACACATACCGAACGTGGCATGGGCTATGATGATCGTGTCGATCCCGCGCCCTGCTGGCCAGCCAAACATCGATTCCATCGCAATGAATAGCAACAGCATCGACAGGCCAGTCACCACTTCCGGCATGACCAGAGGTGCACTTGCCAGCGCGCTCAACCCCAGACGAAAGCGAAAATTGCCCAGACGGACAAATGCAATGGCAATTAAAATACCGAAAATAGTTGATATGTTCGCGGCCCAGAAAGCGACCCAGAGTGACTTTCCAAAGGCCGAGAGCAACTGGTCATTATGCAGCAGACTGGCATACCATTTGGTTGAAAACCCTGACCAGACAGACACCAGCTTTCCAGCGTTAAAGCTATAGGCGATCATGACTGTTATGGGCAAATATAATAGCCCAAAGCCAAGCACGCCCAGCGTCAATGATAACCAGCCAATGCCCTGTTTCATGACGCGGAGTTCCCCAGCTTATGCGTTTCGGCATCATCCTGACGACCATCCTGATAACGCGCATAGATAATCGGCACAGTCAGAATGGCAATCAGCAACATGGCAAGCGATGCCGCCACTGGCCAGTCACGATTGCGGAAAAACTCGGTCCATAGCACTTTGCCGATCATCATCTGATCGGGGCCACCAAGCAAAGCTGGCACGACAAATTCACCAACCGCAGGAATAAACACCAGCAGACTTCCCGCGATGATACCCGGTATCGTCAAAGGCAGAATGACGGTGGCAAAGATATGAAAGCGCGATCCGCCAAGATCGGCTGCTGCCTCGATCAAATCTCCGTCAAGCCGCACCATCGTTGCGTAAAGTGGCAAAATCATCAGCGGTAAATAGGTCAGAACCATACCCATATAGATTGAAAAATCGGTCTGCATCATGCCAATCGGCTGATCAATCAGGCCGATATAAATAAGCGTGCTATTGATGAATCCGTTGGGATTCAAAAGGCCAATCAGCGCATACAGCCGCAACAAGCTCGACGTCCAGAAAGGCAACATGACCAGAACCAGTAATATGGTTCGCATACGCGCGGCAGATCGTGCTATCCACCAAGCCATCGGATAGGCAAAAAGCAGACAAACAAGCGTCGCAAAAAAGGCTAGCCGCACCGAATTACCCGCTGGCCCCAGATAATCCTGCCAATATTCAAACAGCAAGGCGTAATTTTCGAGATTGAAATTGGTGAAAAAAACACCATCCTCAAACCCCCATAAAGGGGCATAGGGCGGTACACTACGACGGGCAGTGGTAAATGAAACCTGCACAGTTTCAATCAAAGGCATCAGGAAAAACATAGCCAGCCATGTCAGCGGCAAAATAACAACAAGGCGCTTTCCAAAACGTGCTATGAACGCGCCCATCGCCTAATCCTCAAGCAAGATCACATCGGCAGGGTCGAAATGCACAAAGCCTTTTTCTTCCCATTCCAGCGGTGTCTCGTTACGTTGGCTATGCGTCTGTTGCAGTTTGAATAGCAAGCCATCATCGCGTTTAACCCGATAATTCGAAGCAACGCCCAGATAGGCAATATCTTCAATAATGACTGAGCTTTCATTATCTCGGCCAGTAGCATCTCGGGTCAGATGAATTTTTTCTGGCCGGATCGCAAGCGTCACTGCGGCACCCGTTTCAGGCATAACCTGGTCTGACTGTGGATCAAGACATACCACTGTCGGGCATGCCCCATCGACATGAATGAATGGGCCATCGATTTTTGCAACAGTACCTGTGATAAAGGTGGCCGTGCCCAGAAAATTAGCCACAAAACTATTCTTTGGCCGTTCATACAGAACGCGAGGCGCGTCAACCTGTTCAAGGCAACCCTGATCCATAATACCAATCCGCGTGGCCAGCGTCATGGCTTCTTCTTGATCGTGTGTCACAACAATAAATGTTGTACCCAGTTTTTCCTGAATATCAACAAGCTCGAACTGGGTATCTTCGCGTAATTTCTTATCCAGCGCCGCCAAAGGCTCGTCAAGTAGTAGTAACTTTGGCTGACGCGCCAAAGCACGCGCAAGGGCAACGCGTTGGCGCTGACCTCCTGACAATTTATGCGGTTTGCGCAATCCCAGCCCATCAAGCCGGACAAGCTTTATGAGGCTATTAACACGCGCATCTAGTTCGGCGCCCTGCATACCGGCACGGCGCAAACCATAGGCAATATTATTGGCAACCGTCATATGCGGAAACAACGCATAGCTCTGAAACATCATATTTACAGGACGGTCAGCAGGCGATACATCGACCATATCCTGACCATCAATTTCAATGCGTCCGGAGGTTGGTGTTTCAAACCCGGCAAGCATCCGCAACAAAGTCGATTTTCCACATCCAGACGCACCCAGCAGGCAAAATAATTCCCCCTGCTCGATATCCAGCGATAGGTTATTCACGGCATTGATATCAGCAAAACTTTTAGTGACATTCTGCAGGCGGATAAAGGGAGCCATCGACCAATCTCATCCTGTTCTTAGGTGTGAACCAACCCGATCACCCACCTTCGGCATACACGACGCCAAAGATGGGAATCAGATCAGATTATAACATCAGCAGTTAGTTATCAGCCGCCTGATGCAAAGCGTGACCAGACACGGTTCACCACACGGTCCAGTTTGGCGTCATAGACGGGAACAACAAACAGGTTTTTTTGTGCCTCAGCCGATGGATAGATGCCCGGATGTTCCAGAATTTCGGGATCAATTTGCGGATTTGCCGCCGCATTACCGCTGGCATACCAGACATAATTCACATTTTCCGCAGCCACATCAGCCCGCATCATGTAATCAATGAATTTATAGGCGTTATCCAGATTCTTGGCATCAGCCGGAATTGCCATAACGTCAAACCACATATTTGTCCCCTCGGATGGAATGACATAATTGATAATATGCCCGTTTTCGGCTTCTTCGGCGCGTGCTGCCGCCTGAAAGGCGTCACCCGACCACATAATCGCCGCACATAGATCACCATTGGCCATATCGTTGATTGACTGGCTGGAATGGATGTAGCGTAAATATGGTTGCACCGCATTCAAGACTTCACCTGCTGCTTCAAAATCAGCTTTGTTTTTACTGGTGCCATCCTTGCCAAGATAGGCGATGACGTTTGGTAAAACATCGGTAGGTGCATCCAGAATGGCGATGCCACAATCTTCAAGCTTGGACGCATATTTCGGATCGAGGATCAGGCTCCAGCTATCAGTAGGTGCATCGTCGCCAAGCCGGTCAGCGATCATCTTTTCATTATAGGCTACACCTGTTGTACCCCACATATAGACCAGACCTGCCGCGTTCGAACCCATCGCTTGATCTGCTAGGCCTTGAATTTGCGGATCCTGATTACTAGCATTTTTAAGGCGTGACAGATCCATATCCTGATACACGCCAGCTTCGCGGCCACGTACGAGGAAATCGGCAGTTGGGACAACCAGATCATAACCAGATGAACCTGCCATCATTTTGGCATCCAGAACCTCATTCGAGTCATACATATCATAGGTGACATCAATGCCAGTTTCTGCTTCGAAATTAGCAATCGTATCTTCGCCAATATAATCCGACCAGTTATAGATATTCAGCGACCCGTCTGCAAAAACCGGCGTTGACACAGCCATGGCTATCACACAGATAAAAGACAGTTTCTTCATCATTAGCTCCCTTGTTTTGATTAAAGACCGTTAGTGCACGAAATAGATACAAAACCAGTGGCAGTCTTTGCCTAATCCTAACCACTTTATGCGGCATAATTCAACAAATTGATCGGATATTGGTGCATAATCCTAGACTTGATCAAGATAGCTAAAATATTCAAACGGCGAGATTTGTTGCTGGAATTCTCTATATTCCTGTTTCTTGCAATCAACAAACATCTGCTGGCAGGTAGCTGGCAAAAGGCTGTGTATGATAGGGCTAGTTTCAAACCTTTCGATTGCTGCCTGCCAATTATCAGGTAAACGCGGCAAATCATGCGCATAGGCGTTATCGGCAATCGGCGAGCCCGGGTCTGTTTTATCCTGCATGCCTTGCATGGCTGTTGCCAGAATGATCGCCAGCATCAGATAGGGATTACTATCAGCACCGGCAACACGATGTTCAATCCGCCGCGCCGCGCCTGACCCATGCGGCACACGCACCGCGACAGTCCGGTTTTCATAGCCCCAGGATATCACCACTGGCGCATGCATTTCCAGCGCCAGCCGACGATAGGAATTCATATGCGGTGCAAAAATAAGCATAGCGTCAGCCATATGTGCCAACAGGCCTCCAATGGCATCGCGCATCATATCACTTCCCGACGCGCCCCCATCGTCAAACAGATTACGCCCTTCATCATCCAGTAAGCTGATATGGACATGCAAGCCGCTTCCCGGGCGTTCGGCATAAGGCTTGGCCATAAAGCTGGCCGCCATACCGTGCTGGCGTGCCACATATTTGGCAATATGTTTGAATAACATCGCATCATCAGCCACTTTCAACAGATCGCTTTGATGCGCCAGCGTCACTTCAAACTGCCCCTGGCCACTTTCGCTAGTGGCGGCATCGACCGCAACATTCTGTGCCGCGCATGCCGCATATAAATCTGTCAGAAAAGCATCATAGTCATTAAGTTCATCGACCGCCAACACCGCCTCGCGCATAGATGAGGCACCATTCATTGGCGATGATGGCGTCACGGGTATATCTGCCGGGGCCTTGCGTGCCGAAGCAAGATAAAATTCCAGCTCGACACCCGCAACCGGCGTCATGCCCTGTGCATAATAACGCTCGAGGATTGACACCAGCACATTGCGCGCATCCCCCATAAAGGGCGTACCATCTTCATTATGAAGGCCCAGCGGCAACATCGCTGACCGTTTGCCGGTTTTGATATCAGTCATGGGTAAGGGGCCACGCTTTGTCCAGACACAGGTGCCATCCGCATCGCCGGTGGCAAACACCCATTTACTATTTTCGATATCACGACCCCAGATATCGACATTTGCAGTTGAAAGCGGCATTCGCATTTCATCGGATGTGACTTTTTTCAGTTGTGTAACAGGCAGACGTTTACCCCGCATGACCCCATTCAGATCAAACGTAACCGCGCGCAGACTGTCTATGTCCTGATTCGCCTTTTGCCAGGCCGCATAATCAAATTCATCCATTATCAATCCATTTCACGTAAAGCCAAACGTATCATGATTATGCTTTGTTTACGGCATGTTAGCCCTTTGGTGCAAGAAAGCGTTCAGGAAAATCGCTAATCACCGATGTCAGCCCTGCCTCAATCAAGGGCTGGACAACAACTGGATCATTGGCGGTATAAACCCGGCAATCAAGCCTCGCCGCCTTGACCGCCCGCACATCATCTGGGGTAATTCGGCGATAATCCAGATGTATCGCTTGCAGTCCAAGCTTATCACTATAGTCGGCCCAGTCAGATGGCAAAGCCTCGTCAAGTAACACCAGAGGGGCGTCAGCCATAACCGCGCGCATCGATTCCAGGAACGGCCGCGAAAAACTACTGATAAGATAATCATCAAGACCTATCTGGACAATCACCTTGTTCAGTGTCTCGGCAAGCGACTTGGCAAAGGCAAGATGTTCACCATGATGAATTTTGACATCCAATATCGGCATTTTTGCATGGCGCCCTAACAGGACAAGTACATCTTGCAACAGCGGGATCGTCTGTCCGGCAAATTCATCACCGAACCAGGCGCCCGCGTCGCATCCGGTAATATCCCCCAGCACCAGATCCTGCAAACGGTCAGAACCGCGCACCGTACGGCCAAATTGCGCATCATGATGAATCACGGGACTGCCGTCACCAAGCATGGAAATGTCAAATTCGATACTTCCAACTGCCATGCCACAGGCTTTTTCCAGCGCAATCATCGTATTTTCAGGCGCCGTTCCAGAAGCGCCCCGATGTGCGCATACCTGTTCAGACCGTAAATATGGCATGGGGTTATCGTAATCTGACATCCAGCCAGTCCTGTAATTGATAGAGCTTGCCCATGATAGGCAGGAACCATGGCTGCCCGTTATAAAACGGGAAGAACGATAATTTACGATCCTCAAAAATGCTTTTGCTGTTGGCCGTACCGGCAAGCCGCATACCAAGTCGATGCCCAAGCCAGCTCATCATGACAACGCCGCTACCATGACAGCCAACCGCGTGATAGACGCCTTTCTGGCTTTCGCCAATATGCGGCACTCCATCCATGGTATAGGCAACATATCCCCACCAGCCATGACTAAGGCGAATATCGGCCAGATCGGGAAATACGCTTGTCAAACCCTTATGCAACATGCGCGCACCAGCATAAGGATCATGCGCCAGATAATGCGCACGGCCACCAAACAGAATCCGCGTCCGGTCAGGCGATGGCCGGAAATAATATAATAGCCGTTTAGTATCGGCGATCATGCGTAAATTGGGAAAGCGCGCCTTTATCTCGTCCTTGCCTAGCGGTTCGGTCGCGATTTGATAAGATGGCACTGGCACTACACGTCTTTTCAGCCATGGCTCAAAACCGCCGGTATAACCATTCGTGGTGATAAGTACATTTTCGGCCTGCACCTCACCAGCACTTGTTTCGATATATAGCTGGCCATCACGTCGGTTAATCTTGCCCGCGCGCACCTGTCCGACAACTTTAACACCGGCCTTGCGCGCAACCTTTAACACACCATCATAGAGTTTTCCGGGATGCACCGCGCCCGAGCGTTGCAGAACCATCCCGCCATGATAATAATCCGAAGCTATTTCCTGACGTGTGTCTTCAGGTGCCACCATATAGGCGTCAGCTGCTGTCAGATCATTCAGCTTATTCAGACGCCCGGCGAGTTTTTTCAGGGCTGATTTTGAATGTGCACCAACAAAACGCCCGCATTGCTGATACACCGCATCGATCTTTTCGGCTTTTACAAATTCGGCAAGCCAGCTATAGGATTGCGACGCTTCATCAAGCATCGCACCTTCGATGTTCTTTTCAAGCTTCACATGCTTACCCACATTCACGCCTGATGAAATCATCCCGCCATTTCGGGTTGAGGCGCCATAACCGATATGTTCGGCATCAACAACCAGCACATTCGAGCCAGCACGCGCCAGCACTATAGCCGCATGCAAACCAGCATAGCCGGCACCAACAATCAGCACATCGGTCTTTGCAGGAATGTCGGGCGCATCCGTACTTTGCTGAGCACTAAAATCAATATCATCCCACCAATAGGGCTGGGGTTTGAAATTATCACCTAATATATCCATCAGCCTGTCCAACCCAGTTCAACCTGTTTTTGGAATGCCCGTGCCGCATTGCGCATCAGCATGGCCACTGTAACCGGGCCTACACCACCTGGCACAGGTGTAACCCAGCTGGCAACATCGGCAACAGCCGCCGTATCGGCGTCACCTACGATCTTTGAATGGCCATCTTCATCAACAATCTGATTAATGCCAATATCAATAACCGCGGCACCTGGCTTGACCATGTCAGCTTTCAAAAAATTCGGAATGCCAACAGCCACCAGCACAGCATCCGCACGGCGCGTATGCGCCGCAACTGAGCGTGTCATATGGTGGCATACCGTTACTGTCGCGCCTTCCGCCATCAACATGAAGGCGGCAGGTTTGCCAACAATTTCCGAATGACCGACCATCACCACTTCCAACCCTTTAAGGTCAAGGCCGGTTGCCCGTATCATCTCAACCGACGCGGCGGCTGTACATGGTGCCAACGCGGTTTCATTATAGACGATGTTACCAATCGACGCTGGATTCATGCCCTCGACATCTTTGAGGGGGTGAATGGCCGATTGCAGAGACCGCACATTTATATGCTTTGGAACTGGTCGCTGCAGAATAACACCCAGCACATCTGGATCATCATTCATGTCAACCAGACGCTTTTTACATTCTTCCTGCGTTAGGTCAGCTGGCCAATGCTGTTCGGAAAATGGCAATCCGACTGACGCGGCAGCCCGCGATTGGCCACGGATATAAACAGCAATTTCTTCTACATCACCGATGCCAACTGAAACTAGCTTTCCCGTTGGGCGCTTCTTTGAAAGTTTTTCGATATCGGTGGCGGCATCATCTAGAATAGTCTGGCGAACATGCTTTCCGTACAATAGTCGGGCATCATCTGACATGGATCTTGGAACCTTTAACTTTATATGACGGGTCATTAAAACGATAAGACGGTTGAGGTAAACCTGTCATTTAACGCATCAAAATTCAAATAAATTGCATGAATGAGCCAAGAAAAATTTCAGCCATATGCCACCTTGCTTCAAAGTGCATGATTTTTAAAAATATGGCGCTCATAGCATGCGCCTATCACCGCTTTACACTATAGGCCATTCTCGTTATAAACGCGGCGGTTTGCATGTCATCCGGGGGAGGCCATAGGCAAACTATCTATTTATCTTTCTAAGCAAGAGGACCTATTCATGCTTACCACTGCAATTTTGCCAATCAGCCTAGGTATTCTAGGTTTGATAGCGGCGCTACTGATCTATCTCAGAATCCTGCAGACTCCAGCTGGAGAAGGCAGAGTTAAAGAAATCGCCGATGAAATCCATCTAGGTGCTATGGTCTTTATGGCCAGCGAATATAAGCGGCTCGCCATTTTCTGTGTGATCTGTATCGTGGCACTTTATTTCGGATTGGGCTGGCAAACAGCCGCCTCATTCACTCTTGGTGCTCTTTGTTCAGGTGTCGCAGGATACATAGGCATGTATTCAGCAACCAAAGCTAACGTACGCACGGCTGTTGCTGCCAATACAAAAGGCGCCGCAGAAGCACTGAACGTTGCTTTCTTTGGTGGCTCTATCATGGGTCTGACCGTTGCCTCTATGGGTCTGTTTGGTGTCGGTATCTTGTATTATTACTTCGCCGGTGACATTAAAACGATCCATGCCATCGAAGGCTTTGCTATGGGAGGCTCATCCGTCGCCCTGTTTAGCCGCGTTGGTGGTGGTATCTTTACCAAAAGTGCTGATGTCGGCGCTGACCTTGTTGGCAAGGTTGAAGCAGGTATCCCCGAGGATGATCCTCGCAACCCTGCCGTTATTGCCGATAACGTGGGTGACAATGTTGGTGACGTTGCCGGTATGGGTTCAGATATTTTTGAATCATATTGTGGTTCGATGATTGCTTCGATTGCGCTGGCCGCTTCAATGTCATTGGCCACCGTTGACAGCCTGGGTGGTGATCGTGCAGTTCTTCAATTCATGCCACTGGCACTGGCCTCAGCTGGTCTGCTTTGTTCGCTTGCCGGTATTCTGGCCGTGAAAATGTTCTCGAACAAAAGCCCTGACGTTGCCTTGCGCTTTGGCACCATTGGTTCGTCGGTTGTCTTTATCGCCGTGGCCTATTACGTGGTAACAGGCATGGGGGCAAGCGTTGGCGTTTGGTCAGCTGTTCTGGTTGGTGCGATTGGTGGTATCATCGTTGGTTTGGTGACCGAATATTACACAGGCGGAGCGCCTGTTCGTAAGATCGCCAAAGACGGCGAGACTGGCCCGGCAACAATCATGATCTCTGGCCTTGCTCTTGGCATGCAGTCAGTTGCCATTCCGGTTTTGACAATTGCCGCAATCATCTATTTTGCGAACATGTCTGCAGGTCTCTACGGTGTTGGTCTAGCGGCCGTTGGCATGTTGTCAACAGTTGGCATCACCATGGCAATTGATGCCTATGGCCCGGTTGCCGACAATGCTGGCGGTATTGCAGAAATGGCTGAAATGGGCCCTGAGACACGTGAAATCACTGACTCGCTGGATGAAGTTGGTAACACAACTGCCGCGATCGGAAAGGGTTTTGCCATCAGTGCCGCGGCGCTTGCCGCCCTTGCGCTGATCAGTGCCTATATCGAGAAAATCTCGGCAAGCATGGACGGGTTTGTCCTAGCAATTAACGATCCGCTTGTCCTATGCGGTATGTTCATTGGTGGTATCTTCCCATTCCTGGTTAGCGCTTTGACCATGACAGCCGTTGGTGACGCTGCCTTTGATATGATTCAGGAAGTTCGTCGTCAGTTCCGCGAAATTCCGGGTCTGCTTGAAGGCAAAGCCAAGCCTGATACAGCACGTTGTGTTGACATTGCTACCCGCGCTGCTTTGCGGAAAATGATCCTTCCTGGCGCATTGGCTGTGCTGGCACCTGTGGTTATCGGCTTCGGCCTCGGACCAAAGGCGCTTGGCGGCATGCTTGGTGGCGCTTTGATCTGCTGTGTGATGATGGCTCTGATGATGGCCAATGCCGGTGGTGCATGGGACAATGCCAAAAAATATGTCGAAAAAGGCAATCTTGGTGGCAAAGGGTCTGACGTGCATAAGGCCACTGTTGTTGGCGACACCGTTGGTGATCCGCTGAAAGACACATCTGGCCCAGCTATGAATATTTTGATCAATGTGATGGCGATTGTCAGCTTGGTGATTGCACCGCTTCTGGTCTGATCACTATTTACACCTAAAATAAAACCGGCTCATATCATTTGATATGGGCCGGTTTTTTATGCCTGATTGGTCAGCTTACATATAATCTTGTCTAATCCTTACCCGCGATAACCGCCAGCGCAATAGATGCCAGCCGTGCTGCCGGTGGATCCGAACGGCTGGTCAGCACAATCGGCACACCGCCCCCAAGCACCAGCCCTGCCGCTAGCCCACCTGCACACCAGACCAGTGATTTGAACAGCACATTGCCAGATACGATATCGGGGACAACCAGCGCATCTGCCATGCCCGCTACAGCCGCAATAGGTGCGCTGGGATCCAGTTTTTTCATAGCCACCGCACCGGGCGAAATGGCCAGATCAAGGGATAATGGCCCGGCATAATCTGCCTGGTCGTCTTGCGCCTGTGCCGCCTTGGCAATAGCCACCGCATCACCACTTGACGGCACCGCATCCAGCACCGACTCGGTCGCTGACAGAACCGCCACCTTGGGGCGTTCCTGCCCCAATTTACGAACAAGGTCACCCATCAACAAGGCCGCTTCGGTTCGGGTTTCGATATCCGGCGCCACATTGACCGCCGCATCGCTGATCAGCAACGCCCGCCCCCCAGCTGGCGGCAACATCGCAAACACATGCACAAGCCGTTTGCCGATACGGATGCCGGCGTCACGCCGGACGATACCGCCCATAAAGACATCGGTATGCAACTGCCCTTTGATCAGACCGCTGGCGTTACCATTTTGAATCAGTTTGATAGCCGCTTCGATAGCCCCCTTCTCGCCTTTGCTTTCGACAATCTCGATACCATCGAGATCCCAGCCCAAGGCATGCGCATCTTCGGCGATAATATCTGGCTCACCAACAAGAATGGGACGAATTAGATTAGCTTCATGTGCCTGACGCGCGGTTTGCAGCACCGCGTCACCAATCGCCCGCACAAACGCAAAGGCTGGCGGGGTGCCGGTTGTAGCACGTACCAGAAGATCGGGTGGACAATCACCTTTAGCATCTGACAGAAACCCGCTTGGTTCGCTGTTCTTTGGGGCGCTGTTTTGTGACCGGTTGCTTTGCAATATACTCATATCAGTCTCACTCATCTCCGCATCATATGCGGGTGTCTCTTAGAGCCATATATATCTGACTCATATCAGGAAAAGACACCATCTTAAACGAATTTTCACGCCATAACACTCAGCAGTCCAGCATCCCAGCCTCACACATCGTGGATTTCATCATGGTTTTTGGCTTTGCATCCGGCGCATAACAGTAGCCAGCCTTTGAATGCCATCAGGGATGCGTTCAGCCGCAATCGCCGAATAGGCAAGCCGGAAATAATTAAGTGGTGGCCGCGTCCTGCCAAAGAACACATCTCCAGCTTCGATCAGCACACCTTCTTCTGCGGCGCGCTGTGCCAATTCACGGGCATCAAGCCAGTCAGGCCCTTTGACCCAGAAGCTGGTACCCCCGAAATGCGATCCTGTGCGGGCAAACAGCCCTTCCTGATCAAGCGCATTTTGCAACGCTGTATGCCGCCCGGCCAGATGCCGACGCAGGCGGCGAATCTGGGCATCATAATGACCAAGCGCCATAAAATAAGCCAGTGTGCGTTGCGCATGGCCTGGAGGATGTCGCAGGATCAGATGCCGCAGAGCCCGCGCTTGGCTAATCAGCCCTTCTGGTGCCACCAAATAGCCCAACCGCAAGCCCGGAAACACCGATTTTGATAGGCTGCCAACATAGATCACCCGACCATCTTCATCCTGTGATTTCAACGCTGGGGTTGGCGCACCCAGAAAATTCATCTCAAATTCATAATCATCTTCGACGATCAACAGATCATGCCGCCGCGCCATATCAAGCAGTTGCCGCCGCCGATCCGCAGGCATGGTAAAGGTTGTTGGGCATTGGTGACTGGGCGTGATAAATACTGAATCACTTTGACGCAACACCCCTTCATCTAGCACCAGCCCCCCCTCATCAACGGGAAGTGGATGGATGTTCTGCGTGCGTTGTAGCAGAATATCACGCAAATCGGGATAGGCTGGATTTTCGATAACGACATGCTTACTCGCATCGACGATCAACTGCGCCACCAGATATAATGCGTTCTGCGCCCCAAGCGTGACCAGAATTTGTTCAGGACGCGCTCTGATTCCACGACGGGGCAGACTGCGCGAACATATATAATTGACCAGCATTGGATCATCATGCTGACCAAAGTCACCAACCATCGTGCCAAAATTGCGCATGCCAAATGCTTGTCGAGCACAATCACGCCATTCCGACAGCGAGAATAATTCATTATCAACCTGACCATAGACAAAGGGATATTTATATTCACGCCAATTGACCGGCTTTTGCACTGGCCGGACATAACTGCATGACTGGACCAGCTTGGCATCCCAATCAACCTGCGCCCGACTATCAGCTAGCTTAGGTCGAATCACATCATCCATGTCATCAACGGGATATAATGCTTCACTATCATTACCGGGCGTATCAACCAGTGGCGATATCGGCGCATCATCACTGACCACATAGCCTGATCTTTCCCGCGTTTCGATATAGCCTGTATCGATCAAGGCTTGATAGGCCAGAATCACCGTATTGCGCGACACATTCAACTGCGCGGATAAGGCGCGACTTGATGGCAGCTTATCACCAGGCAGGATTGATCGTCCCAGAATCGCTTCGACAACGCTTTGCCTTATTTGCGCTTGCAGACTGACACCTGACTCAGAATCCAGCGTGATGATGATATGCTCGTTCATTGTGCCTGCTTTACTGTCCAGTTAATCATCTAAGGCCGTGCAAATACTATATCTTTTGAACCATTGAATCTGGTACCAGTCAATGGCATATCTGGTTCTATTGAAACGGGATGTTTGCCCCGTAACGTGAAATATATAAAACAGGGCTTGGCACAATAGGAATAGCGTTACGCCCACTAATTTTGTAAAATGTTAAAAATGCAACGCGACAGGCATATAAAGGCATTCGTCTTGGCAAGGCCTGCCCATAAGATATTGGAGAACTGTTATGGCATATGACGCTAATTCTCTTGAAAGCCACTGGATGCCGTTTTCGGCCAACCGTGATTTCAAGAAAAACCCCCGGATGGTCGTCAAATCTGATGGGATGTATATGTGGGATTATAAAGGTGGCCAGATTATTGATGGATCATCTGCTTTGTTCTGCACACCTGCTGGACATGGACGCCGCGAGATCGCCGAAGCCGTGTACAAGCAGATGCTCGAAAATGATTACACACCTCATTTCCAGCTGGGCCACCCCGGATCATTCGATCTGGCTGAACGCGTTTGCCGTCTTCTGCCAGATGATTTCAATCATGTTTTCTTCACCAATTCGGGCTCTGAATCAATTGAGACCGCGATCAAGGTTATTCTGGCCTATCAGCGCGCACGTGGTGAAGCACAGCGTAACCGTCTGATCAGCCGTGAACGTGCCTATCATGGCGTCAATATGGGCGGTGTTTCGCTTGCTGGCATGGTACGCAATCGTGAAACATTTGGCTTGACGCTGCCGAATATTTCGCTGATCCGTCACACATGGCAGGAAGATCAGCGCTTCAGCAAGGGTCAGCCAAAAACAGGTGCTGAACTGGCTATGGATCTTGAGCGCATTGCCGAGAACCTTGGCGGTAGCACCCTCGCCGCAGTCTTTATCGAGCCGGTAGCCGGATCGACAGGCACATTGGTACCGCCGGTTGGCTATCTCGAAAAGGTACGTGAAATCTGCGATAAGCATGGTTTGATTCTGGTATTTGACGAGGTTATCACCGGCTTTGGCCGTATGGGCACCCCATTTGCGACACAGAAATTCAACGTCAAGCCTGACATCATCACCATGGCCAAGGCATTGACGAATGGTGCCATTCCAATGGGCGGTGTTGCTGTTACAGACGAAATCTATGATACGATCACCAATTCTGCACCGGATAATGCTATCGAGTTTTTCCATGGCTACACCTATTCAGCGCACCCGGCAGCTTGTGCCGCCGGTATTGCCACCCAGAAAATCTATCAGGATGAAGGCCTGTTTGAAAATGCTGCGGCACTGGAAGACTACTTCCTTGATGCCATGTGGACATTACAGGATCATCCGCTTGTTGCCGACATTCGTGGCATCGGCATGATGGCTGGTATTGAAGTACATTCAGATGGTGCCCCGGGCCGCCGTGGCGGCAATATGCAAAAAGCGATGTTCTGGAATGGTCTGCACATCAAATGGACTGGTGACAATGCGATTGTCGCGCCAGCCTTTGTGGCCGAGCGTCATCACATTGACGAGATTGTCGACAAGTTCCGCAAGACACTTGATCAGGCACTTGAAGAAAAATAGCAGGCCAAAGTGTAATCTGCTTTAGATTGCTCTTTAGTCTTAGACATCCAAGCCGACCACGCTTTATAGTGTGGTCGGCTTTTTGATGAGGAAAGAGATGATAGCGGTTAGCGGTGGTGGTATTGCCGGATATAGCATTGCAATAGCGATTGCCAGATCAGGCCATGCGGTCACATTACTGACAGGCGGCAAACGCCAACAGCCTTTGCAAGGCGGTATCCAGGTTGCGCCAAATGGCTGGCAGGCTATATGTCGGCTGGGGCTTGAAGACGCGCTTGCGGCATTGCCAACACGGCTTGATACAATCAGCGTTCGTGCGTTGGAAACTGCCGCCACAATCACCCATCTTACCCTTGACCAGTATTACGCATCATTAGGACGAAACGCTCTGCTGACAAGCTTGCATGATGTTGCACTCAGCCTTCCTAACATCACCTTCATTGATGATAAACTGGTCAGCCTGACCGATGCTGATGGCATTACCACATTAGTGTTGGCGTCGGGTGATCTGCTGACATGTAATGGGCTTGTTGCGGCTGACGGGGCAAATGGCTTTGGCCGTGCCTATGTCACGGGATCAGCAACCGCAAAACCAACATCAAAACTGGCCATGCGCGCCGAAATCGACGCGCCTATTCTTCCAGATATGTTTGCCCGGCCACAAAGCAATCTATGGCTTGGGCAAGGCACACATATTGTTCATTACCCGATCAACGGTGGCGCCAAAGTCAATGTTGTTGTGACCATATCAGGCAAGAATGACCAGAATATATCTGGCTGGCAGAATAAAATTCTGGCACCGCATCCTGTGCTGTCATATCTAGCCCATCATGACATCACATGGGTCGCAACGCCTCTGCCTAGAGCTGTCAGCCCTTTATGCTGGCGGCGCGGCAATGTTGTACTGGCGGGTGATGCTGCCCATATCATGCCACCACATCTGGCGCAGGGTGCGGGACAGACATTACAGGATGCGGCCTGTTTGTATGAATGCCTGAGTAAAACGGCTGACATAAAATCAGCTTTTGCCAGCTATGCGCGTCAACGTTCCATATCAGTTGCGCCTATTGCCCGCAAAGCTGAACTTAGTGGCGCGATCATGCGCCTATCCGGGCCAGTAGCACGCTTGCGGAACATGGTTCTTGATGTTGGTGGCAGTAGTTTGATGCAAAGCTGGCTGGCAGATGTGTGGGCAGCAGACCCTACCTTAAAAACAGCCACGTCCCCATCACATTAATCAGCTGACACCACCCTTGGCCTAATGCTTCAACGTCACGCCAGCTGAACGCATGGCATCAAAAGCCTGATCAAGCGAGCCATCAAGATCAATCGCACGGCAGGCCTTGAGCTCAACCGCGACGTTAAAGCCAAGCTTTGCCGCATCCAGTGCTGACCACGCAACACAGAAATCAGTTGCCAGACCAACCAAGGTCACCGACGCCACATCATGCGCACGCAACAGATCACCAAGTCCAGTTGTCGTGGTTCGGTCATTCTCGAAAAAAGCTGAATAGGAATCAACTTCCGGATTCATGCCCTTACGAATAATCGCTACCGCCAGATCAGTATTAAGATCAGGGTGAAAGGCAGCCCCAGCGCTTCCCGCAATACAATGATCCGGCCATAGGGTTTGTGGCCCATAGGACATATCGATCATGCTATAGGGCGTCGCGCCTGCATGTTGCGACGCAAAACTTGAATGGCCTTCGGGATGCCAATCCTGCGTGATGAAAACCTTATCAAAGGCGGGCATCATTGCATTTATGTGCGGCATAATACTGTGACCGTCGGCAACCGCTAACGCGCCACCCGGACAAAAATCAACCTGTGGATCAATAACAATAAGAGCGTGCAAGGCTGACATGGTTCATTCCTGATTCTATATATGGATGTGAGCGTCTTGATTGACCATACGCTAGAGGGCATATCATAAGCATCTCAACTTTAAAATATCTTCTGTTTGGCCACAGCGCAATATCTTGGATTTCAGCATGGCAGATGCTAGGTTGCCCAGAACAGGACATGATATAGATGACGTTAGGACTAGCATGTCAGTAATGACACAGAATATGAATGAAATGCTGTTGCGCGCCGAGGCTGATGGGCGCGGTTATGTTGTTGCGGCCATGTATAAATTTGTGACCCTGACAGATATTGAAACGCTTCAGCAGACAATCATAAATCTATGCACATCACATCAGGCGCTCGGCACAATCCTGCTTGCCAATGAAGGCATCAATGGCACAATTGCCGCCCCCATCGACGGCATGACAGGCATTCTGGAATGGCTCGAAGCAGACAGTCGTTTTGGCGGCATGTCATTGAAATTTTCACATAGCCCAACACAGCCCTTTTTGCGGATGAAAGTCCGCCTGAAACGCGAAATTGTGACAATGGGGTGTCCCGAGATAAGTCCGGCAGAGCGCACAGGCACCTATGTAGAGCCAAAAGACTGGAACGCCTTGATCAGCGATCCCGACGTGCTTGTTGTCGATACACGCAATGTCTATGAAACGGCGATCGGGATGTTCGATAATGCGGTTGATCCGATGACCACAAATTTTCGTGATTTTCCTGACTGGGCCGCACGTCTGGCAGAACAACAGGCCCCGGCAAAACCGAAAAAAATTGCCATGTATTGCACAGGCGGTATCCGTTGTGAAAAAGCCAGCGCCCTGATGCAGGACTATGGCTTTGACGAGGTCTATCATCTACAGGGTGGCATCTTGAAATATCTTGAAGATGTCCCCAAAAATGACAGCAAATGGCAAGGTGAATGCTTTGTATTTGATGGCCGCGTAGCTGTAGATCACAATCTTAATCCGGGCAGTTACGGTATGTGCCATGGTTGCCGCATGCCCCTATCACAGGATGACATGCAACGTCCCGAATATGTCGAAGGCATTAGCTGTCATCATTGTCAGGATACCCAGGATCCCGAACGCACTGCACGCTTTGCCGAACGACAGAAACAGATCCAGCTGGCCAAACATCGTGGCGAAGCACATTTAGGCGCCTCGCCACGAAATTCGAAATAAACGCCCTAGCCAGTCAGCGCTTCGCGTCCATGCGGCGCATCAAAGTCAAGCACCGGCCCAAGCGGCACAATTCCGGTTGGATTAACCGTTGGGTGGCTGGCGTAATAATGCTGTTTGATATGTGGCATAACCACTGTTTCGGCAATGCCCGGCATCTGATACAGATCACAGGTAAAACCATGCAACGCCGGATAATCGACAATACGCCGAAGGTTGCATTTGAAATGCCCAACATAAACAGGATCAAACCGGATCAGCGTTACAAATAGCCGCCAATCCGCTTCGGTTAATCTTCGGCCAAGCAGGTAGCGGGTTTTTTGCAGGCGCGCTTCCATCCGGTCAAGGGCATCAAATAAATTGGTGACCGCTTCCTCATACGCCTTTGTCGTGGTTGCAAAACCTGACATATAGACGCCGTTATTGATATGTTCATAGACATCAGCATTGATTGCATCAATCTCTGTGCGCATATCTTCAGGGTAATAATCATGCTCATTTCCGGTCAATCCATCAAAAGCCGAATTCAACATGCGGATGATTTCCGAGGACTCATTCGACACAATACAGCCTTGATGCTTATCCCATAAAACAGGCACCGTAACGCGTCCTGTCACGGTAGGTGCGCTTTCCGTATAGACCTGATGCATGAATGACTTGCCAAGCACATGATCGCCGGTTGCGCCAAATTCATCAGTTTCAAATGTCCAGCCCTGGTCAAGCATCAGCGGATGCACAACCGATACCGTAATATGCTCATCAAGATCTTTTAGATGCCTGAAAATCAACGTCCGGTGCGCCCATGGACAGGCATAGGACACGTAAAGATGATAACGCCCTGAATCAGGCGTGAAACCACCAGCCCCTGTCGGGCCTGGCGCACCATCTGCCGTTATCCAGTTTCTGAAACGCGCCGAATCCCGCACAAACTTCCCATCAGACTTTGATGTGTCATACCATGCAGATGACCACTGCCCGTCAACTAACAGTCCCATATGTTGGATACCCCTTGTAAAGCACGGCTTATCTACCGCACAGCATCTCTTATGCGCGCAATATTGCCGCTGTAAGATGCTTGGTTATCCCCCTTGAAAATTGCCGATCCCGCGACAAGCACTTGCGCGCCAGCCCGTACTACCGCACCGGCTGTTTCGGCAGTAATACCACCATCAACCTCTATAATAATATCACGCCCGTCAATCATGTCATTTATTGTGGCTATCTTTTCCACCATGGCCGGAATAAAGACCTGCCCGCCAAAGCCCGGATTAACAGTCATAACCAGAACCAGATCAAGTCGATCCATGACATGCTGAATAACGGCGGCGGGCGTATGCGGATTTAGCGCGACACCGGCTTTACAGCCAAGTTCGCGAATATGCGACAATGTCCGGTCAAGATGATCACAGGCTTCGGCATGAACTGTAACATAATTTGCACCAGCAGCAGCATAATCAGCCAGCAGAACATCTGGATTAGAGACCATAAGATGCGCATCAAAAATCTTGTCAGTTGTATTGCGTAGCGCCTTGATAATCGGTGGGCCAAAGGTCAGGTTCGGTACAAAATGCCCATCCATGACATCAAGATGAATCCAGTCAGCACCAGCCTGATCGACCGCTTTGATCTCGTCGCCAAGCCGGCTGAAGTCAGACGCCAGAATTGATGGAGCTATGATGATCTCATGTGACATATGTAAACGTCCCAAACTGGCTAACGGCCAAAATAAACTTCTGGCTAACAGCAAAAAATGAACCTGATGCGGGAAACTTAAAAGCGGAAAGGAAAAATTACAAGCACACAGCGCCGCTTAATTTAGCCAACCCTATTCCAATCTGTCTATTTTAAGCTATTTTGCCGCCATTTACGTAGAATTGATGGCTCTATAATGACCACACCAACGCCAATAATAACCACGATGCCACCCGCAAAGACGATGGGGTCAGGGCGTTCGCCGAGAAACGTAACAGCCCCCAGAATTGTCGATACTGGCAACAGCATCTGTAACGGCATCACCACGGGCACCGGATAGCGCCCCAGCACATAATACCATGCCGAATAACCAACCACTGTCATGACGATGCCAAGATAGATCACCGTTCCCCATGCTGATAGGGGTGCTGCCAAAAGAAAAGGTAATGGATTGCCTTCGACAAAAAACGACGCCAGAAACATTTGCGGGCTAGCCATCACCCCGACCCATGCTGTTAGCTGGAAACCTGTCAGACCACTGGTGTATTTACGGATCAGCACCTGTCCAAACGCCCATATCAGACAGCCAGACAAAACCAGAATTATGCCAAACACTTTGTTACTCAGAGCCGGTCCGCCAATCAGGATTATGATGCCAATAAGCGCGATTATGATACCAAGAAACTGTCGTAAATTGGGCTTTTCACCCAACAATAACGCACCAATAACAACGCCAAAAATCACCTCGCTTTGCACCAGCAAAATCGCAGGCGTGGCATCCATCCGCGCCAGACCTGAAAAAGTCAGACCATATTGCATTGTTGCCGAAACAAAGGCGATGAAAAACAAGGTGACCAGATGACGACGCGGTATCGGCACAAACCAGACCAGTATCAGGGCGGCAATACCAAAGCGCATTCCCATCAGCAATAGCGGCGGGAAATGCTCTAACCCGCTTTTGGCTAGGGCAAAACCAAACCCCCATGTCAGCGGCACCAAAAGCGCGATCAGAAAGTCACGAATAGTCAAGAGTTGTCGCCAGATGGGGATATGTGACCTTGTTGTGGTGGTTCCTGTGCATAGCGAAGCAGATTTTCCAGAAAGGCCAGACCCTGTTTGATCGCATCCACCTCGATAAATTCATCAGGCTGATGCATTTCATCCATACCGCCCGGGCCAAATACAATTGTTTCCATGCCTGCCTGCTGATAATGCCCGCCATCAGTGCCAAAGGACACAACCGACGGCGCCTCATTTGTCCATAGGCGCGCAATCAGCGATGCCGCCGATGATGTAGCGCGCGCCTCCATCCCCGGGCACCATGATATTTCGGTTATGCTAATGCCCGCATCGGCAAGGATCGCCTGCATCTCTGGCACAAGCTCATCGGCGATATAGGCTTTTATATCAGCCAGAATGGCATAGGCATCATCTCCGGGTAGCGGTCTGATTTCCCATAGAAAACGACAATAATCGGGTACAATATTGCGGGCTTCACCGCCTTCGATATGACCAACCGACAAGGTTGTATAGGGCGGGTCAAACGGCGAATCTGGAACCGGCGCATCGGCTAGCCTGGCTGCCACCTGTTCGATATAGGTAATCAGCCGCGCCGCATAATAAAGCGCATTCACCTTACCACGTGGATCCGAGGCATGGCCTGCCGACCCACGTATTTCAGCGACCAGTTCCAAGCCGCCCTTATGCCCGATGAATGGCCGCATGCCTGTTGGTTCGCCAATGATCGCCAGCGCAGGCTTGATCCCCATTCGGCGCAGAAAATCTGGCATTTGCGCCGCGCCAAAACTGCCCACTTCCTCATCAAAGGTGAACGCATAATGTAACGGCATGCTCAGCTTGTCTTCAGCCGCCTTGAATGCTGGTGCCATCGCCAGTGCCGTCGCCAGAAACCCTTTCATATCGACCGCACCGCGGCCATATAGACGCCCATCCTGCTTATGCAGAACAAAGGGATCACGGCTCCAGCCATCTCCGGTTGCTGGCACCACATCGGTATGTCCCGATAGAATGATTCCGTCACAGTCGCCGGATCCAATCGTCGCAAACAAATTGAACCGCGTGCCATCTTCATGTGGATCCAGCATCACCGGTATGCCCAGATTTTCCAGATAACTTTTGATATAGGCGATCATGTCACCATTTGGTAAACCCGTAACAGTGGGGAAGCTGACCAGATCAGCCAGCAACCGTTCGGCCTGTTCAAGCGGCGTTGTCATCAGCTAACCACATGCACATGTTGTGGAAATGCGCTCAGCCTTACACAGTCCTTTTCCCGCACATGCAATGTTTCGCTTAGCTCCATACCCCATCCATCCATCCACATGCCGAGGATAATATGCACAACGGCATTTTCCGGCACGATTGTTGGTTCTGCTGGCCGGAAGCTGATCGTATGCTCGCCCCAATCTGGGGCATAGGCAACACCAATCGAATAGCCAATGCGGCTTTTCTTTTCCAGCCCATAGCGATCAAGCACATTTTGCCACGCGGCATGCACATCCCCTGCCACCGCATCAGCCTGCAAGGATGACATAACCGCATCCATACCTTCTTCAACCGCTTTTGCCGTATCGATCAAGGCGGCTGGCTTATCTGCCCCAAGATGCACCGTCCGCGCCAGCCCGACATTATAGCGCTTACGACATGCGCCAAGCTCAAAGGCAATTGTCTGCCCTGCCTCAAGTTTGGCATCAGTCCACATCGGATGCGCTGCTGTTGCCGCCTCACCTGCCAGAATCAATGGATGCAAGGCAGGCATATCACCGCCAAATTCAGCCGTACCTTTAATTTGGGCAGCGGTAATGTCAGCCATCAGATCACATTGTCTAACGCCCACCTTGGCACCATCCCACGCCACCTGCATGGCGATATCGGCAATCTGTGCCGCCTGATACATAAACGCCAGTTCGGCATCGCTTTTTATGGCGCGCACCCAATTGACCAGCAAGTCAGCATCAACCCATTTTGCATCGGGCAGTCCGGTCTGCAAAGCATGCAAAGACCGCGGCGAAAAGTAATAACTATCGCTTTCATATCCGATTCTGGCCGTGCCATGGCCCGCGTCGCGCAGCCATCCCGCGACATGATCCGACGGATGCATATCTGGTTGCTGTACCATATGCTCGGGATAGCCAATGATCTGCGATTCAGGCAAATAGGTGGTAAAGCTGGCCGCCTTCGCATCCATCAGACGGGTCATCAGAAATGGCCCATTGACCAAATCCAGCACCACCATCTGCGGTGTATAAAATGACCATGAGTCAAACCCGGTTAGCCAGTTCATATTTGACGGATCGCCAATCACCAGGACCTCGATATCACGTGCTTGCATAGCCTCGCGCACACGGTCAATACGGTTGTTATATTCAGCTTTGCTAAATGCTGGTGCCATAATTAATCCCCCATTCAGAACGTGCTAGCTCCGATATGCGACGCCCGGCAGAACGCATAACATTTCAAATAACAAATTCGCCGCGACCAAAGCCGTACTGCCTTGCGGATCATATGGCGGCGAGACTTCAACAAGGTCACAGCCCACAATATTCAAACCGCGACAACCACGAATGATTTCAAGCGCCTGTATCGTCGTCAGACCACCAATCTCCTGCGTGCCGGTGCCTGGCGCAAAAGCCGGATCAAGCGCATCAATGTCAAAACTTAAATAAACCGGATCATCACCCAGCGCAGCCTTGATTTTTGCCATCAACGGCGCGGCGGAACGATGCCATAATTCTTCCGCTTGGGTTACGGAAAAACCCTTATCACGCGCCCAGTCAAAATCTTCGGCTGTATAGCCAGTGCCGCGCAAGCCAATCTGATAGGTGCGTTCTGGATTGATCAGTTTTTCTTCCCATGCGCGGCGGAACGGCGTGCCATGCGCAATCTCTTCACCAAACATATGCTCATTTATATCGGCATGGGCATCAACATGAATCAAACCAACAGGCCCATGCTTTTTGGCCATCGAACGTAAAATGGGCAAGGTCATTGTATGATCACCACCAAGTGATAGCGGAATCACATCATGCGTCAGCACATCATCATAAAACCCGGTAATGCGTTTAACCGAGTCTTTCAGATCAAATGTATTGATCGGCACATCACCAATATCAGCAACCTGAATCGAATCAAACGGCGCTGCCTTTGTCCACATATTATAGGGGCGAAGCATCACCGACTCGGCCCGAATCTGTTTGGGACCAAACCGCGTTCCTGGGCGATTTGATGCGCCGATATCCATTGGCACGCCGACAAAACAGGCATTTAACCCCGCAGCATTATCAGCCGAAGGCAGGCGCATCATCGTACCAGGCCCTGCAAAACGCGGCATATCATTGCCGCCCAATGGCTGATTTTTCATTTAGCCTCCTATGGCGATACCGCTAAAGACGTTTCATGTGCCAGCGTAGGTGATCTTCCATAAAGCTGGACACGAACAGATAGGAATGGTCATAGCCCTCTTGCATGCGCAAGGTCAGCTTCTGTCCGGCATTCTTGCACGCCTCTTCCAGCAACCATGGTCGCAGGCCACTTTCAAGAAAACTGTCCGCTGTACCCTGATCTACCAGAAAATCATCAAACCTATACCCGTCTTCAAGCAAGGCAACAGCATCATATTGGCGCCAGCCTGATGCGTCATCACCAAGATATTTGGCCAGTGATCCCGATGACCAGTCAGCCGTTGATGGCTGGGTAATCGGGGCAAAGGCGGATGCGCTTTTATAGCGATCCGGATGTTTCAGCGCGATGGTCAATGCGCCATGCCCGCCCATTGAATGGCCAAAAATACCTTGCCGGCTCATATCAACGTCAAATTCTGCCGCAATCAGCGCTGGCAATTCTTCGCTGACATAGCTGTACATATTATAGTTTTCGGCATAGGGCGTCTGCGTGGCATCAACATAAAAACCAGCACCACTACCAAACTGCCAGTTATCAGCTTCATCCGGTATATCAGCACCCCGCGGGCTGGTATCAGGGCAGACAATCGCCACACCCAGTTCGGCAGCAACGCGGCGATACTCTCCCTTATCCATGACATTGGCATGGGTGCATGTCAGTCCGGACAGATACCACAGCACCGGCACAGGTCTATCATGGGGCGGCATAAATACGGCAAAAGTCATATCGCATCCGGTCACCACCGACATATGCCTATATACACCCTGGGTGCCGCCATAGGATAAGGCTGTACTGATTGTTTCCATTAATAGATCACCACTGAACGGATTGACTCGCCAGCATGCATCAGATCAAAGCCCTTATTGATATCCTCAAGCGGCAATGTATGTGTAATCAGCGGGTCGATATCGATCTTGCCCTGCATATACCAATCAACAATCTTTGGCACATCGGTACGCCCACGCGCCCCACCAAAGGCAGTGCCGCGCCAGCTTCTGCCTGTCACCAGCTGGAATGGTCGTGTTGAAATTTCCTGTCCAGCACCAGCCACACCAATGATAATGCTTTCGCCCCAGCCCTTATGCGCGCATTCCAGCGCCTGACGCATCACCGTCGTATTACCGATGCATTCAAAGGAATAATCGGCACCGCCATTGGTCAATTCGACCAGATGACCAACCAGATCACCATCAACCTCACTTGGGTTGACAAAATGCGTCATGCCGAACTTTTCGCCCCATTCCTTTTTGCTGTTATTCATATCGACGCCAACAATCATATTGGCACCGATCATCCGCAACCCCTGAATCACATTCAGGCCGATCCCGCCAAGACCAAACACCACCGCATTACATCCGGGCTCGGCCTTTGCTGTATTGATAACCGCCCCGATACCTGTGGTCACACCGCAGCCGATATAGCAAATCTTGTCAAACGGGGCGGCCTTATTAACCTTGGCCAGCGCAATTTCGGGCACCACGGTAAAGTTTGAAAATGTCGATGTGCCCATATAATGCAGAACCGGCTTACCTTTGATCGAAAACCGGCTGGTGCCATCGGGCATAACCCCCTGACCTTGCGTTGTGCGGATCGCCTGACATAGATTTGTTTTCGGGTGCAGGCAATAGTCACATTCACGGCATTCCGGCGTATAAAGCGGGATCACATGATCGCCGGCCTGTAGCGAGGTAACGCCTTTGCCAACTTCGCGCACGATACCAGCGCCTTCATGGCCAAGAATGGCCGGAAACATACCTTCAGGATCAGCGCCTGACAGAGTGAATTCATCCGTATGGCAAATACCCGTTGCCATAATTTCGACCAACACCTCACCATCACGTGGCCCTTCAAGATCCACATCCATAATTTCTAGCGGCTTTCCTGCCTGAATCGCGACTGCGGCTCTGGTTTTCATTGTTCTCTCCCTTGATATAAACGCCATTCAGGCACTTTGAATTAACTTCATAAACTATTTCACAAAAACCGGGCGCTGACGATAGTTTTGCTATGCGTATGACAACTTATCTTTGTGTTTTTTCCCATGTTGGATGCTCAAAGGGAATGTCATTGGCGCGTGCCAGCGGCGCACGTCCCAGAATATGATCCGACGCCTTTTCGCCTGTCATGATCGACGGCGCGTTAAGGTTACCATTTGTGATCCGTGGAAAGATCGATGAATCAGCCACCCGCAAGCCATCAATGCCAATGACACGGCATTCTGAATCGACAACAGCACCCGGATCATCTACCGCCCCCATCCGTACTGTTCCACACGGATGATATGCACTTTCAGCATGATCCCGGATAAAGGCGTCAATCTGCTGATCCGATGTCTGATCGTCGCCTGGTTGAATTTCATGCCCGCGATAGGGATCCATTGCTGGCTGGCCGATGATGTCACGACTCAACCGGATACATCGCCTGAAATCCGCCCAGTCATCTTCATGGCTCAGATAGTTGAAGCGTATTTCGGGCGCCATCGTGGCGGTGCCATTCCGAATGCGCACATGCCCGCGTGACTTTGACCGCATCGGCCCAACATGAAGCTGGAAACCATGCCCTTCGGCGGGCGCAGTGCCGTCATAGCGGATAGCCACCGGCAGGAAATGATATTGGATATCAGGATAGGATACGCCAGCTTGCGAGCGGATGAACCCCAGCGTTTCAAACTGATTGGACGCACCAAGACCCGATTTAAAGAACAGCCAGCGCGCACCGATGATCGCTTTTGAAAACAGGTTCAGATGCTTATACAGCGTGATGGGTTGCAGACAGGCAATCTGGAAATACACTTCCAGATGATCTTGCAGATTTTCGCCAACGCCCACCCGCTCACACAGCACATCAACACCTGCCTGTTGCAACAGCTTGCCAGGCCCAATGCCCGAACGTTGCAGAATCTGCGGCGAGTTAATCGCCCCTGCTGCCAGTATCACTTCGGCGCGGGCGCGGGCATGATGACGTATGCCATCCTGAAAATAGTCTATGCCAACAGCGCGTTTACCATCAAAGATGATCCGGTCAACCAGCGCGCCTTTTTCAAGCTGCACATTGCCGCGTTTCAAGGCTGGCCGCAGATAGGCATTCGCCGTTGACCAGCGTCGCCCTTTATAAACCGTCATGTCTGCCGCGCCAAAGCCTTCTTG
Organism: Candidatus Puniceispirillum marinum IMCC1322; assembly: GCF_000024465.1. Lineage (NCBI taxonomy): Bacteria > Pseudomonadati > Pseudomonadota > Alphaproteobacteria > Puniceispirillales (SeqCode) > Puniceispirillaceae (SeqCode) > Puniceispirillum (SeqCode) > Puniceispirillum marinum (SeqCode). Next base: position 2,215,975 of record NC_014010.1, on the reverse strand, counting down.
GCGATAGCCATTATAATCGGGCGTTGCCGCATAACCCGCTTGCTGGCTAGCCGTGACAAAAGCATCATGAAGCGGATTATCACGCGGGCCGCGCGTCACATGTAAAGGGCCCGATGTCCCACGCCATGGGGCTTCACCACCATGTGATTGCTCCATACGCCGGAAATAAGGCAACACATCGGCATAGCCCCAGCCCGTCGCGCCTGCTGCTTCCCAATGCGCATAGTCACCTGCATTGCCACGCACATAAATCATGCCATTGATCGACGATGATCCACCAAGCACCTTGCCACGAGGACAGACAAGCTGGCGGCCACCAAGGCTGTCTTCGGGTTCGGCAATATAGCTCCAGTCATATCGCGGCATATTCATCGGATATGATAAAGCGGCCGGCATCTGGATGAACGGCCCCGCATCCGAGCCACCAAATTCCAGAATCAGAATAGTGCGCGTGCCATCCTCACCAAGACGATAGGCCATGGTACTGCCAGCTGACCCTGACCCGACGATAATGTAATCAAACTCTGCATCCATAGGCGTCACTATCCAGCCAGACGTCGCAAACTGTCAAGATGGTTGGCCGCTTAATCTTCGGCTGGGCGTCGAAAAATGACTACCCATGCGGGTAAAATTGAGATGCATTTTCTGGCCATTGCGGTCATACTATGCGCCATGACCTATTTGATTAAAGATATTGCCCACCAGATTGCCGATGGCACACTTAACGCCCGCGACCATATTGAAAACTGCCTCGCCGCGATTGATGATAAAAACGGTCAGGGTCAGAACACATTTATTGAAACCTATCATGACCGCGCCCGCGCCGAAGCCGACGCAGTCGATACAGCCCGCAAGAATGGCTGGGCGTTGCCACCTTTTGCCGGGGTCAGCCTGTCAATAAAGGATCTGTTCGATGTAGCTGGCGATGTGACCAAAGCTGGCTCTATCCTGCTGGCCGATAGCCCGCCTGCTAAAAAAGATGCCACCATTGTTGCACGTCTGCGTCAGGCTGGATTTATTCTGATTGGCCGCACAAATATGACCGAATTCGCCTTTTCGGGGCTTGGCATGAACGTACATTATGGCAATCCACTCAGCCCCTATGATCGCAAAACAGGGCGCGTTGCTGGCGGTTCGTCATCAGGTAGCGCCGTATCAGTCAGCGACAATATGGCAGCGATCAGCATTGGCTCAGATACAGGCGGGTCAACACGCGCACCGGCTTCCTATTGCGGTATTGTCGGGCTAAAGCCCAGCACCGCGCGCATGCCATCTGATGGTGTGTTTCCACTGTCACCATCATTCGACGCGGCTGGCCCGATGGGTAATAGCGTTGCCTGTGTCAGCATCATCGACAGCATCATGGCAGGTGGCGTGGGCGTGTCTGAAACGCCCTTTAACCCAGACGGATTGCGCCTTGCGATACCTGATGGTTATCTGATGGAAAATCTGGATGCCGAAGTTGCGACCGCCTTTGACGCTGCCATAGACCGTCTGCGGGACGCAGGTGTGCATGTACAAAAAATCCGCCTTGACGCGCTCGAAGCCATGCGCCCCAGCAATAATACAAAAAGTATCGTATCCGCCGAAGCTTATGCCGTGCATCGCCAATGGCTGGAAAGTGACCAATCTGATAAATATGATCCCTTCATCGGGCATCGTTTGCGTGGCGGCGCCGATATTCTGGCAGCTGACTATATTGCCATGTTCGAAAAGCGCGATACCGTCTGCCATAACATCAAAATGCAAACGCGCGGCTTTGATGCGCTGGTTCTGCCCACCACACCGGGGATCGCGCCTGCCATTAACGCCATGCCGACCCGCGACAAGCAACTTGAAATGAATGCGCGCAGTTTGCGCAATACGGCGATTTCAAACTATCTTGACCGGCCAACCATCTCGATCCCTTGTCACAAATCCGGCACCGCGCCAGTTGGCTTGTCATTAATGGGGTCACGGCATCATGACCGCCGCTTGCTGGCAATTGCCGAGGGGCTGGAAGCGATCATTCGCGGCTAGCACAAACCAACTCGGCTTTATAAAACCAGACTGTAACAGAAATCAGGCTGAAACGGCCTGGCTTGATCTGCGCCTAATCGATATCTGGCTAAACTTTTTTCCCACCCACATTACCGGCGCAGAGTCGCGAAGCACCAGCATGGCTGGCGTCGCGACCAGCGTTAATACAGTGGCAAAGGTCAAACCGCCAGCGATCGTACTCGATAGCTGTGTCCACCATTGTGACGAAGGCGCACCAACAAAAATCTCACGATCAGCAAGCTTGATGGTCAGTTCAAACACCATCGGCAACAGCCCCAGAATCGTTGTGATCGCGGTCAGCACAACCGGACGGAAACGCACCAGGCCAGCGCGGAATGCGGCATGACGTGCTTTATAACCACGCTTGCGATATTCATTGAACGTATCGATCAAAACGATGTTGTTATTCACCACAATACCGGCAAGCGAGATCACGCCAAGCCCTGACATGACCACGCCAAATGGTTGCCCCGTGACCCAAAGGCCTAGAACCACCCCGCCTGTTGACAGAATGATCGCCGACATGATGATAAAGGCCTGCCAGCCCGAATTGAACTGAAGCATCAACACAACAACCATCAACGTCATTGACAGCAAAAATGATTTCCCCAGAAACGCCTGTGTTTCGGCAATATCTTCATTCTCGCCGCCATACACAATATCGACATTCTGCGTTAACGGCGTTTCGCTCAGAGATGTTTGCAATTTGGCAAATTGTTCGGCAGGCAGCAAACCTTCGCTGACATCCGAATTGATATACATATATCGGCGTCCATCAAGCCGTTCGATATTGCCCTGCTTGACCCGTGGTTGCAGTGACGCAAACACCGATAGCGGCACATAGGATCCATCCGCCGCTGGCACGCGTAACTCTTTCAGCCGGTCAAGATTGCGCTGATCGCCCATGAACCGCATCACAACATCCAGTTCGTCTTCGCTGTCATCGGGGCGGTAATCGGAAATGCGCGCACCGCGTGTCAGCATCTTGATCATTGTGCCAAGGCCAGCAATCGATACACCATGTCGACTGGCAGCATCGCGGTCAGTAACCAATGTCCATTCCAGCCCCGGAAGTGGACGGCTATCGGTGATATCAACAAAGCCACCAATCTCCTCCATCCGCTTGATCACGGCTCCTGCTGCCGCACCGACATCGTCCAGATTAGCACCAACAATGTCCAGCTGGATTGGTTGTGCGCCGCCAGGGCCCTTTTGCGGTTTTTGGATATTGATTTCGACACCAGCGATGCCTTTGACCATCAGCCGCATATCTTCGATGATTGTGTTGGCTTTTTCGCGCTCACGCCAATCGACAAATACCGTACGGATTGTGCCGATTGAATCGCGTGGCGCTTGGTTGCCCGCACCGCCACCTCTGAAAGAACGTGCATAGAAATCGCGAACACCACCAGCCGAAATTATACTTTGCTCGGCTTGCACCACCAACGCATCACGTTCCTTTGCCGATAGATCACCACGGGCAAGCACCTGAACCTGAGCCTGATCGGGTTCGATATCGGGGAAAAATTCAACGCCTAGTCCAGCACTTCCATATCCAATAAAGGCAAAGACCATAAAGCCGATTACCGACCCCATCACCGCCAAAGGACGGCTAATGGCCACTTTCAACACGCGTCGGTAAAACCGCGGGGCAGTTGATGAAATAATACCCTTAGGCACCGATTTTTTACCAATCATGCTACCCAGAACGGGAATGAAAATGAGTGCCATAACCAATGATGCCGTAAGCACACAAATCACAGTGATCGGCAAAAACTTCATGAATTTGCCAACAATGCCTGGCCACACAAGTAGCGGCATGAATACCATCAAGGTTGTTACTGTTGATGAAATGATCGGCCAGGCCATACGCTGGGCACCAACCATATAGGCTTCACGTCGCGTCGCCCCCATGGCAATGCGCCGATCAGCAAATTCGGTCGTCACAATCACCCCGTCAACCAACATGCCCGCAACAAGAATAAGCGAAAACAGCACCACAATATTCATCGTGATACCAAGACTGTTCAGCACCGTGATACCAATCAGAAATGAACCCGGAATGGCCAGGCCAACCAAAGTGGCATTCCGCACCCCTAAAGTTGCCAGCACAACCACCATGACAATGATAACCGCCGCCCCGACATTATTACCTAGATCGCTTAACAGGTTGCGCACATCTTTTGAATCGTCAAACAGATAGCTGACCTTTACATCCTTACCAATCATCGGTGCGGCTGTATCAATAACCGCCCGCGCCGCTTCAACCACATTGATAACATTGGCACCAACACGCTTGCGGACATCAAGCACAATCGCCGCTTCACCATTAACCCGCGACCAGCCTTCGGCCTGCTCAAAGGTACGACGCACAACAGCTACATCACCAAACTTGATTGACGTACCATCACGTGCCTTGATCGGCATGTTGATCAGCTCATCAACACTTTCCAACACCCCCGGCACCTTAACCAGCAATCGGCCACCACCATCATCAATCGCCCCTGCTGTCACCAACTGGTTATTGCCTTGAACAAGACGCGTCACCACTGACGGGTCTAAGCCATAGGCTTCCATGCTTGACGCATCGACCAGAATTTCCAGCACCTCTTCGCGGTCACCACCAATTTCAACCTCAAGAACGCCTGGCAAGGCTTCAATTTGATCTTTAATTTCACGCGCCGCCAGCACCATTGCCCGTTCCGAAACCGGCCCATACAAAGCCGCCGTCAGAATTGGGAATTGTGACAGATTAATCTCGATAACCTTTGGCTCATCGGCATCGGCTGGCAAATCAGGTTTGGCGTCATCAACCGCCTGGCGTACATCAGCCAGCGCACGGTCAATATTTTCATTGGCCGCAAACTCAAGTGAAACCGACCCATAGCCTTCGGCAGCTACCGATTTCATCACATCAAGACCTTCGACAGTCCGCAGATGCTTTTCCAGCGGCTTGATCAGCAACCGTTCGGCATCGCTTGGCGAAATGCCTTTATAACCGACTGATACATAGGCAACCGGAATATCAATATCCGGGGTGGCTTCCTTTGGAATGTCGTTGAATGCCGACAGACCGATTCCGCATAGGACAAATAATGCCAGCAGAACCGCACCAGAACGGGAAAAAGCAGCTTCGATTATGCTGTTCATGATACGGTCTCTAGAACGACATCAACTTTATCACCCGCTTCAACAAAGGCCTGACCAACAGTCAGTACGGTTGCCCCATCAGGCAGACCTGAGACAAATACCTTCTCACCACCTGAGCTAACCATATCGACATCAATCGTCTGCACAACACCATCAATGCTGACCTTGGCAAACAAAGACCCGTCTGCTGACACTGATAAATGCGCAGGCGATATGCCGAATGCCGCGATTGTGCCAACATCAATTGATGCCTCGACAGTGACCCCGCCACGCAATTTGCGATCCTTATTCTGCAACGACACCTCGACATCGAATGTCCGCGTTGCCGGATTTGAACGCGACGCAATTTTTGTGACTTTGCCCTTATTTGTACCAGCCCCTGCTATATTGACATCAACCATGTCGCCGACTGAAATCTGCGCAATGTCATTTTGCGGCACCGCCACAATGACACTCAATGTGTCCATACCAAGGATCGTGGCCGCCGCCGCATCGCGACGCATACGCTCACCTTTTTCAACATGCAATGTCTCGAGCAAGCCGCTGACAGGTGATATGACCGTCGAATCCTCAAGCTGGGTTTCTAGTGCCGCAAGCGATGCCCGTGCCGCTTCAACACGCGCCATATTCTGCGCAACTTCCAGCTCTGACCGATAATTCTGGGCGGTTTCGATCTTGGCAAGTTGAACGCGGGCATTTTGATAATCGGCTTTTAACTGCGCCAATTCCAGCGGAGCTGTAAAATTATCTTTGGCCAGCTCATTGGCAATCGCCAGGCGCTTTTCGGTCACAACCAGATTAGCCCGCGCGGCGGCAAGTTCTTCTTCTAAGGTGCCTTTTGATTGCTTTTGTGCGGCATCATAAGATTTTTCTGCCGCATTTAACTCAGCTTTTGCCGCTGCAATCTGCTCAGGCAAGGTGCCTTTATCCAGAACAATAAGTACATCACCTAATTTGATTTCACTTCCTTCGGTTGCCGGAATATCAATGATATTGCCATCGACCTTCGATGACACGGTGACGTCAAAGGCCGCTTCGCTGACTCCATTGGCGCGAACCGTACGTGTAATCATCTCATTCTGAACGCTTATGGCTGAGACTTTAAAGTTACCCGCACCATCAGATTGCGTTGCGCTGTCTGCCTCGTTATCGGTGGCGGCTTGCTCGTTGTCATTTATCGCCGCCAACGTTTCATTCATAGGCGTATCGTTCATGAATGAACCAGAGGCCATCCACAGACCAACAAGCAAGGCAATCAGACCTGCCCATAAATATGATGATTTTATTTTCATTACAGTTCGCCCTGCTTAATTGAATAAACTGATCGGTCAGATATAAAAATGTTATCTGCACATGATTCATACCACATACATTCGACGCTGATCATACACCATAGTAAAATACAATTATCGAACCATTCACTTGGGTTCGATTTTAAATGGCCTCAATTTCACGAGGTCTCGGCCAGAATAGACTCTGCAGCTTTATGCGCCACCATTATTGTGGGGGCATTAATATTTGCCGAGGTAATATTTGGAAATACAGAAGCATCAACGACTCGCAATCCATCGACATCATGGACTTTCAGATCCGAATTTACAACCGAATTTTCGATTGATGTTCCCATACGGCATGTACAGGACGGATGAAAAATTGTTCCACATCTTTCCTTAAAGTCAGTAATAATATCGTCGTCGCTCATCGCGTCAAGTGGCGTATTTGGCGCAGCTGACAGTATCTGTTGAATAGCGGGGGTGTTCTGTAGCTTGGCGATAAAGCGTGCCATCTTCACAACATCATCAATATCCTTTTGGTGGGTCATATAATTGCCCAGAATATGCGGTGGCGTAGAGGCCTTTTCAGACGTGATTGTAATCGTGCCTGTGCTGGCTGGCCGACAGCTATTGAAACCAAGGATGAAACCAGGAAACGCATCCGGCTTTAACAGTGGACGCTCATTATGAAATTTAATCTGATAGCTCACCGGATTGGCATATATCTGCGCATCTGCCACCGCCAAACTGGGATCTGTTTTGACCAGCCCACCAATCTGATTTACGCTCAATGAAAGCGGGCCAGATCTACGCAGAACATATTTGATACCCGCCATAATACGCCCTGACCAACGTCCCAGCACATTATTTAAGGTCGGCTTGTTCGCCTTGAAATAATAATTGATGCCAAGATGATCCTGCATATTCATGCCAACATGCGGATGATCTATTTTGACCGTAACGCCAGCCGCACGCAGAACCTTGCCTGGACCAATCCCCGACACCTGAAGCAATTGTGGGGATTTAACCGCACCTGCCGACAGAATGATCTCGCGATTAGCACTAAAGGTTATCTGCGCGCCCTTATATCTGCACAGCACCGCGCTGGCACGCTTGCCCTGAAACAGAATGCGTTCAGCATCAATATTCGTCATCACCGTCAGGTTTTTGCGCTTTAGCGCGGGATGCAGAAAAGCCACCGCGCTTGAGCATCTTTTGCCATTACGGGTTGTGATCAAATAAGACGATATGCCCTCGCCTGACTGTGACGGGGTGCGATCAAACGGGGTCTGACTTTGCTCGCACATGGCAAAGAAATCGTCTTTCATCGGATGCAAACTCGAAGATGGGTCAGAGACTGTTAGTTTGCCGTCGGCATTTTTGACTTTGTCTTTGGCATCGACCATTTGTTCAAAAGCGTCAAAAACCGGTTTGACTGATTGATAGTCCCACCCCGGATTGCCTGCCGCCGCCCAGTCATCATAATCTGCCGCAACGCCGCGATGATAGACCAGCGCGTTGATCGAACTTGACCCGCCAAGCACACGGCCACGCGGCCAATATATCTTGCGACCATCAAGGCCGGGTTCGGGCATTGTTGAAAATCGCCAATTCACATTACGATCATAAAAAGACATGCCATAGCCGATTGGCGCACGTATCCAAAAGCGATCATCGGACGGACCCGACTCCAGCAATAATACAGAATGACGGCCATCGGCGCTGAGCTTGTCAGCCAGCACACATCCTGCCGAGCCAGCGCCAATAATAATGTAATCAAATGATGTTTTCATATGCTAGGCGAACCACTGCTCATACTCAATCTTAGGCTAGCTACTTTTCATGCAAAATCCAAAATAGGCAATTATATTTTTGGATTTTGATGGGTTATCTGATCACTTTGCCAAGCCACAAACCAGCCATCATCATAACCGCAAAAAGCACGACATCTGCTGGGCGCAATAGCAATGATGAAATAACCGGTCCGGGACATAATCCGCCCAATCCCCAGCCAATGCCGAATAATGCACTACCCGCCAGCAACCGGCGATCAATATCCTGCGCTGTCGGCAATCTGAAGCTACCGCCAAATAATGGTGTTGCCCGCTTCATCAACAACTGATGTCCGATTAGATTGACGATCACCCCGCCGCCCATGACAAAAGCCAGCGACGGATCCCACAAACCGAAAATATCCAAAAATCCAGCGATCTTGGATGGGTTCAACATGCCCGCAATCGCCAGCCCGATGCCAAACAATCCCCCAATGACAAAGCTCAACAGCAACGGCATCACATCACCCCCGCATGGCGCACAAGATACACCGTAATCACCGCCGTCAGCATAAAGGTCATGACCGCCACCAATGACCGAGGTGATAACCGTGCCAGCCCGCAAATGCCATGCCCGGATGTGCATCCAGATCCCAGCGCCGCACCAAAGCCAACCAGCAAGCCTGCCAGCGGCAGAACCCAGCCCGAAGCCACAGGTGTAATCTCGATATCAAAATGAAACAGACCCAGCACAAGCGGGCCAATTATGGCACCTGCCACAAATGCGAGGCGCCAACTATTACTATCATCTGCATCAGGCCGGACCAGACTGGCAAGTATGCCGCTGATGCCCATCACCCGCCCCTTGACCGCCATCAAAGCGAGGGCGGCAAGACCAATCATCCCACCGCCAATAAGTGCGCTCAACGGGGTAAAATTCATCATATCAATTGTCATCAAAAAACGTCCTTTCGCGAGGGTGGATTATCAAACGCCACCATGTGCCTTTGACCAGGCGCGTGGATCATTCAGAAAGGCTTCAACCGCCGCCAATGTCTTGGCATCAAACCGGTCTGTTTCCTTGCACGCCGCCAACACATCCCACCATGTAGCAAGATAATGAAGCGAGATACCCTCAGCCGCCAGCTTTTCCGGCGTATCCTTGAAAATATCATAATAGAAAATCACGAATGTATGCGCCACCTCGGCGCCAGCTGTGCGCAGGGCTTCGACGAAATTCAGCTTGCTGCCGCCATCCGTGGTCAGATCCTCGACCAGCAGAATACGCTGCCCGTCATGAATATCGCCTTCGATCCGCGCATCGCGGCCAAACCCCTTGGGTTTTTTGCGGACATATTGCATCGGCAGATGTGTCCGTTCTGCAAGCCAGGCGGCAAACGGGATACCAGCAGTTTCACCACCAGCAAGCGCATCAAGGCTTTCATGACCGATATCATTCATAATGACGGTCGCGCCAAAATCCATCATCGCCGCGCGCATACGTGGAAATGAAATGATTTTGCGGCAATCAATATAGACCGGACTCATCATCCCCGATGTCAGCTTGAAAGGTTCGTCGGCACGAAACAGAACCGCATCAATTTCAAGCAACATGCGGGCAACAGCCCGCGCCATATTTGCCTTATCATAAACATAGGGCGATGACATGAAGCAACTCCAGAACTAGCAACCAAACAGGGCCATTACGGCAGTTTTACAAAACAAACCTGCCCTTAAAAAAACACATCTTGATAGGCCTATTATATACTAGGTTGAAACCAAAACAGGAAATAAAATATGTCATTTCTTCTGTCCTAGCTCGCAAAGCGTGTGGTCACTGTATAATCGATATGATTGAACTTGTAATATCGTGTTAAGAGAAATAATTTAAAATCTAAACTTCAGGGTCTAAACAATAAATTACCAGAGAGAAATATAATGGAAATTGTTGACGTTTTATCTAGCAGTGTTGCGATCCTTTTTACCGCTGTTGTGGTCTTGACACTATATCTTGGTATAAAAATAGTGCCGCAATCACAGGTATTTGTTATTGAACGCTTTGGCAAATATACAAAAACCTTAACGGCTGGCTTATCTATCATCGTCCCTTATCTTGATCGGGTCGGATACAAAGTCTCTATCCTAGAACGTCAGCTTCCAGAATTTACAATATCAGTTATCACAAGAGATAATGTTGAGGTGAGGCTAGAAACAACAGTATTTTATCGTGTCGTTGATGCTAGTCGGTCAGTGTATCGCATCCAAGATGTTGGCGGTGCCATCCACACGGCGGCCTCGTCAATCGTACGTTCGGCCGCTGGCAAGTTGGAACTCGATGATTTACAGTCCAGTCGAGAATCTATGAATGCGGAGATTGCCACATTCCTGCAAGAAGCCGCCGAAATCTGGGGCATTGAAATTACGCGCACCGAAATCACCGATGTTATCATTGACGATCAAACCAAAGAAGCGCAGCGCCAGCAATTAAATGCTGAACGTGAACGTAGGGCGGCGATTGCCCGCGCCGAAGGAGAAAAAAGGTCAATTGAACTAGCGGCCGATGCCAAACTTTACGAAGCCGAAAAAATAGCTGACGCGGTTCGCATTGAAGCTGATGCTAGTGCATATGCGATCAAGATAAATGCCGAAGCCGACGCCGAGCAAACCCGTGTCATTGGCGAAGCAATCGAAAAAAATGGTCAGGCGGCCGTGAATTTTGAAATTATGAAACGCCAAGTCGAAGCAATCGGAATGCTAGCCGCTGGCGAATCAACCAAAACTATCATCATGCCCACTGAAGTGACTGGTATTCTTGGTGGACTTGAAACCTTGATGTCCAGCATTCCTAAAAAAGGAAAAACATAAATGAGCCTATTAGCTACATTATCTTACTGGCTGTTGCTTATCGAAGTATGGCTCATCTTGGGTTTGTTTTTTGTCATACTTGAAGTCACACTAGATGGAAGCATGGTCATTTTTCTACCGCTTGGCATTGGTAGTTTCATGAATGGGGCTATCTTAAAGATACAGCACAGCACCCCTATGGACTCTTTCGCATTTCTGCCCGAAACGTGGGAACAAACATTGATAAGTTTTGCTATTTTTACGGTGCTGGCATCAGTCACATTACGTTTTGTAGTGCGCCATAAAAAAGCTGACAGCACGCCAGATGTAAATGATTATTGATTACCAAAAATATGAAGCCTAGGCGCGGGCGGCGCGCTTGCGTGCATGTGGATCAAGATACATTTTGCGCAACCGCAGGTTTTCCGGTGTCACTTCAAGCAACTCATCTTCATTGATATAGGCCATCATTTCTTCCAGCGACATACGCTTGGCAGGCACCAATTTGACCGCTTCATCCGTGCCCGACGCGCGCACATTGGTCAGCTGCTTGCCTTTCAGCACATTGATCTCAAGATCATTATTCCGGTTATGCTCGCCAACAATCATGCCTTGATAGACAGGTGTCTGCGGGCTCACAAACATCAACCCGCGATCCTGCAGATTGAACAGCGCATAAGCCACCGCTATGCCATTATCGGTGGAAATAAGCGCACCATTACGGCGGCCAATAATTTCACCTTTATACGGGGCATAGGAATGGAAAATACGGTTCAGCACACCTGTGCCGCGTGTTTCGGTCAGAAACCGGCTTTGATACCCGATCAGGCCGCGTGATGGTGCCAGAAAAACAAGCCGCGTTTTACCAGCACCTGCCGCGCGCATATCCAGCATTTCACCTTTACGGCGATTCAAACCATCAACCACACCGCTTGAATATTCTTCATCGACATCGATGGTGACTTCTTCCATTGGCTCAAGCCGATTGCTAGCCTCATCAGCCTGGAACAGCACACGTGGACGTGAAACTGTCATTTCAAAGCCTTCGCGTCGCATGGTTTCAATCAGCACACCAAGCTGAAGCTCGCCACGTCCACCAATTTCAAACGCGTCCTTGCCACCACTTTCGGAAAATGTGATCGCTACATTAGTCTCGGCCTCGGCAAGCAGGCGTTCACGGATAACTGTTGACGTCACCTTTTTGCCTTCACGACCAGCCAGAGGTGAATCATTAACGGTGATTGTAACCGACATTGTTGGCGGATCGATTGGCGTTGATTTCAACGGTATTGTAACAGCTGGTGCACAGATTGTATCCGACACAGACGCAATCGAAAGACCCGCGATACAGACAATGTCACCTGCCGCGACCTGATCAACTGGCACACGGTTGGTGCCTTCAAAACGCAAAAGCTTGGTCAAGCGGCCAGATTCAACAACACTGCCATCGAGATTAAGCGCACGTACCGATTCATTAACCGATGCTGTTCCCTGCATAACGCGACCAACCAGACAACGACCAAGATAAGGGTCAGAATCAAGCAAGGTTGCCAGCATGGCAAACGGCGCTTTGGCATCAACTTGCGGCGGCGCGACATGCGCCAAAATACGATCCAGAAGCGGATGCAGATTTTCACGCGTATCATCAAGTTCTTCAACGCACCAGCCATCACGGCCTGATGCGTAAAGAATGGGGAAATCAAGCTGCTCTTCATTGGCATCAAGCGCTACGAACAAATCAAAAACTTCGTCAACAACTTCTTCAGGCCGGCCATCACTGCGGTCGATTTTGTTGATAATCACAATCGGGCGCAATCCTTGCGCCAATGCCTTGCCCAGAACAAATTTGGTTTGCGGCATCGGCCCTTCGGCAGCGTCAGTCAGCAGAATGACCCCATCGGCCATGCCCAGAACACGTTCAACCTCACCACCGAAATCAGCGTGACCTGGCGTATCAATGATATTGATCCGCGTATCTTTCCAGACCACCGAAGTTGGCTTGGCCAGAATGGTAATACCGCGCTCTTTTTCAAGATCGCCTGAATCCATGACGCGTTCATCAACCGCCTGATTATCGCGGAACATGCCGCTTTGCTTCATAATCGAGTCGATAAGGGTTGTTTTGCCATGGTCAACATGGGCAATAATCGCGATATTGCGCAGTTCTTGTGTCATCATCATGTCTCTTGGGTTTTGCCTGTTTCCTCAGGTCTGGTCGCATTCCTACTGCTTAATGCACCATATGGAAAGCCCTAATTTCATCAGCGACATGATGAAGCGCCTTAAACCCATATATTTCTGCTGTTTTATCGCCAATATCGCATTTCCCTAGCGCGATGGGCGGATGATATGCCAGCACAGCATCAGCGATATGAACGCACAGCATGCCGACAGAAACATGACAATAATCATCGTATAACCAAACTGGAACTGGAAATAACCAACCAGCAAGCTAATTAATGCCCCGCCACCAATCTGCAGAAATCCCGAAAGACCCGAGGCAGCACCAGACAGACGCGGTACCACATTCATCACCGATGATGCAGAGTGCGGACTGACAAGACCATTGGCAAAGGCGATGATCGACATTGGAACAAACACATAGACCGGATGCATCATCCCATAGAAAGGCCATTGCGTCATTGTCACCGTCAAGGCCAGCAGCGTACCTGCCATAATGAAACGTGCTGACCCATAAACATGTCCATAGCGCGCCGCGACCCAGTTCCCTGATATATATCCCAGCGATACCATGATGAAATAAGCGCCATATTCGGTTTCTGGGCGCCCCATCTGTTCGATAACGACATAGGCCGCCCCCGCCAGAAAGGCATAATACACACAGGCACTAAAGGCCCAATTGCCAGCCAGCCCGATGAACTCGATATTTTTTAATAAAGGCAGGCCATCGAAAATCCCTTGCCGGCGGCCATCGGCATCGCGCGAAAACTGTACTGTTTCCGGCAGCTTCATGATAATCGCCACCAACAAACACGAACTAACCGCAAACAACATCCAGAACAGCCAGCGCCAACCTATGGACTCGGCAACAAATCCAGAAATTGTCGGCGCCACCATCGGCCCCACAACCATTGCCATCGTTAGATAGCCTATCAAGCTTGCCGATTTTTCACGGCCATGGACATCATTGATGATCACGCGCGCAATGGCCATACCAGACGCCGCACCAATACCTTGAAGCCCGCGCCCCAAAATAACGATAAGAGCTGTTTCCGAAATTGCACAAGCCAGACTACCCAGCGCAAACAGACTCATCCCGATGACAAGTGTTGTACGCCGCCCAAAGCTATCCGAGAACGGGCCCAGTATCAGTTGGGCAATGGCAAAGGCAGCAAAAAATACACTTAAACTTAGCTGTGCGGTGGCATAAGACACACCAAGACTATCAGCCAGAATCGGAATAAGTGGCACCACCACAACCATGGCAAAGCCGCCAATGCCTGAAAGTAGAATCAACAGCAACATTGACGGATTTTTGAAATCAGCTGGACTGTTGCCTGACACATTATATGTGGCAGACACATCATTCTTATCTGGCATTCGGAATACTCTAGCTGCGTGGTTCAGCCTTATTGCCGAACAACCAGCCAAGAACATATGTTGCAATCATCGCCGCGACAAGCTGAGAAATAATAAAACCAGGCGCATCAACAGGGCGAATACCCGAAAAACTATCGGTCAAAGAGCGGGCAAGTGTTACCGCCGGATTGGCAAAACTGGTCGATGATGTAAACCAGTAAGCTGCCGTTATATACAGGCCAACAAGCCATGGCACGGCATCAGGGCGAAACCGGATACCGCCAAAGATAACCATGACCAGACCAAATGTTGCAACCGCTTCTGAGCCCATCTGCGCAGGGCCACTGCGCACATTCTGCGAAATCTGTAGTAATGAGACTTCAAACATGAAATGCGCCAGCATCGCACCACAGACGGCACCCATAATCTGGAACAGGATATATAAAAGCGCCATCGAGGGGCTAATCTCTTTGCGGATGGCAAAAGCTAACGTTACCGCCGGATTGAAATGCGCGCCTGAAACCGGGCCAAACACGGTAATAAGCACCACCAATATGGCGCCTGTTGCAATCGTATTACCAAGCAGGGCAATCGCTATATTTCCGCCTGCCAAGCGCTCGGCCATAATCCCTGACCCGATAACTGTAACCAGCAACATCAGCGTGCCAAGCCATTCGGCAACAAACTGACGCCCTATCGACTGCGCGTTCATGATAATGCACCTATCGCACGAACAGCATCCAATTGTGCTGGCAAATCCAGATCACCTAACGCCAGTAAAGCGCTTATCCGGGCATCCATTTGCGCATAGGTCAGGGCAAAGGCAGCATCGATATCAGCGATGCTACCTGTAACAGCTGCCGGATCCTCGACCCCCCAATGTGCCGTGATCGGATGACCTGGCCATATCGGGCATGTTTCACCAGCAGCATTTGCACAGACTGTTATGATAATATCCATTTTGCCAAACGCATCGCCTGCAAACATATCCCAGCTTTTCGACGCTGCAAAATTGGTATCGATAGCATAGCTTTGCAAAACGGCAATAGCATGGGGATTGGGCATGCCTGTTGGTTTTGATCCGGCGGAAAAGGCCTGATAACGCGCACCACCCCGATGCCGCAGAATACCTTCGGCTATCAATGATCGTGCCGAATTTCCCGTACATAGGAACAGCACATTTCTGGTATCTTGCCCACTATCTGGCCTAGTATCTGACATTATCAAAATCCCTTTAATGACTAGCCATGGATAGCGGGCTAGGTAATGATTAACAGGTCAGTAAAAATTCTAACAATCTGCACAACACTCTAAATGGTCACAGATATATGTCAAAAATGTTAAAGAAAGCCAATTTTCCAAAAAAAATATGTGCGGCCTGCGGGTTACCCTTTGCCTGGCGTAAAAAATGGGCGCGGGATTGGGAACAGGTGCGCTATTGTTCGAAACGTTGCGCTGGAAACCAGAAAGACAGTAAAAAAACCAGCGCGTGACGCAACATGTACGCGCTTTACCCGCCTTTAACCTTGCGGATTGCCATTTCCAGATTGTTCAAAAACCGTGACCGATCCTGCTTGCTAAAGCTTCGCTGACCTTTATGACCCGGTCCGGTGAATAACGGGTCAGCCGCGCGAATATCAGTCATCAGATCACGGGTCGCCAGCTGGTTGCCTATATTGGCCTCGGTAATCACATCACCATCATGTCGCAAAACTGCCGCCCCTGCTGCCACAGCTTTGGCCGCCAGCGGAATATCGGCAGTGATCACGATATCGCCAGTTTTGGCCTGATCAGCGATCCATTTATCAGCTTCATCAGCACCTGTAGCTACGATAATCATATGCACCTGCGGGTGCGGATGCGGGCGAATGCCGCCGTTCGATACGATATAGACATCTAGCTTATGCCGGTTAGCTACCGTGACCGTTTCGTCTTTTACCGGACAGGCATCTGCATCAACATAAATCGCCATCATAGTGCCCTATAAGGTTTACATGGTTGACCCGGCTGGATTGTATCTAATGCGCCATTGTTTCGGCCAGCTGCGTAACGGTCATTTCAATCTGTGCCTGATCGATAATTTCCCCGACCATTCCATTGACCAGCGTTTCGCCACAATCATTCGGATCGATGAAAATACCAAAATCATCATTGCCAAATCTGTTTGCGGGAATCCATGCAAAGATCGGAATATGCCCCTCTGGTGCATGGCGGGCAAATTCATCCGACAAAGCCTCAGGACTGTCAAAATCACAGGTCACGGCAACGCCAACAAAAAAATTCTGCGCGCCCGCTTTGACTACATCCCCAGCTTTACCCACATCCCCAGCTTTGCCCACATTCATAATAACTGGCATGGTCACAATGCAGTTGCGCAGGTTGTCGGTTTTCATCGCCGCGGCCAGATTGCCATCATGATGTTCCATGATGCTGGCAAGCGACACGAAATAAGTGTGCGACGTCGTTTCCTGAGACATATCAATAATCCGTTACTAAATGGTGGGCGTGAAGTCAGCTCGATCAAACCGTCTTAATCTTCTATGATGATCGATGCTGAGCACTTAATGCTTTGCGCTAGCAATGTAAAGCGACGCTCTGCATGTTCATCAATCAGCGCCGCGGCACCAGCCCCCACATGCAGGGTCAGCACCTTTTTGGCAACGCTGAGCCGTATTTTGCCAAGATCGGTTGCTGTGCCCCCACTAAAGAACATGGCAAAGCGCAGCCCCAGACCAATAGCAACCGCCTGTTTGCGATGTGCTTCACCCAGAATATGTCGTAATTCTCTTGGCCGTGCCTTATTCTGCTTCAGTCCAACATGCCGATGATAGACAGCCAGCGCCAGCCAGATCCGGTCTTTATGTGTGACACAGTTGGCAGGCAACCCCAGCACACGGCGGGCGGCCAAATCACCACGTATATCTTCATGCTCGTTCCAGCAAAAATCTGCTAAATAACAAGCCGCTTCGAGTAGCCGGTTGAATTGCTTGCTATCCGAGGTCATCTGCAACGGCTTTAGAAAGGCAAACAGCTTTTCCGGCACATCGGGAAAGCGGCTGTTGTTCTGATAGATTTCCGAACAGACCGCCAGCAGAAAGTCGGCGCGCTCGGCATCATTCAGTTCATACGCGGCGATCACCCCATCGCGGATAGAGCTACCGCTAATTTCCAGCTTGGCCACTTTGGCCGTGCGCATCAAAGCCCGCATGATTCGCGCGGCGGTTGGCATGGTCTTTTTACGACCTTCGGGAATGCCGCCTACATCGGATATGTCACTGACAATATGATTCAGAATGTCAATCGCGTCATCGGCATCGATTTTCAGCCCGTGCAATACCGAAAGTGGATAACGGGTCTCCTCGATAAATGCCAGCCCAAGGGCGCGGAAACTTCCACCGACGCCATATAATTTCAGATTCTTTTTGGCACCAAGCCATTTTACGCCAGCCAGCGCCTTGTCGATATCCTTGTCTTTGAGCGTTGATAGATGCCCGATATTCAGACTGATCGAATATTTCACCTTGCCTTTTTCAAGGCGTACAATTTCCAGACTACCACCGCCAAGATCGGCCACAATACCACTGGCACTTGGGACATTCAGAACCAATCCTTTGCTGACATAATGTGCTTCTTCGCTTTGCGATAGCACGCGGATGGGATGCCCTAGCGCGGCTTCGGCAGGGGTGATGAAATCGGCAGCATTAGTGGCGCGGCGCACAGCTGCTGTGGCCACCGCATATACCCGGCTGACACCCATATTTGACAGCACATGGGCAAAGCGCGTAATCGTTGTCACCGCGACATCGATACGGTCTTGCTTCAAAATTCCGGTTGTATCCAGATTGGCACCAAGCCGACAATTTGAACGTTCATTGAATAGGGGAAACGGATACCGCCCGTTATTGGCATAAACAACCAGCCGTAACGAATTTGAACCGATATCGATAACGGCCACACGTTCAGTGCGGGTTTCAGCTTTGGCTGGCGCCATGGCATAAACAGAAGCTAGAGTCATGCGCCATTCTTGGATAAATGACGCGCGCTGACAAGCAGGGATTGCACAAATAACGATGAAAAATCGATTTAAATGTTGATTATATTTCACCCGATAGAAAATCAGCATACTATAAGTAATAGTTATCGTGATCTGGCTATTGATCCTGACCGGCGCGACCCCATTTCAATAATATGAAATAACCCTTTATGAATAGGCAGAAAATGTCATTACTTACAGGCCAGCTAGATATCGAATGGACATGCCGTCACACTTGGCGGCGGGCGTCCTATAATACGATGTGGTGTCTGATCGGTTGTGCCATTGGCGATCTTGGCACCATCGCGTTTTTTCAATATACGGGCATTCCCTGGTCAACTTTGGCGATCATGTCGCTGGCGATTGTCAACGGGCTTATCACCTCGATCATTCTGGAAACGATTATTCTTAGTCGTCAGATGGCGCTTGATATCGCCATTAAAACCGCATGTGGCATGTCATTGGTCTCGATGCTTGCCATGGAAATAGCGATGAATCTGGTTGATGTTGCGATAACAGGGGGCGCGCGGCTCACCTTCACCGTCGTACCGGTGATGCTGGCGGCTGGATTTCTGGCGCCGCTTCCCTATAATTACTGGCGGCTAAAGGCGCTTGGCAAGGCCTGCCATTAATTTCATCTTCATCTTGACGTTGTGCGGCTTCACCGCTTTGATATGACGATTGATGCAACCAAGGTGATATGATGAAATTTGGAATTCTGGGTGATGCCAAGATCAGCCGTGAAAAATTAATACCCGCGATACAGACAGCCGGTCATGAGATTGTCCAGATTGGCCGCCGCAACCCGGATATGCCATCCGACAATCCGCTTTATAATGGCATGATCCAGTCCAGCTATGAAGATGTGCTGGCTAATCCGGATATTGAGGCGGTCTATATTCCCCTGCCCAATCATCTGCATGTGCCATGGACAATTCGTGCGATAGAGGCTGGCAAACATGTATTATGCGAAAAACCGATTGCCCTAAACGAAACCGAGCTTGACCAGCTTGAGGCTGCATCCCGCGCTTCAGACGTTTATGTTTATGAAGGCTTCATGATCCGGCATCATCCACAATGGGCATGGATCACCGACGTTGATATTGGCACTCCCCATGCCATCCAGACGCATTTCTGTTATCCGCCACGCCCCGCACAGGATGTCCGAAATGTCGCCGACTTTGGCGGCGGGCCCATTTATGATATCGGCTGTTATGCGATCATGGCGGGGGTGCTGTTATTCGGCGGCGCGCCCGAACATATATCTTGTCATGTTGAAATGGACGGTGACCGCGGCATCGAAAAGCTGGCAAGCGGCATGCTGATCTGGCCGGAAGGGCGGCATCTGACCTTTACCGTTTCCAGCAGTTCGGCACTATCGCAGATGGTGCATGTGATCGGCAGTGATGGCTGGGCACGGCTGAATATTCCGTTCAATCCGCAGGGGGCAACAACAGCGCAATGGGGTCAGAACGTCCTTGGTGATGATGCTGAGCGCATGTCATTTCCGGCCTGCGATCAATATGCACTGATGGTTGCAGATTTTGTTGCCTGTGCCAAAGCGGGGGCAAAGCCTGATTTCACCCATAGCCGCGCAACCACGAAAACTATCGATGCCTTGCTCTCTGCGCGGCATCGCTAATGTTGTCATCATCGATCACCCCACAAGATATAAGCCAGACAAGATTTTCGATTTCATTCGGATTCTTTGGACAAGGTGCCTTTTTTGGCATGTGGGGCGTTCTGGTACCTGAACGTAGCGCAAGCCTTGGGCTTGACCCTCTGATGCTGGCCTTGTTTCTGCTGGTTATTGGCATCAGCCTATGTGCTGGCATTGCCTTGGTCACACGGTTTGAACAATATATGCCCACCTCCAGCACATTGCGCCTTGGTGGGCCATTAATGGCGCTTTCCATTGCTGCCTGCTTCTTAACATTGTCTCTACCCGTTTTTTATATTGCCGGCATTTTTACAGGCATTGCCGCCGGGCTTCTCGAAGCCGGATTAAACACCCAGGCATCGCAATGGGAACAGCAATCAGACCGCCGGGGCATGTCATTCTTTCATGCCATGTTTTCGGCAGGTATGCTGATTGGCGCGCTTGTCATCACCAGCCTATTTAAGATGAATATAATGGTTTCAATTGGCATCATCGCCGGTGCCGTTATCTATGGCCTTGGCATGATGCTTCGTAGCCAATGGGTGCGCGATCCCGCACCATCTGCCAACACCAGCGACGCCACCATATCCTTGAACAAAGCCATCATCGCATTTCTTGGCCTGCTGATTTTCATCAGTACCTTAATTGAAGGTGGGGTGGTGGACTGGTCAGCACTGCATCTGCATCAATATCATAATCTGTCACTTGAAGAGGCAGGTCGGCCCGTCCTCATGTTCAGCGTGGCGATGACATCAATCCGGCTTGTCGGCGACCGACTGGCATCCTATTTCCAGACACATCTGTTGCTAGCTATTCCCATGCTGGCGGCGGCGGTTGTTATGACGCTCGCGCTTTATAGCGGCCAGCCAACGATCATTATCATTGCCTATGGATTACTGGGGCTGGCGCTTGGCAATGCCTTTCCCTTAATCATTTCCACTGCAGGTCGCCTAAGCGGCAACAAACCCTTGCGACAGATTTCTATGATTATCGCCTGTGCCTATTTCGGTCTGCTTACCGGGCCAGCCTTGCTTGGTCTTATCGCATATATGATAGATCTGAACATGACCATACTGGCATTGGCAGGGCTAGCCTTGGTTTCGGGTATCGCCTGCCTGTCCTTGCCACGCATCTTGAAACCACATTAATGCCCATTGTCTAAAGCAGGCTAGCCGCCTTTGCATGTGCACCGATCCTATCCCAATCACCATCATTGATCAGCGTGGCTGGGGCAATCCATGATCCGCCAAGACATGGCACATTCGGTAATGACAACCAGTCTGGTGCCGTCGCTTCGGTGATGCCGCCGGTCGGGCAAAACGTCAGATGCGGTAACGGGCTAGCAAGTGATTTTATGAATTTTGGGCCACCTGCCGCCATCGCCGGAAAGAACTTGATAACATCAAACCCCCGTTCGGCAAGGGCCATCATTTCCGAAACCGTTGATGCACCTGGCAAAAGCGGAATATCCGCATCCTGACATCCTTTAATAACAGCTTCGGTTGACCCCGGACTGACCACAAAGCGCGCGCCTGCCGATGCCGATGCCAGTGCCAGTTCGGGCGACAGAATTGTGCCCGCGCCGACAACCATATCGGGGCATTGATCGGCAATGGCGGCAATCGAATCAAGTGCGGCTGAGGTACGAAGGGTAATCTCGATTGTGCGAATATCATTGGCCAGCAGGGTTTTCGCCAACGGCACCGCTTTGCTGGCATCATCAATCACAATCACGGGCATCACATGCCCAAGCCCCAATACATCGTCAATCGTCATCTTAGCATCACTCATTATAGATTTATCAGCGGGTTCACCCCGCCTCCCTGTTCTGCTGGTGCGGATTTACCACGCAAGCTTGCAAATAATGACCGGCCAAAGCCTTCCTGTGGCGCCTGATTTGCAATTGCTGGCAATGGCCGAGCTTCAAGATCAGCCGCAACATTAAGTTCGCCGCTAACCGCATCAAGGGTGATTATGTCACCATCTTTGATCTTGGCAATAGCGCCCCCTGCCACCGCTTCGGGGCAGACATGAATCGCCGCAGGCACTTTGCCCGACGCGCCAGACATGCGGCCGTCTGTTACCAGCGCTACCTTATGCCCCTGTTCTTGTAAAATCGATAATAGCGGGGTCAGACTATGCAATTCAGGCATGCCATTCGCCTGTGGACCCTGCGTATGGATAACAACAATCACATCCTGATTGAGCGCACCATCGGCAAAGGCCGCCTTGACCTCGGCTTCACTGGTAAACACTTTCGCTGGTGCGGTCACAATATGACGGCTGGCATCTACTGCCGATACTTTGATAACTGATTTACCCAACGAGCCGGTCAACATTTTCAACCCACCGGTCACACTATGCGGATCTGATACTGGACGCAGAATGTCCGGATCTTGGCTTTCACCAGCCGCCGGTTTCCATACCACGTCATTATTCGTACCAAAAACAGGTTCGGATGCGTAATCAGCCAGACTGTCACCCCAGACTGTGCGCGCGTCAGCATGAAGTAGTCCGGCTTCCAGAAGCTCGCGGATCACATAACCTATACCACCAGCCGCATGAAAATGATTAACATCAGCACTGCCATTGGGATAGACACGCGCCAATAGTGGCACAATTTCTGACAGATCGGCAAAATCTTCCCATGTCAGTTCAATACCCGCCGCCGCCGCCATAGCTGGCAGATGCAAAGTATGATTGGTTGATCCGCCTGTAGCGTGCAAGCCGACTATGGCATTTACAAATGCACGCTCATCCAGAACCTCGCCAATCGGACGATAATCATCCGACTGCCGCGAAATGGCGGCGGCCTGATGCGTTGCTGCCACTGTCAGCGCATGGCGAAGATCATCATGCGGATGGATAAAGGCCGCACCGGGCAAATGCAGACCCATGATTTCCATCAGCATCTGGTTGCTATTGGCTGTGCCGTAGAAAGTGCATGTGCCAGCCCCATGATAGGCAGACACTTCGGATTTCAGCAGATCGGCACGGCTTGCCTTGCCTTGGGCATAGGCTTTGCGGACAGCGGCTTTTTCATCATTGGCTAGGCCAGTTGACATCGGACCCGCTGGCACAAAAATGGTTGGCAGATGACCAAAGGACAAAGCCCCCATCACCAGCCCCGGGACAATCTTGTCACAAACACCAAGGCAGAGCGCCGCGTCATAGACACCATGCGACAGGCCAATCCCGGTTGACATGGCAATCACATCACGGCTGAGCAATGATAATTCCATTCCGGGGCGCCCTTGCGTGACACCATCGCACATTGCGGGCACGCCGCCGGCAACCTGCGCTGTAGCGCCAACCGAGCGCGCCGCGGCCTTGATAATCTGCGGGAATTTTTCAAATGGCTGATGCGCTGATAGCATGTCATTATAGGCGGTTATGATGCCTATATTCGGCTTTACTTTATCGGCCATTGCCAGCACATCATCCTGATCGCCGCCAGCCGCCGCCGCCGCATGCGCCATATTCGAACAGGATACCGAACGACGGTCACTATCCGGATCATTCTGCATATCGGCAATCGATGCCAGATAGGCCGCACGGCTGTCGTGGCTTCGGGTACGTATGCGGTCGGTGACCGCATCAATAACGCTATGTAATGTCATGATACTTGATCCGTAATAATATCAATGTTGCTAATGGTCTGATGCAACAATGCCGATACTGGCAGACTGCGATCATGTTGGGCTTCGGCCAGCACCGCGCGTTTGGCATCACCCTGTATCAATAACATGATATGCCGTGCTTGTAATATCATCGCCAGATTCATGCTGATACGCGGATGCGCTGGCGATCCCTTGATACCGGTGCGCAAGATGGCTGGCGCGGCATCTGTGTCAAAGGCTGTTACATCAGATATCATATCGGGAAATAACGAGGCAAAATGCCCATCTGTTCCCATGCCCAGCAACATCACGTCAAACGGCCGCGCTATATTTGCCACCGCATCTGGATCGCGCGCCAGTGACACATAATGCGCCTGTGCCGCTTGGCCTTGCAGTAAATGCGTATGCACCAGCAAATCATTCGAGTCCGCATGGTCAGCAGGTACATCACGATCATCAACCAAAGTGATAGTGACCTGTGCCCAGTCAATCGGCATTGTGGTTAATGTCTTAAATGTCGGCACCGGACTTGACCCACCAGACACCACCAGACTGGCCAATCCTTTTTCGGCAATCGCTTGTGATAAATATTCGGCTATCGCAACGCCCACATCTGTCATCACGCATCTCCTACATGTGGATCAATCCACGCATGTGCATCACTCAGAGCCAGATCATCACCTTGTGCTGGCCCCATCGAACCAGCTTTGTATTTATATAGATCATGCTGTTTGATATCCGCGATCAGCGGGTCGATAATATCCCATGCGGCCAGCACTTCATCGAGGCGCATGAACAATGTCTGATTCCCACGCGCCACATCCATCAACAGCCGTTCATAGGCATCAGGCAGGCGTTGATCGAACGTGTCATCAAAAGACAGATTCAATTCAGACGGAAACAGCCGCATACCACCAGGGCCAGGCTCCTTGCTGGTTAATTGCAAACGCAAGCCTTCTTGCGGTTGTAGCCGGATCGTCAGCCGGTTTGGCACATCCGGTTTGGCTGGCGCACCCGGCTTGGTGAAAATATCATGCGGGCGGTTTTTAAAGGTAATCACGATTTCGCTGGCACGTTGGGCAAGGCGTTTGCCTGTACGTACATAGAAAGGCGCACCAGCCCAGCGCCAATTTTCGATCGTCAGTTTCAACGCCACGTAAGTCTCGGTGTTTGAAGTTTTGCCAAGCTCATCGAGATATCCTGTCACTGGCGCACCATTCACCTCGCCAGCTTCATATTGACCCCGCACCACGTCCTCTGGCGCGATCGGCTGGATTGCCCGTAATACGCGCAGCTTTTCGTCGCGCACCTGATCGGCATTGAAATAAGCAGGTGGTTCCATCCCGACCAGACAGACAAGCTGAAGTAGGTGATTTTGGATCATGTCGCGCAGGGCACCATATTTGTCATAATAGGACGCACGGCCATCAACCCCGACCGTTTCGGCCACAGTGATCTGCACATGGTCAATCGCATGATTGCCCCATTGCGACTCAAAAATCGTATTGGCAAACCGCAACGCCATCAGATTCTGCACCGTCTCCTTGCCCAGATAATGGTCAATCCGGTAAATTTGCGCTTCGTCAAAAACATTCAGCAATAATTTATTGATCGCGCGCGCAGAGCTCCCATCATGGCCAAGCGGCTTTTCGACAACAAGCCGACTTTGCGGGACTGCCAATCCATGTGTGGCAATCGTATCACAGGCCGCGCCAAACAAAGTCGGGGCGATCGCCAGATAGAAAATCAACGGGCGTTCAGGCGACAGGCGGCGATTGACCAGCTCGGCCAGCGTGACTCCCCCCTCACCGCTGACAACATCAAGCGCAACGATCCGGATCAACGCGATGAATCCTGCCCATTGCGCCTCGCCATCATCTTCATCGACAATCGCATCAGCGCAAAACGGGCGTAGTGTGGCGGCAAACTCTTCGACGGTCATTGATGTACGGGCGGCGGCGATCAACCGGAATTCGGTGGTGATCTGACCTGCCAGATAGCGCCAGAACAAGGCTGGAAAAATCTTTCGCAACGCCAGATCGCCTGTGCCACCGACAATAACATAATCGCTATCGGGTATTTCTGCGGATTTTGGAATAAGTTCAGACATTATCGTTAGCCATTTTCAAGTTTGTATAAGCACTACTATATCATTTCCGGCGCATGCGGGCGGTAGTATAGCGGTTAGCCATTGCCGCTTGCGCACCCTTTATGCCAGCTAATGGATCAACCGACAACCAGACTGGCACCGTTTCCAGCAACACGCCCATGCGCCCTTGATGCCGGAAACGCGCTGTAAAGGGGCTATCGGCAAGCAGGCTTTGCACATGCGGCACAATCCCGCCGGCAATCACCACCCCTCGCCATGTCCCCATCGTCAACACGGCATTAGCGATCACCGTTGCCAGACAGCCCAGCATCAGATTTACCGCATCACGGGCAATGCCCTTATCGGCCAATGCCGCCGCACCAATCTCAGGCGCGCCAAGCCGTACGGGCATATCGCTATCTTGTGCACGCGCAGCCATGAACGCATAAACATTTTCCAGCCCCGATCCACTAACGACCCGCTCAGCCGATACATGCGGCATGGTCTGGTTCAAAAATGCCAACAGGGCTATTTCATCTGCTGTTCGCGGGGCAAAAGATACATGCCCACCTTCGCCTTCGATCGGCACAAAATCACCATCTGCGGGGATTAAGGCCGAAACCCCAAGGCCGGTACCTGGCCCGATCACCAATAAAGGCGCCTTATGGTCAGACGCACCTGCACAAATCTGTACATTGCCATTTGCCGTTGGATCACTTTGCGCAAGCGCCTGTGCGGTAAAGTCATTGATCACCAGAATGCCGTCAACGCCAAGCGCCTGCATCAATGCCCCCTTGTCAAACGCCCAGTGATTATTCGTCACATCAACAAGATCGTCATTCACCGGCCCGGCAACAGCAACCGAAAGATAGCTTATCGTAATATCAAGCGGCCCCAGAAACGCGGCAATCGCATCGGCAAAGGTCGGGTATGATGCACATGTCATGATCCGCACATGCGCCAGCGGCGCGGTGGCATCGGCAGCCACGCCAAAGCGCACATTCGTGCCGCCGATATCTGCAACCAGTAAACTCATTCTGCTTTATCTCACCCTATGCACAACCCAGCTCCAAGGCCAAGTCATATAGCTAGAGCCCAGACACCCACAGGCAACGGCCTATGTTTGATCGCAATAATGTTTCAAACGCATGATACTGTGTTCACCCTATCTACGTCCATAGTCAGACATATCAAATTGGGCATTTATAATAACTATCGTACCAATTCCAATCGCGGGCGACCCCATGAAATCGGCCATAAACAGATTCGCCGATCTGCTGGGATATCTTAAAGAACATGTAATTCTAGCAGACTATGTAATGCTGGATTCATCCTGGCTTTCGGCTTCAAAATGCTTGGCAAAGGCGGCAAAAAACTGCCCAGCCAGCTTTTTCGATGTTGAATCAATCAGCCGTGCGCCAAGCTGGGCGATCTTGCCGGTGACAGCCGCCGTCACGTCATAGGACAGCCGCGTCCCCGCACCATCATCAATCGGGCTCAGCGTCACCTTGGCCGATCCGGTGGCACCGCCAGCAACCCCGCCACTACCTTTTCCCGAAATCGTATAGGCATGCGGCGGTTGCAGATCAGACAAGGTCACATTACCGCTGAAAAGTGCCGAAACCGGACCAATTTTCAATTTTACCTTGGCTGACAGGGCGGTGTCGCTATCACGGGTCAGCTCTTGGCATCCCGGAATTGTCGCTGCCAGAATTTCGGTATCATTCAAGGCTGCCCATACAGTCTCAACCGGTACCGGAATGTCATATGTATCTTTAAGTTCCATGCCTGCTTCCTGCTAAATAGACCCCAGCCATATCGAACTGAGTGATATAGTCATTATCTGCCAAATAATACTGAACTGACTTGGTAAAGTGCGTTATCCTAGCACCTTAATACATTTACACTGAACAGAAACCCCTATGGAACATCCAAATGGCACATGACGTCAATTACTTGCTTGAACTGGCCGATGACTGGCGACAGGCAGGGCATAAACTTGCCATAGCTTTTGTGATGCAGACATGGGGGTCATCACCACGTCAGGCGGGGTCTATCATGCTGATACGTGATGATAAACATATCGAAGGTTCGGTATCGGGCGGTTGTGTCGAAGCGGCCGTTATCGACGCCGCATCGGCCGCACAGCTTGGCGGCACTGGCACACGTCTTGATTTTGGCGTGACTGATGAAACCGCTTGGGATATTGGCCTATCTTGTGGTGGGTCGATTGCTGTTCTGCTATGCCCGGTTGGTGATCAGGGGATTGATGCCAACACCCTCTCCCGCGCCGCCGCGCAAAGCCGCGCCCGCAAGACGGTTCGCTTTGCCCTCAACGCCAGCACCGGCAAAAGTGAAGCCGCTATGTCGATACCTGCCGATATAACGCAATCGCAGATATATAACGACACGCATTTCATTTTTATCCAGCCGCCCGCCCCGCGCCTGATCGTTGTTGGCGGCGTTCATATTGCCCAGCATCTGGTTCCTATGGCGCGCCGTATCGGCCTTGATGTAACGCTGATAGATCCGCGCAGCCGCTTTGCCAATGAAGCCCGTTTTATCGATTGTAACATCATCACCGAATGGCCGGAAACCGCATTGCAGACGATGACGCTGGATGCCCAGACAGCGATGATAACGCTGACGCATGATCCGAAAATTGACGATGATGCGCTGATCCCGGCGCTGGCCAGTGATATGTTTTATATCGCCGCCCTTGGCAGTCGGCGCACACATGAAAAACGCGTCACGCGATTACTGGCGGCAGGATGCGATGCCAACAGCATTACCCGCATTCACGCCCCCGCGGGGCTGGATATCGGCTCCAGACATCCGGCAGATATTGCCATATCAATTCTGGCCGAATTGATCGCCACACGGAATGGCAGATGATCGGACGCAAGATCACCGCCATCATTCTGGCTGCTGGCTTGTCCAGACGTATGCAGGCAGGGACCAAATTGCTGGCACCGCTTGGCGGCACACCACTAATCCGGCATAGCGTGAAAAATATTTGCCAGACCCAATTTGATGAAGTCATTGTGGTAACAGGCCATAAGGCCAATTCGGTGATTGATGCGCTAGACGGCCTGCCAGTAACAATTGTCCGAAACCCCGATTATACATATGGTCAGGCTAGTTCGATAAAGGCAGGGCTAAAGGCCATGGCCAAAGACACTGATGATGTATTGATCGCACTTGGTGATATGCCATTGATACCACCGATATTGATCAACGAATTATGCGCGGCACATAAAACCAACCCCGCAGCCGATAACACCATCACCTTACCATTCTGCAAAGGTCAGCGCCGTAACCCGGTGATCTTTGGCAACGCATTTTTCGAATTATTGGCCGCATTGCAAGGCGACGAAGGAGCTCGCCCAATCATAAAGGATCATGCCAGCTCAATCAGCCGGATTGATTGGCCTGATATAGCGGCATTTATGGATGCCGACACACCCCAGATGCTGGACACTATCAGGACGCATTTTGATAGGCATTTACAATAATTCTATCAGGCCCAAACGCACAGCCCCAAAACCCAACCTAGAAAAACGCTTGCAGTCCAGTCTGCGCCCGCCCAAGGATAAGCGCATGCACATCATGCGTGCCTTCATAGGTATTCACCGTTTCTAGATTCTGCGCATGGCGCATGATATGATACCCGATCTGAATACCGTTACCCCCATGCATATCACGTGACGCGCGTGCAATATCCAGAGCCTTGCCACAATTGTTACGCTTCATGATCGAAATAATTTCTGGCGCAAAGCGGCCTTCATCCATCAACCGTCCAAGGCGCAGTGACCCTTGTAATCCCAAGGCAATTTCGGTTTGCATATCGGCCAGCTTTTTCTGGAACAATTGAGTCTGTGCCAGTGGACGATCAAACTGTTTACGATCAAGACCATATTGGCGCGCGCGATGCCAGCAATCTTCGGCGGCACCCATAACGCCCCAGCTAATGCCATACCTGGCGCGATTAAGACAACCAAATGGCCCCTTTAACCCCTCGACGTTGGGCAAAATCGCATCTTCGCCTACCTCAACCGCATCCATAACAATTTCACCAGTCACCGATGCGCGCAAAGACAGCTTGCCGCCAATTTTGGGTGCTGTCAGACCAGCCATGCCTTTTTCCAGAATGAACCCTTTAATCTTGCCATCATGCGCGTCCGACTTCGCCCAGACAACAAACACATCGGCGATAGGCGCGTTCGAAATCCACATTTTCGAACCTGTAATCCGATAACCATCACTGGTTTTTTCAGCCCGTGTTTTCATCGCCGCCGGATCCGATCCGGCATCTGGTTCGGTCAAGCCAAAGCACCCAATAAAGTCACCACTGGCCAGTTTTGGCAGATATTTCAGCCGTTGTTCTTCTGATCCATATTCATAGATCGGAAACATCACCAGCGATGATTGTACCGACATCATCGAACGATAGCCTGAATCGATGCGCTCCACTTCACGGGCGACAAGCCCATAGGCAACATAACTAGCACCAATGCCACCATATTGTTCAGGTACCGTAACACCCAAAAGGCCCGTTTGCCCCATCAGGCCAAATAACTCGGGCGCGACAGTCTCGTTCATATATGCGTTTTCAACACGCGGCAAAAGATGCTCAGCCGCAAAAGCGGCGGCGGAATCGCGGATTAATCTCTCGTCTTCTTCAAGCTGGCTTTCCAGCAAAAACGGATCATCCCATACAAAAGGCTGCATCTTCGACATAACGGTCTCCAGAACCAAAATCACCTGATCGTAAGTGGTATTTTAAGCACCATCTTTCAAGCACCCTAGCAAGCATTCATAAGAAAACCATTGATTGGTATCTCGGCTTCAAGTGCCATTTTACCATAGCGCGCAAATGGCGTGACAGCTACACTTCTATCATGGCGCCTTCAATTTCGACATCTTCATCATTCGCTATGCTATGCCGTACATGCGGGCAGACCGGCTTCATTGGTGACGATGTTGCACCGCAAACCTGCCCGTCATGCCATGGGCACGACATAAGAAGCCATCCCGAAATGTTCGACCTGAACATCGCCCATATTGATTGTGACGCCTTTTATGCGTCTGTGGAAAAGCGCGACAATCCTGAACTCCGAGACCGGCCCGTCATTGTCGGTGGCCGCGAACGCGGCGTTGTTGCGGCGGCCTGCTATATGGCCCGCAAGGCTGGTGTCCATTCTGCGATGCCAACATGGCGCGCTATCAAAAAATGTCCTGATGCGGTGATTATCCGTCCCCGGATGAATCATTACGTTGCCGTCAGCCGCCAGATACGTGACAAGATGTTTACCCTGACACCATTGGTACAACCTGTCTCGATTGACGAAGCCTTTCTTGACCTTAGCGGCACCCGTGCCGTGCATCGGTGCAGTCCGGTCGAAGCGCTGGTACGCCTGCAAAGTGAAATCCGCGATCAAATCGGCATCACCGTATCGATTGGATTGAGTGGTACAAAGTCGCTGGCAAAAATGGCTTCCGATCGCGACAAACCTGACGGACTATTCATCATCGGCATGGATCATGTTGATGACTGGCTGGCTGGACAGGATCTTGGCGTTCTCTATGGCTTGGGGAAAGCCGCCATCGCACGGTTGAATGCCGCCGGCTTTTATACATGCGGCGATCTCGCCACTGCAGATATGCAGGCACTTCGTATCGTTCTTGGCAAGCAAGCTGGCCAGATTCAGGAACTTGCCCGCGGCATTGACCCGCGTCCGGTTGCGCCCAATGCCGCCGCCAAAAGTATTTCAAGCGAAACCACCTTCAATAAAAACCTGTCTAGCTTTGACGACCTGGAAGCCGAACTAGAAGCCCTATGCCTGAAAGTATCGACCCGCCTGAAAGCCAATAATATTCGTGGCTCACGCCTGACAATAAAATTAAAACGTGCCAATCACCAGATATTGACGCGAAGCAAAACCATGCAAACCAGCACCAATAAGGCGCATATACTGTTCGCCATATCGCGTGATCTTGTCAAAGCCGAAGTCGCACCCAACCGTGCCTATCGTCTGCTTGGCGTTGGGGTTGATCAATTTGGCGATAATGCGCCTGATGCTGATCTGTTTGATAAGTTTGAAATGGATGATAAACGGGCTGACCGGCTTGAAGATGCGCTTGATAAGGTGACGCGCAAACTTGGTCAGGATGCGGTGATAAGCGGACGACGTTTCCAGCGTAGCAAAAAGCCGGTCAAGCCAACATGATCTCCAGCTTTTATCTGTTTCTCGCACTTGGGGCGGCTTGTGGCGGTTTTGTAAATGGGCTGGCCGGATTTGGCACCGCCCTGTTTGCACTTGGTTTCTGGCTTCATATCATGCCGCCAGTGCAAGCCGTTGCAATTACTCTGGCGGTATCCATTACCACTGGCGCGCAGGGTGTCTGGGTGGTACGCAAGGCGATCCGCGCCAACCCCCGACGCCTGTTATGGTTTCTTCTACCAGGTATCTGCGGTGTACCTATTGGTGTTGCCAGCCTGTCCTATCTTGATGCCAGCATCCTGAAGCTTGTCATTGGCGTGATCTCTATCGTCTATGGTTTATTTTTTCTCGCCCAGAGATCACTGCCGCGGGTGACCCGTTCAATGCCGGTGGCCGACGCGCTGGTTGGGTTCATATCGGGGATTTTTGGTGGTGCCGCTTCCTTGTCGGGCGCGCTGATGATGATGTGGAACGCGGTACGCGACTGGCAAAAGGCGGAAATTCGCGCGGTTCTGCAACCATTCAATTTTGTGGTTCTGTCATGCGGCACCGCGATGCTGGCCGTGAACGGTGCTTACGATATACAGACACTTTCCTATCTGGCACTGGCGATACCAGTGGCGCTAATATCCGCACAGCTGGGCATTGCCTTATTCAGACGCATGCAAAGTGACGCTTTTCGGCGTCTGCTTATTGTCATGATGCTGATTTCGGGTTGCGTTCTTGTGATCCGCAACCTTGCCTAAAGTCCGCCAATCTGCGACAGCATATCATCAAGCATGATATTGGCCTGATCGCCGGTGATCTTGATCTTGTTCATCACCTTGGTCTGCAAGCCCATCTCGAATTGTAATTGGCGTCCCTGTGACGAAAGACCCGCTTTGCCGGACGGCGTGGCCTCAGCAAGGCCCGATGCCTTTAGCCGCACGCTATCTTCCATATCTATGTCAAAATCACAGCACAGACGGATGAAATGTTTAAAATCAGCAAACGCGCAATCAGGGTTGTTTTCGGCAAAAATATCAAGTGCTTTGAGCATTTTCTGCGAGGTCAGTTCGCGCTGTTCGGTTTGCATATCAAGCTGATGCGCCATATTGGCGGTGATCTTTTTGACAAGCTCAACCTTGTCGGCGCCCATGGCCTTTGGCGTATCATGCACCATACATAACGAGCCCAGCGCATAATTATCCTTGTTAATCACCGGAAATCCGGCATAGCCCTTTTTGGCACCGCCATTCCTGATATTCGGGAAATCCTTGAATTGTTCACTTTCACTCAGATCCGCCGCCAGCAATGGTTCTGTATTGAGCAATACATAAGAACAGACATTATGGACATTACGCAGGCTTTTACCTTCGGTTTCGCGTCCGGCGGCAGCGATATGGCATTGATGGTCAGCGTCAAAAAGACTGAAGGTCGCTGTATCAAAGCCGGTGATATCCTGAGCCAGATCACAATATATCTGGAACAGATCGCCTTGGTCATGTTCAAGCATGCCGGTTTTCACGACAGCTTGCGCACGGCGTTCTTCATTCGCGGGTCTTGGTGCCAATTCAACAGTCATTAAACGCTCCCATGTGTCAGGGTTCCGGCGATACCCATCACTATTTTTAAATTAGAATTACCTTATAAAATGTTGCATAGCTTTGCGGTCTTTTCAATATGTCAGGACTGCCGGACTTGATAAAATCTGCCAGATAGGTCATAAACGAATAACCGTTGGGGTGTTCATGTGAACTGAGAGGCCGTCTGGCTAACCCATAGAACCTGATCCGGGCAATGCCGGCGTAGGAAACGGATATAACTCCGCTCTTATCCGGTAATCGCGCGTCGAAATAGCTGACGAAGTGTAACCTTATGAGTGATATTGTTCTGACAATTGCAGGCTCTGATAGTGGCGGCGGTGCCGGTATTCAGGCTGATCTGAAAACTTTCAGCGCCTTGGGCGTCTATGGTGCCAGTGTCATCACCGCAGTCACCGCCCAGAACACCAAAAGCGTAACGGCTGTTCATGCCATTCCTGTTGATGTGATTGCCCGGCAGATCGACGCTGTGCTGTCCGATCTTGATGTCAAAGCCATCAAAATCGGTATGCTGGCAAACCGCGCCGTGATCGATGTGGTCGCCGACAGCCTTGCCGATTTTAACGGACATATCGTGCTTGATCCGGTGATGATCGCTAAATCAGGTGACGCCCTGCTGGCTGATGATGCCGTGGCACATCTTCTGGAAAGGCTGGTGCCGCGCGCCAGCCTGCTGACGCCGAATTTGCCTGAAGCGGCGCATCTTCTGCGGGTGCCGCAAGCCGATGATGAAGGGCAGATGCAGACACAGGGCAATGCGCTACTTGCCAGCGGCGCCAATGCCGTGCTGATGAAAGGCGGGCATGGCAATGCGGATATATGCACCGATATTTTGTTTCACGTGAAACATTCGCCACTTCGCCTGACCGCGCCGCGCCGCGATACTGTCAACACGCATGGCACCGGCTGTACCCTGTCATCTGCCGTAGCGGCAGGCTTGGGACGTGGTCTGGATATGGCTGACGCCGTGACGCAGGCTCATACCTATCTGCAAGGGGCGATCAAGGCGGCAGACAATCTCAACATAGGTAGCGGGCATGGTCCCGTTCATCACTTTCATGAGTTGTGGGCTAATGGATGATATCTCAATCATTGGTGGCGGTGTTGCTGGTCTTTGTGTCGCCAGCGAGCTTGTTGCCCGCGGTGTGCAGGTGCGCATCTATGACAAGGCTGGCAAGCCCGGCCCGCATGGCTGTTCATGGTGGGCAGGTGGCATGCTAGCCCCGTTTTGCGAGTCCGAAAGCGCCGAAGAACCTGTGCGTATTTTCGGAAGCCAGGCCACCGGATGGTGGCAACAGCGCACCAAGGTGGTGACACGTGGATCGCTGGTGCTGGCATCAGCTCGCGATACAGCTGACCTTAACCGTTTTGCCCGGCTGACCGAAGCGCATGAAACGCTTGATGCGGATGCCATCGCAAGATTGGAACCTGATCTTGGCACGCGTTTTCCCCGTGGGCTGTT
Organism: Candidatus Puniceispirillum marinum IMCC1322; assembly: GCF_000024465.1. Taxonomy (NCBI): domain Bacteria; kingdom Pseudomonadati; phylum Pseudomonadota; class Alphaproteobacteria; order Puniceispirillales (SeqCode); family Puniceispirillaceae (SeqCode); genus Puniceispirillum (SeqCode); species Puniceispirillum marinum (SeqCode). The sequence continues at coordinate 2,180,684 of NC_014010.1, read as the reverse complement.
TTTTGCCGATGAAGCACATATCAACCCCAGACAGGCCTTATCCGACCTTTATGAGTCGCTGGTACAGGCAGGTGCCGAAATGATTGCCAGCACCACGCCAGCTTCGCTTAACCGCTATATTGACTGCCGTGGTTTGAGTGCGCGCGACAGCATGGCGGATTTGCGCGGCGTCAAAGGCGAGATGTTGATTATCCGTAGTGATGACATTGCAATGACACGGCCGGTACGTTTGCTACATCCGCGTATGCCGCTTTATATCGTTCCGCGCGGCGATGGCATTTATATGCTGGGCGCGACCATGATTGAAAGCCAAGACAGCCAGCGTATTACAGCGCGCTCAATGCTGGAATTGCTCAGCGCCGCCTATGCACTCAATCCAGCCTTTGGCGAAGCCGAAATTCTGGAAACCGGCGTTGATTTACGCCCTGCCTTTAATGACAATCTGCCAAAAATTCGGCGGGCGGGTCAGGTGATATATGCCAATGGCCTGTTTCGGCATGGCTATCTGCTGGCACCAAGCTTGGCACGGCAGGTTGCCGATCTATATCTTGATAATATCCGGGGGGCCTTTGTCGATGAAACTTTCGGTTAACGGAGAGAGCGTGGAGGTCGCGGCCACCACTATCGCCGCCCTGCTCGCAGAGCTTGCCTATGATGGCAAGGTGGCAACAGCGCTGAATGAAGAATTTGTGCCTGCCAGCCACCGCGATACAGCCATATTACAGGCTGGTGACCGTGTCGAAATCCTAGCCCCCATGCAGGGAGGTTAAGATGCGGCGTTTCTATGATACCGAGCTTGCTAACGGCCTGATGCTTGGGACGGCACAATATCCTTCACCTGCGATTCTTGAGGCGGCATTCCGATCATCACAGGCGGCGGTAGCCACCGTATCACTGCGCCGTGAGGGTAGTGGTGGTGCCGGACAGCCATTCTGGGACATAATCCGCGGGCTAGATATACCGATACTGCCCAATACCGCCGGATGCCATAATGTCAAGGAAGCGGTAACAACCGCGCATATGGCACGCGAGGTTTTCGCGACTGACTGGATCAAGCTGGAAGTGATTGGCGATACTGACAGTTTGCAACCTGATGTGTTTGGTCTGGTTGAAGCCGCCCGCATTCTATGTGATGACGGTTTTAAGGTCTTTCCCTATTGCACTGAAGATCTGGTTGTAGCCGAAAAGCTGCTTGGTGCGGGATGTGAGGTTCTGATGCCATGGGGGGCGCCCATCGGATCGGGCATGGGGTTGAACAACGAATATGGATTGCGGGCGTTACGGGCACGCTTTCCGGATGTGCCGATGGTAATTGATGCCGGTATTGGCCTGCCAAGCCATGCCGCCCGCGCGATGGAACTGGGGTTTGATGCGGTACTGCTCAATACCGCTGTTGCCAAGGCTGGCGACCCTGAACAAATGGCCATAGCGATGGCCGAAGCCATTCAAGCTGGCCAGCGTGCCGCCAGTGCCGAACCGATGGAACCGCGCGATATGGCAAGTCCATCAACCCCCGTTATCGGACAGGCCTTTTTATCATGACCCTTGACCGCTTTTATCCAATTTTTGACAGTTGCGACTGGCTCCGGCGGATGTTGCCGCTTGGTGTTAAATTAGTCCAGTTACGGATCAAGGATGCACCACTGGATATAGTGCGCCGTGAGATTGTCGAAGCAAAGGCGTTATGTGATGCGCATGGTGCCGTGCTGGTAGTCAATGATTACTGGCATATCGCCATCGATGCTGGATGCGACTGGGTACATCTAGGCCAAGAAGATATGGATAATGCAGACCTGAATGCCATTCGCCGCGCGGGCATCAGGCTTGGTTTTAGTACGCATGATGATGACGAGCTGGAACGGGCACTTGGTTTTGCGCCTGATTATCTGGCACTTGGGCCAGTCTATCCAACCATTCTGAAAAAAATGAAATGGCATCAGCAAGGGCTACCAAGGGTAACCGAATGGAAAGCGCGTATTGGCGCTATTCCACTGGTCGGGATTGGCGGGATGCGCGTTGATCGCGCGGCCGGGGTGTTTGAATCGGGAGCCGATATTATTTCGGTTGTTACCGACATAACATTGCATGACGACCCCGAAGCGCGTGTGAAAAGCTGGCTTGAGGTGACGCGATGATGCCGCTATCTGACCGCTATGACCGCCAGATGATCCTGCCCGAAATTGGTGCCGACGGGCAGGCAAAGCTGGCCACCGTCAAGATGCTGGTGGTTGGTGCTGGCGGGCTTGGCGCCCCTGTATTGTCATATCTAGCAGGCGCCGGTATCGGCCATATCACGATCATTGACCATGATCTTGTATCGGCCAGCAATCTGCATCGCCAGACCCTGTTCACGCAAAGCCAGATTGGCCAGTCAAAAGCGGAGCTTGCAGCAAAATTTTGTAGCCATCTGAATCATGAGATAGATGTCACCGCGATTAACCAGAAGCTGACCCCGCTGAATGCGGATGGTCTGGTGGCAATGGCGGATATCGTTCTAGATTGTGCTGACAGTTTTGCCGCAAGCTATATCCTGTCGGATATCTGCCGTGATAGCGCGACCCCTTTTATCAGCGCTTCGGCACTTGGCATGGGTGGTTATGTTGGCGGGTTTTGTGGCATGGCGCCGTCATTGCGCGCGGTGTTTCCAGATTTACCAGCAGATCTGGCCAGCTGTGCAAGTGCCGGTGTGCTGGGCCCGGTTGTTGGCGTGCTGGGCAGTTTGCAGGCGCAGATGGCCCTAACAATCGCTTTGGGTCTTATACCATCACCGCTTGGCCATTTGATACGGTATGATGCCAGCACTATGCGCACAGCGCATTTCCGGTTTGATGAAGCGCCAGAACCCACCACGATACATAGCTTTATTGATGCAAGCGCGATCAGAGACGATGATTTTGTTGTCGAGCTACGCGGCATGGATGAGGCACCCATACCCGTTACCCCAAACGCACGCCGTTTTGACGTTGCCACCATCGCAACGCAATTTCCCACTGATACGGCATATAGCCGTGTTGTTCTATGCTGTCGGTCAGGCCTGCGGGCATGGCGGGCGGCGCATATAATTCACCCAAAATGGAACGGCGAGATCGCTCTCGTCGCTGCCACTTAACTACGGAGCCTAAGCATGCGACTTTTATTAAAACCCTTTATCATTCTGGCCTTTCTGGTAGCCAGCCCCGCTGGTGCCGCCGACAAGATGACCGTATTGCTGGACTGGTTTGTCAATCCGGATCATGGCCCGCTTATCATCGCACAGGAAAATGGCTATTTTGCCGATGCCGGTCTTGAGGTCGAAATCGTTGCCCCGGCTGATCCGTCTGCCCCGCCAAAACTTGTCGCCGCTGGTCATGCTGATCTTGCTGTTAGTTATCAACCGCAACTGCATCTGCAAGTGCATGAAGGCCTGCCATTAAAACGCGTAGGCACATTGGTTGCCACACCGCTGAACTGTCTTCTGGTTCTAGAGGATGGCCCGATCAAGACACCTGCTGATTTGAAAGATCGCAAGATCGGCTTTTCGGTCGCTGGTGTTGAAGAGGCTTTACTGGCGGCGGTGCTGGGACGTTATGATGTGACGCTTGATGATATTGAACTTATCAATGTGAATTTTTCACTATCACCTGCTTTGATGTCAGGTCAGGTTGATGCGGTTATCGGCGCGTTTCGTAATTTCGAACTCAACCAGATGGATATCGAGAATGTAAAGGGACGCTGTTTCTATATTGAGGAAGAAGGTGTGCCTCCCTATGACGAGTTGATCTATGTCGCCAATCCCGCAAAAATGGACAAGGACAAAATGGTTCGCTTTTTGAAAGCCACCGAACTAGCAACGCAATTCATTATCAACAACCCACAGAAAAGCTGGGAAATTTTTTCAGCCACATCACCCGAATTACAGGATGAGCTGAATAATCGTGCCTGGTTTGATACATTGCCGCGCTTTGCCCTGCGCCCTGCCGCACTTGATGCAGGACGTTACTCTCAATTTGAGTCTTTTCTTTTTGACGCGGGGCTGATTAAATCAACTAATAATGTGTCTGATATTGCGATTGATGTTACTGAAGGGAATTAATGATACTAGGGCGTGGATCAAAAAATGGAAATGACGCCCCATATTATGGGCGTCATTTCGACCAATGGCGCATCACCTGTGCCACACAATGGCACGCCTTTATACAGCATAAATTCTTCTTATCTCTGGCCGACGGTAGTCTGCCACCTAAGAATTTTGTGTATTTTCTACGACAAGATTATATATTTCTGCTTCAGTTCGCCCGTGCATGGGGGCAGATAACGAGTAAGGGCAGTGATATTTCAGAAATACGCATGGCAACTGCCATGATGCATCAGCTGATCAATTCAAAACTGCAAATGCATATCGAACTATGTAATGACGAGGGCATTGATACCCAGAAATTATTTGAAACAACCGAAAACCCAGCAACCACGGCCTATTTGAAGCATTTTGAGAATGTCGGGGCGTCAGGTGACTTCATAGATTTGATGGCTGTATTATCACCATCTTTTCTGGGCTATGCAGAGATTGGTAGCTTTCTAGCATCATTAAAAACGGCACCTAAGTACCAACGATGGATCACGACTTACACCGATAAAAATCATCAGGTGTCATGTCATCATATCGGAAGGGTGATTGATGACGCGATTGTTCAAAGGTTAGGTGCCGACGCCATGACAACAGAACGATGGCAAACGCTTTGTGACCGTTTCCGTATCACCACAAAATTGGAAGTTAATTTCCTAGATATGAGCCTTTCGGGGTAAATGCCTCTTTCAAGTTAGCTTTATCTTGTCATAATATCACATCACTATTTGACAGGATGATTATGAACGAAACTTCGCATGGCACTGTAATCAGCACTCCGTGTTACGGGCATTATTTCGACCAGTGGCGCGCCGCATGTACGGTGCCATGGCAGGCCTATACACAGCATGATTTTGTGACTGGACTTGCTGATGGCCGATTGCCTCGTGCGGCATTTTTACATTATCTGCGGCAGGATTATATCTTTCTGACGCATTTCTCACGCGCCTGGGCATTGGCCATTGTCAAGTCAGACAACCTGGAGGAGATGAAAGCGGCGTCAGCCACCGTTCATGCCCTTATACATGATGAAATGCAGCTTCATGTGCGCATCTGTGCCGCCGAAGGGATCAGCGAACAGGAATTATCCACCACACGCGAAGCCCCCCAGAACATCGCCTATACGCGTTATGTTCTGGAAGCAGGCTATTCCGGTGATTTTCTGGATTTGCTGGCGGCTTTGGCACCTTGTGTTATGGGCTATGGTGAAATTGGCGCACGGCTTGCCGCGTCGAAGCCTGCAGCTGACTATGGTGACTGGATCAACACCTACGCCAGTGACGAATATCAAGCATTATGCCGTGATGTTGGTTTGTTGATCGATAATGCCATCACCACACAGCTAGGCACCACTGCCGAGGCCACGCCACGCTGGCACGCGCTTTGTGACCGGTTTCGTACCGCTACCGAACTGGAAGTTGCTTTCTGGCAGATGGGCCTGAAGGGATGACCTTAGCCGCGCCATCAGTACATCTGTCTGGTGCTGCCATGCTGGAGGGACGCCCCCTGTTTGGCCAGCTTGACCTGACTATGGCCGCGCAAAGCTGGACCTGTCTGCTGGGTTCTTCGGGTGTTGGCAAAACCACCATCCTGCGGTTGATCGCCGGACTTGATACGGCGGCCATTTTTGACGGGCAGATCACCGCCAGCGATAACACGCCGCTACGTGGGCGGATCGCCTATATGGCGCAAACTGATTTGTTGTTGCCATGGGCCAGCGTTTTGGACAATGTCTGCCTTGGCGCGCATTTACGCGGACAGACCGCCGACAAGGACAAAGCCGAAGCGATCATTGCCCGCGTCGGATTGACAGCGCACAAACAAAAAAAACCCGCCACATTGTCTGGCGGGCAACGGCAACGCGCGGCTTTGGCGCGAACATTGATGGAAGACCGGCCTATCGTCCTGCTGGATGAGCCGTTTTCAGCGCTTGATTCGCGTACACGATCAGAAATGCAGGAACTGGCCGCCGAAATGCTTGATGGCAGGACAATTTTACTTGTCACACATGATCCCGGCGAAGCCGCACGGCTGGGGCATGTCATCTATATCATGTCGTCACAGGGGCTTGAAACCGCTGACAGCCTGTCGCCGCCATTGCCGCGATCCTTTGCCGATAAAGACGTGCTGGCTTTGCAAAGCACCTTGTTGACGCAATTACGGAGTGCCGGCTGATGCGCAGTGTGATCTATACAGCGGCCGCGCTGGCGGCGGTGATTATCGTCTGGCAAATGATTGTCAGCCTGACCGGTTTGCCCGGCTATATTCTGCCAGCCCCGATGCGTGTTCTGGATACATTATGGGGTAGCCGTGCGCTGATTGCCGAACATGCCGTGGTCACTTTGATTGAGGTGCTTGTCGGTCTGGTCATTGGCGCTGGCCTTGGCGTGATCACGGCGATCCAACTGGCCATGTCGGCATCGGCGCGGTTGTTCCTGCGGCCAATACTCGTTTTCAGCCAGGCATTACCAGTCTTTGCGCTGGCGCCGATCCTGACGCTATGGCTTGGCTATGGGCTGGGGTCGAAGATCGCAATGGCCGTGCTGATTATTTTTTTTCCTGTCACTTCGGCCTTTTTCGACGGGCTGATGAAGACGCCGCGCGGCTATCTGGATCTGGCACAGACAATGGGCGCCAATACCCGGCATATCATGCTGAAAATCCGGATTCCGGCTGCGCTACCATCATTGGCATCGGGATTGAAGCTGGCCGCGGTCTATGCCCCGATTGGCGCAACCATAGGCGAGTGGGTCGGGTCGTCACAGGGGCTGGGCTATCTGATGCTACTGGCCAATGGGCGGGTGAAAACCGATCTGATGTTTGCCGCGATGCTGACATTAGGGGTTATGTCGGTGACGCTCTATGCGCTCATCAGCGTGGTGCTTGACCGTCTGATTAACTACGAGCACCCAAGCTAGACCGATCAGCGGTTATACATATCCTCATAACGGATGATATCATCTTCGCCAAGATAACTGCCGGTCTGCACCTCGATCACCGTGAGCGGGGCTTCGGTATCATTAGCTAGGCGATGTTTCTGACCAACATGGATATAGACCGACTCATTGCTGGCGACACTTTTAATATCATCTTCGATCTGTATGGTCGCGGTACCATCAACCACCACCCAATGTTCTGAACGATGTTCATGGCTTTGCAGGGACAAGGTTGCACCAGGATAGACATGCAGGCGCTTGACCTGATAGCCCGGCATGTTGGCAAGACTTTCAAACCAGCCCCACGGGCGATAATCCTTAATATGCTGAGTCGCTTGCGACACGCCTTTATCTTCCAGATGCGTCACGATCTTGCGAACATCCTGGCTTTTATCGGCATGCGCGATCATCACCGCATCATCGGTAGCCACCGCGATGATATTATCCAGACCCAAACCGACCAGATGCACGCCCTCAGCATCTGACCATAAAACGCTGTTATTGCAGTCAAGAGCCGAGCTTTCACCAACCACCAGATTACCATCGGCATCGGCATCAAACTCACCCACAACTGCACGCCAGTCACCCAGATCCGACCAGCGCCCCTGAAAAGCAACACAGGCGATATGCTCGGCCTTTTCCATAATCGCATAATCAATCGAATCCGGGGTGATGGCGTCCCACGCCTCGGCATCCAGATGCCAGAAATTATGATCCTCGATGGCGGCATCAAGCGACGTATGAACGGATGCCAGCATTTTGGGCTGGAATTTTGCAGCAAGTGCCAGCATCACATCAGCACGGAACAGAAAAATACCGGCGTTCCAGAGGTAATTACCCGCCGCCAGCATCGCCTCGGCCTTAGCCAGATCAGGCTTTTCATGAAAGGCTGCAACAGGACGACAGGGGTTTTCCCCGACCATATCGGTTTCAATATAGCCATATCCGGTTTCAGGCCGATCAGGGGTCACACCAAAGGTGACAATCGCCCCGTCTTGCGCAGCGATAGTACCCGTTGCCACCATCTGTGAAAACGCGTCATTATCTGGAATATGATGATCTGATGGCATCACCAGCACCAAAGCATCAGCCTGATCCCTGCTAGCATGAAGCGCTGCGGCAAAAACCGCGGGGGCCGTATTCTTGCCGTTTGGCTCAAGTATAATTGACCCGTCAATGCCCAGTTCACGAAGCTGTTTCTGCGCAAGAAATCTGTGATCTTCTGAGGTGATGATAATCGGCTTGGCAAAAACATCACGATCTGTGCGACTGACCGCCTGATGGAACAGGCTTTGATCCCCAATGATCGAGGCAAATTGCTTTGGCAGACTCTTGCGTGATAGCGGCCATAACCGCGAGCCAACACCACCACAGAGGATTACGGGGAAAATCATTGACATAATTTTATTCAATTCTCTCATTAATAGTTAAAATATAAAGGTAAAATTTAAACATTAAATACAACTCAGCATCCTACTCGACAATCAATAAAACTGAATTTTTACTTTTACGCTTATTGATTCAGATACATTCTAGGCTGATTATTAGAACTTTTATACTATTACAGAAAATAGTTAATTTGATTTGGGTTGATACCCTGACACTAATGCAACCAATATAGCATGAAGCAAATCGAGATCACTGTTAACAACCGACGTTTCAAGTTGTTCAAGATGACCCCGTAATGTACCCCAACTCAAAAACACTTCATTGGCAACCTTAACTTTTGGATGTGATGTACTCATTACTGAGTCACCAATAAGTAATTCCTCATAAAGTTTTTCACCTGATCTCAAACCTATAAAATTTATTTCTATATCACCATCTGCGATTGAGTCAGAAATCAGACTCAACCCTGACAATTCTATCATTCGCTTCGCCAGATCATAAATTTTTATCGGTGAGCCCATATCCAATAAATATAGAGGTGCACTTTTTTTTGATGATATGGTTTGAGTCATCGCACCAGCCTGAATAACCAGTTGTGCCGCTTCGGATATCGTCATGAAGTAGCGGGTTACATCCTTATGCGTCACTGTTACTGGACCACCTGCTTTTATCTGTTCGCGGAATAGCGGTACAACAGACCCAGAAGAATCGAGAACATTTCCAAAACGAACCATGGCAAATGTTGTCGTGACTTGTTCTTCTGCAAGCGCCTGTAAAATCATTTCGGCGATACGTTTGCTCGCGCCCATTACATTAGTTGGGCGGACTGCCTTGTCAGTGCTAATCAGGACAAATTTTTTGACACCAGCGTCAATAGCAGCTTCGGCACAAAGTAAAGTACCAAATACGTTATTCTGAATGCCCACAAGTGGGTTACTCTCTACAAGCGGCACATGCTTATAAGCCGCGGCATGATATATTGTCTGCGGTTGATATTCTTTGAATGTTGTTTCCAATAGTCCTTTGTCAGTGACAGATCCAAGAATTGGCACTAGCGCACAGCTAGCATCGGAAATATTCTCTTGAAGTGCTGTTTCAAGACTTCCCAAAATAGAATAAAGCGCAAATTCACTTTGTTCAAAAAGCAAAAGCTTTGATGGTTTTTGCTTGATTATTTGTTTACACAATTCTCCACCAATCGAACCACCAGCGCCTGTTATCAAGACCACTTTATCTGTAATATCAGCACTCATTAATTCGGGGTCTGGCGTGACAATATCACGGCCTAGAATGTCATCAATAGACAGTTCCCGGATGTCATTTACTGTTACGCGCCCTTGAGCCAGATCCGAGTAACTTGGAAGCGTCCGCACCGCAAGATTAGCTCCACGAAGTTTAGATAAAATCTTATTACGCCTTTGCCGGCCAACACTCGGCATTGCAAGCATAACCTCGCTTATATTCTTTTTTTTGCTGATGTTACTGATAGTGTTGGGGTCATATACATTCAGGCCGCGTATTTTACGTCCATGTAAACTTTTGTCATCATCCAGAAAGCCTACGATCTTAATCTCAACATTATGCGCAAGAGCCGCTGCCAACTCGCGTCCGGCTACCCCCGCACCATAAATCAGAGAACGCTTAACTTTATTTTGCTTTAATTGTTCATCATACAATCCACCAAGCCATAAACGCGCGCTCACGCGCGAACCGGCTATCAGAATAAACAATATTAATGGCTGAATTATCCCAACAGTTCTAGGGACACCGCTGATACCTATTGCAGTGAAGATTGTTATATATACCAAGCTATAAAAAGCGCAGGCTTGCCCAACAGCAATCAACGCAGATCCACCTGAATAACGGAAAACTGTTCGATATAGCCCCATAGCCATGAAAATTGGAATAGACAAACATACGGCACCGATAACAGCGCTAGGAGGAAAATGTTCGGCACTTTGGGTGAATAACGACAGAAATTCTCCCACGCGCAAATAGAAAGCTATCCATACTGACATGACAGCCAAAAGCGCATCAACAAGCATGACGACAAGCCGCTTGGTAAAGCGTGGCAAAGCCAGAATATGAAGTCGAAGGTTATTTTCCATGGATATTAAAGTTATAATACTGTTTGTGAAATTTATCGTGACAAAAGATCAATGCGAAATATCTTTTCGGCTAACCACTGCGTAGATGGTGATTAGCATAATTTTTATATCAAACCAAAGTGATTGCCGTGCCATATATTCGGCATCTAACTGAATCTTGATATCTGACGCGATGTCATCGCGGCCATTCACTTGTGCCCAGCCCGTAATGCCAGGTCGTAAATTATCAATGCCGCGCTTCTGTCGTTGAGTAATTAGATCAGTCTGATTAAATAATGCAGGTCGCGGCCCAACAAGGCTCATATGCCCAAGCAAGACGGAGATAATCTGCGGCAGCTCATCAAGACTTGTTTTGCGCAGAAAACCGCCAATCGGCGTTAAATAGGTCGTTGGATCACCTAATTTATCAGTTGCGAGTTCAGGTGTGTCAGTGCGCATGGTACGAAATTTTGGCATGGTAAATAGCTTGCCATTCTGACCAACACGCTTGGATACGTAAAATATTGGGCCCGGTGAGGTTGCTTTTATCAATATCGCAATGATCAGGCAGGGGATAATGAATATTGCCGCAGCGATTAATGACAAAAGAATATCAAGGCTACGCTTCACCATTATAAAACTTCGTCCCATACCGAAAAGGTTTCAGCCGCGATGATGTTTTGTGAAAATTCAGCTTCGACAATTTTACGTCCTGCTTTGCCCATCTCAGCACATAATTTTGAGTCTTGAATCAACTTGATTAACGCCAATTCTAATGCCGTTTCATCGCCAAATGGTACCAAAAATCCATTTATGCCATCACGGACAATTTCGCGGCATCCTGGCACATCAAAAGCCACAACTGGCCTGGCACAACTGGCACCTTCCAGCAATACCTTGGGTAGACCTTCGCGATAGGATGGCAAACACACGATTGATGATTGCGGATAGATATCGGGCATATCATCACGTCGTCCCCAGCGTTCGACAGCCTCACTGTCAACCCATTCTTGCACCTGATATTCTGGAATCGAAGCGGCGTTGTTAGGGTCAGGGTCGCCAACTAGAACAAAACGGACATCAATCCCTTTGGCCTTTATCCGCATTGCCACTCTTACAAATTCAGCGATGCCCTTATCCCATAATAGACGTGCCGGCAGGATTACCATTGGTGTGCCTTTGGGCAGAGGACTAGGTTTGAAATCGTCAATCTCAACGCCTGATCCCTTAATACGCCTTACTGTCTCAATCCTGGCAACACCTAGCTTCCTGAGTAGAGCAATATCATCGTCATTTTGCAGAATAAACCGCGTTCTGGTGCCGTTAATTGCCCAACGAAGCAAACGGGATATAAGTGGGCGAAGTAATCCTGCTTTTGTGGATTGTGAACTGAAAATAAAACCGATGCCCCCCATCGCACTAACCCGTGGGCAGTGATAGGCAAGCTTACCCGCTATGCCGGCATATAGGATTGGTTTCTGTGCCACCGCATGAATAAGATTAGGTTGCCAGCTCCGAAACAGTTTAGCCGCCTGCCAGACAGTGCCTAATGCGACAAAAGGATTCAGTGAACCGCGGTTAAGATCCCAGTGAAATAATTTGATGCCTCTGGCTTCAAGCATGTCACCATAAATGGTAACGCGGGTTAACAATCCCACTTCATAGCCCGCTTTAATTGCCGCATCAGCCAGATGCAGGCGGTGTGAGATAAATGCCCAGTCTTCGGATATAACGAACAACACACGCTTTTTGGACATTATCCACATCCACCTTGTTCGTCACGCCATGCTTCGAACATCAGAATATCCCAGATATAATAATGCCAGCTTCTGGCACCTGACAGATGTTCGTCCCATTTTTTGCGAATGGGGGCAGGGTCAAAAAATCCGGCCTGTGCCAAACGTTTTTCATCAAGCAGATGTTCGGCCCAGTCACGCAAAGGTCCTCGCAACCACGCATCGAGAGGCACGCCAAACCCCATCTTTGGCCGCTCAATAAGATGTTTTGGTACCCGGCGATATAAAAGCTCTCGCAAGCACCATTTACCGGTGCCATTACGGATTTTCATATTCATAGGTAACTGCCATGCGGCCTCAACCACATTGTGATCCAGAAATGGAACGCGCGTTTCCAGCGACACACCCATAGCGGCTCGATCAACTTTTACAAGAATATCGTCTGGCAAATAACTCAGCATATCAAGATACATCATCCGCGCCTCGAACGGCATATCATCCATCACATCATGTGATGAGGTCAGGGTAGTTTGAGGTTCAGTCCCGCCAAGCACAATCGCAGCCGGATCAGGCCAGTGCGAAACCAGATATTTATAAATATCTTCGGGTGCTTTGGCCGAAAACATGCCTGCGGCCTTATGCAGTTTATCCCCCGGATTTTTCTGTTGATATTTTTGTGGCACCATATTCATTAGCGGCACCATGATAGCATTCCATGCTTTGGGAGACAGCATACCGATACCGGTTCCCATTGCCGAACGCAAAGGATGAGGTACTTTGTTCATCTTATTCCAGATAGAACGCCCCCATGTATAGCGATTGTAACCCCCAAATAATTCGTCGCCAGCATCGCCTGAAAGTGACACGGTAACATGCTGGCGGGCAATTTGTGACACTAGGAAAGTTGGTATCTGTGATGAGTCAGAGAATGGCTCATCATAAAGCATTGGTAGCTTGGGTATTACGTCCAAAGTTTCCTGTGCCGTAACGTAAAGCTCATGATGGTCTGTGCCTATATGATTGGCCACATCCCTAGCAAATGGCGCTTCATCAAACTGCGCATCCTCAAACCCTATTGAAAAAGATTTTACTTTTCGTTCGCTTTGTTCGGCCATCAACGCGACGATTAGTGATGAGTCAACACCACCTGACAGAAACGCCCCCAAAGGGACATCTGCTTGCATTTGCAACCTGACCGCACGGGAAAGTACTTTATCCAGATGATCAAGCGCCTCAGCTTCAGAACCATCAAAAGCATTAGCCTTGCCATTAGAGACCTTATCATCAAGTGTCCAAAAAGGAACGGGAGCAGCATCAATTGTATGCGCGTCCAGCCGGACATATGATCCAGGCGGCAATTTACCTATGCCATCGTAAATCGAATATGGAGCTGGAATATAATTATGCCGTAGATAAAGGCATAAAGCATCACGGTTAATAGCAGAGGTAAATTCGTGATGGACGCGAAGCGCCTTTAGCTCTGATCCAAATAGCCAGATGTTGTTATGACGACCAAAATAAAGTGGCTTTTCGCCAATGCGATCACGCGCTAGGTATAATGCTTTTTCCTGCTTATCCCAGAGGGCAAGCGCAAACATACCAACGAATTGCTGCAAGGCTGCTTCCAGCCCATAGGCCTCGATACAGGCAAGCGCCGTTTCGGTGTCTGAGTGCCCACGCCAGTCGTATCCTTTACCTGACGCCTCTAATGCGTTTCGTAATTCTGTATGATTGTAAATTTCCCCATTATACGCAAGCACGTAGCGACCGGATGCTGACAACATTGGTTGATGCCCAGCGGCAGACAGATCAACAATCGAAAGGCGTCTATGCGCGAGCGCTATTCCAGCGGCATCATCAACCCAAACGCCGGCATCATCGGGCCCACGATGGATAATTGCTTTTGCCATATCTTTGGCAAGCTGCGTCCCAGCAGTGGCATCAAAACCCTTCTGGTCAAAAAATCCGGCAATACCACACATCAGGCTGATATAACTTTAGTTAGATTCATGTTTAAGTTGAGGATGGGATTTAAAACCAAAATGCTAGCCTACTCGGCATTATTAACGGTTTTAAAGCCTCTGTTTTCTAGCAAGGCATTTCCTTTTGCTGCAACCAGATCTTCTGTCGCCATTTCCTGCACTAATTCATTAAAGCTTGTTTTTGGAATCCAGCCTAATTTTTCACGTGCCTTGGTTGCATCACCCTTTAGGGTTTCGACTTCAGTAGGACGGTAATATTGAGGGTCAATAGCGACGATAGGTTTGTTCTCTGAACTGGCATGATCACTATTTTTCAAATATGCAACTTCATCAACACCATTGCCTTGCCATTCAATATCCATATCAAGTTCTGTAGCTGCTATATTTACAAAATCGCGAACACTATGTTGGACCCCCGTAGCAATCACGAAATCTTCTGCTGTATCTTGTTGGAGCATTAACCACTGCATTTCAACATAATCGCGCGCATGTCCCCAATCGCGCATGGCATTCAGATTCCCGAGATAGAGACAATCCTGCAAACCAAGCTTTATACGCGCTAGCGCACGGGTGATTTTACGTGTTACGAATGTTTCACCGCGAATAGGACTTTCGTGATTGAACAAAATGCCGTTACAAGCATACATTCCATAGGCCTCACGATAATTAACAGTGATCCAATAGGCATAGAGTTTTGCCACTGCATAAGGGCTTCTTGGATAAAATGGTGTGGTTTCACTTTGCGGGGTTTCCTGCACTAACCCATACAGCTCAGACGTTGATGCTTGGTAAAACCTGGTTTTCTTTTCCATGCCCAGCATTCGTATAGCTTCGAGTATACGTAATGTGCCAAGCGCATCTGAATTAGCGGTATATTCAGGCATTTCAAAACTGACCGCAACGTGACTTTGCGCTGCCAGATTATAAATTTCGTCAGGTTGTGTTTTCTGGATAATACTCGTCAGGCTTGAGCTATCAGTCATATCGCCATGATGCAGAAAAAAATTCACATCATTTTCATGCTGATCTTTATAGAGGTGATCAATCCTATCCGTATTAAACAAGCTTGATCTGCGTTTCATACCATGAACGATATAGTTTTTTGATAATAGAAACTCAGCAAGATAAGCACCATCCTGACCAGTAACGCCCGTAATCAATGCTGTTTTTTTTATCACTCTGGTCATTTTAAACCTTTGGCATCATTTGCTGTCAGAACTAGGCAGGTTGTCGTGTTAAGAAATCTTTATACGCGCGTTGTAGGCCATCAACCAAATTTATTTTGGGCGTCCAACCTAACCTCTGGATTAGCGAACTATCGATCAGTTTACGTGGTGGCCCATCGGGCTTGTCTATATCGTAACTGATACGACCTTCGTAACCAACAATCTTAGCAATTGTTTGGGCAAGCTCGGCGATTGAAATGTCATGACCAACACCAACATTGATGTGTGACAGCATTGGCTCGGTGCAGTCATCATAGGCATTTTTATCTGCATTCATGACATGAATGCAGGCTGATGCCATATCATCTACGAACAGAAATTCGCGCTTCTGTTTACCGCTACCCCAAATAAAAATTTCACTATCGCGATTGATTTTGGCCTCGTGAAACCTACCAATCAAAGCGGGAACAACATGGCTACCCATCGGGTCATAATTATCACCTGGCCCATAAAGATTAGTCGGCATGACACTGCGATAGTCAATGCCGTGTGAAGCTCCATATTGCCGATTATAACTTTCGCAAAGTTTGATGCCCGCAATTTTGGCAATGGCGTAAGGCTCGTTCGTTGGCTCTAATGAACCAGATAACAGGACATTTTCCTGCATCGGCTGTGGTGCCAGTTTAGGATAAATACAACTTGAACCTAAAAACAATAACCGTTTAACGCCCACGCGAAATGCGGCGTCTATCACATTCGCTTCTATCATCAGGTTTTGATAAATAAAATCTGCCGGCCATGTATTATTGGCATATATACCGCCCACTTTTGCTGCCGCCAGATAGACTTGATCCGGCAATTCAGCCTCAAAGAATGCACGCACATCAGCCTGATTGGTTAAATCAAGGTCTGCACGATTACGGGTTATGATCCTGTCCTTGCCATGTCCAGTAGCAGTAAGCTGGCGGATTATCGAACTACCAACCATACCATTATGACCAGCAACAAATATTTTGGCATTTTCAGTCATAATCAATCCAGTTTCGCACTTTCGTGAATTTGTAAATAACACGCCCGAAAATCAGAAGCTATTTTGCCAATTTCGTAATGTGACTCAATCCGCATACGTGCATTTCTATCTAATATTGATCTGTTTTTATCCGTGAGCGATAACAGTTCGATGGTGGCTTTGGCCAGCGCATCCATATCACCTGCCGCGACAACCTTGCCTGTGTCAGCGATAATGGTTTTACAATCGCCTACGTCAGTAGCAATGCAAGGGGTGCCACATGCCATCGCTTCGCCAAGCACGTTTGGAAATGCTTCACCGTCCGAACTTGATAATAACACATCAATACCGTTCATAATCGATGCAATATCATTTTGCGCGCCAAGAAGATATGTCTGTTGCCGTAATCCGGCTTTTTCAATCATTGCCATTAATGTCTGATTTTCGGCGTTAATATCAGTGCCAGCCAACACAAAGCGCACATCTGGCATAGCCGTATGAATAGTCCGAGCAGCTTCAAAAAAACCAGCATGATTTTTAACCGGATCAAATCGTGCCACCAGTCCAACTAGGGGTGTTGTTTCATTAATGTTATGCCTAGTCCGAAAGGCTGAGCGTAATGCTTTGTCTGGTGCAAAGCGTTCAAGATCAAAGCCATTGGGTATGACATGAATTTTGTCGGCTTTGTAACCCGTCTCAATATGAGACTGGCGCGCTACAGCTGAATTAGAGAGAATTTTACGGGGGATAAATGGGGATAAAAACGCACAGGCTTTAACAATCAGCAAAGTTGATCTCTTATTGTAATCACGCGCCAGATTGCTTTGGCGAATGCTCCAGATTATGTGGTGAACACCCGCCAACTTGCCCATAATGCCTGCAACTAGATCGGCATGATACATCCAGCTATGTATCAAATCGGGTTTAAAGGATCGGATAAAACGATAAAGACCGAAAATACGCCACCATGAAGAAACTGATCGTCTAATCCCCAGATGCTCAAGCCGATGGCCAAGTTCAATCACTTCGGCTGACCGGGCGCCAGACCCAAGCAAACTGACCACCATAATTTCATCATCGGCAAATGATTTCTGGCCAAGTAATTTAACCAGCATGGATTCGGCGCCGCCAACACCAAGTCCGGTAATAACGAACATCAGTCGCATGCCAAGACCTTGCGGAATTCAGCTTCGTGTTGCCGACTAATTATTGGAGCAGCTAAATAGTTGATGGCTCCATCTGAAATTCGTATCTTTGTGTCAGTTGCGGCGAATTCTCTCAGAGCATTTGCAAGACTTTGAGCAGTTATATCTGAACATACAATGCAGCCATCAATCGTATTTAAAAAACTAACCAGACCACCAGATGCCGGTGTGGCAATGATAGGTGTACCAAGGGATACAGCTTCAAAAACTACATTTGGCATTCCTTCATGACGTGATGATAAAACAAGGGCATCAGCTTGGTTAAAGAAGGGATAAGGATTTTTTTGAAATCCAAGAAACTTCACGTTTTCTTTCAGGCCAAGTGCTATAGCCTTTTGGACTAAAGCGGTACGCAACGCTCCTTCGCCAATAATCCATAATTCAAAATCAACAAGTTTTGCCAGTGCCAATGCATCAAGCAAAAGATCAA
The DNA here is from genome assembly GCF_000024465.1 of Candidatus Puniceispirillum marinum IMCC1322. NCBI lineage: Bacteria > Pseudomonadati > Pseudomonadota > Alphaproteobacteria > Puniceispirillales (SeqCode) > Puniceispirillaceae (SeqCode) > Puniceispirillum (SeqCode) > Puniceispirillum marinum (SeqCode). Next base: position 2,162,642 of record NC_014010.1, on the reverse strand, counting down.
ATCCTTTTGTATAATAAAGTTGACCGCAAGCAACCAATGTTAGCTTTTGTTGTCTTTCTGAAATATTTAAAGACGCCTGTTCATTTATCCATAAAATATCGACAGGATTTGGAATGATTGTGCATTTGCTAACAGGAAAAGAGCAGGTTCTTGTCAAGTCATCTTTCATATCGACACTTTCACAGATCATAACATCTACATTGCCGTAAAATAGTTTGTACAAATATAGCCAAACTCTAGATGCCCGAAACAACAATATATTTTTAGAAATTGTGCTACTTTCACGAACTACCAATGCGCAATCGCGTGGAAACATAAACCGGAGCATGGCAAGCATTAGATTAAGATGGCTAAGGTTGGAAAAAATCAATGCTGGCCGTTCTTTCCAGACCAGCCGTATAAGTGCAAATAAAGCCGCGCGAACACGCTTCTTGCCAAGCGTTATTAAGCGAACATCATCCGGAACCCGATCAATAAATGCGCCGTTACCATCATCCAGTACGACAAGCGTATAGCTAAAATCACGGCGATCCAGATGCTGTAATAACGTCAAGGCAACACGTTCGGCACCACCAGCGTTCATATTCGGAATCACGAAGAAAATCTTTTGGCGCTGATCAGTCATTTGGGTTGGCTACACGTTTAGGGTCGAAAAAATAAAGCCCAAAACCAATGGGCATAACAGTGATCCAGATTAGACGCGCCCCCCAATGGGAGAGACGCGTGATTTGCATTATAAAACTATCATTCTGGTGAAACGAAAAACGTGCCCCTTGAATGCCAATCTTGCATATAGTCCAAGGGGCGTGGAGAAAATAGTCAATATCAGCGTCCAGCATTTGTGCATTAAAAATGCGTACTGATGAGATATTTGCACTTGACCTTTTTGTAAGCTGGTCGTCAGCCCCCTGATAATAGTCACGAACAATATCGTTCACAAAACGCGTTTTATATTGCCGCCCAATTGCGTTCCAAATCAACCCTTCGGGAACAAAGCGCACATCTTCTGGTTCTGGGAACGGGAAAGCTTTCATCACATCAGTACGGTGAAATCCCCATTTTTCACCACGGATACCATAGCGGTAATAAATATCAGCTGAATTCGAATCAAAAACACTGTCTGGAAATTTATCACCGATGATTTGTCCCTGTTCATCCGCGCATAAACCGGTAACACCTGTAAATTCTGCGCGTTGTTTTTCGGGGATGGCACACCAATGTTCATACAATATTTCCAAAGCATTTGCCGGAAACCCATCATCCGAGTCAGCGATCAGGAATAAATCGCCTTTGGCCAACCCTACACCGTGGTTTATCGCAACATGCTTGCCTTTATTAGGCTGAAATTCATACCGAATTGAACATTGTCCTTCGGTAATCCAACCATCAATGAGCTGCTTGGTATTATCGCTGGACCCGTCGTCAACAATCACCCATTCAAAATCAGTAAATGTTTGGTTGCACAAGCTGTTATAAACACGATGCAAGCTGTGCGCACGATTATAGGTTGGTGTAAAAACGGTAAAAATCATGGTCGTTTAAAAAGAATATGTGTTTGATAGGTTGTTCAGAATACAGATAACATCAATGATTTTTAGCAATAAAAATATCATGCTCAATTTGCCAGGAAAACTTATTCCGTCTAGCCCAGTCAACCAATGTATCTAGAGGTGGGTAGTCACTTTTATCCAAAGCAGATGATTGGGAAAGCGGAAAACAACGCACATCATCGATCAGCACTGAAACCTTGTCAAAACGCACGAGATTTTTTTCTATCTGTTCGAGTTCTGACGCCACAGGACATTCACTATCGCCTTTAAACGTGATGCCACCCGAATAATGTCCATCTAGCCAGAAATTTATATCTCCAGATAGTAAAGGTAATAATTCAGGAAATCTTTCTTCACTTGTACCCTTTAAAGCATCTATTTTTGGCGAATTAGCAAACCTTTGACGTGCCATCTCATATAGTTTTTCTTCAGGCTCAATTGTATAGGTTTTTGCTGAAAAGCTCGCCAGAAACACAGTTGTGTTGCCTAAGAACGTTCCAGTTTCAACAAATGTGGCATTATGAATTGCATGGCGCATCAACAGACGGCGCTTTACCAGATCGGGGCTGTTATTTGTAAACCCATTTTTAAACCAGCTATAAAAATCTCTGATCGGCGCATAAACGCGGGAATAGACCCATGACCTTCGAAGAAACATTTTCATTTTCTGTTTGTTCCATTTTTAATGGCTAAAATTATACGATGTTATTATTCTTTAAATAGACGGTAAGTTTTTTTAATAGCCCTTTTAATAAAACGTATAGAAGCATTCTTTTCAGGCGCGCCGGGGTGAGGTTTGTCATGTGGAATAATTGACCGCCCGTTTTGAATATCTTTTTGTATGAGCGTTCTAAGTTGAAGACCTTGTGAAGAATATCTCTTAAGCATTAAAGAAAACACACTTTGGTCATGCCGGTTATTCACAAAATTAGGATGATTAGCTATCTGTGAAATTTCATCGCGGCAAAATTCTGGATTGTCTTTCATAAAAGAATGCCAATTATTGACAAAATTTGATGATGCTTTGTTCAGGCGCAGTGCAAAAAACGTGGCAGCATACTGAAAACTGTCCCCATAAGACGAATTAATATCTAGGTTGAGTTTGTGAAACAGATCACCTGTTGTCCATTTATGTTCGACTTCATTCGTCATCCAGGCAACCAAATCAACAGTTTCGGCTTGGTTGGTATCTTGATGTAACAAAGAGTCCAGCCAATCTATTGATCTTCGAGGTACACCGCATCGCCCATCAACATAGAGTAAAACATCTCCCTCATTCATTTTTTCAAGTGTTTCGTTAACCAGCCAGGGTTTCCATTGCCAGTAACCATAGCCAACGCTGTAAGTTTTTGCATACGAAATTATATCGTCAGGCAGATCGTCTACTTCATAGATCAGGCAATTTGAATATGGATATAATTTATGTAACCGCGATATTGTGTCTATAGCGATTGATACATAATCACTGTCGCTACCAAAGCTCACTATCCACAGCTTCGCCTGATTTCGCAGTGGTTTAGATGTTGATGTTTCAGAAGAATAAACGATCATTTTTTAAACGCATCTGATCCAAAAATTGTTAACCCTGATCAACCAAGACACCTTTTTCCAGTCGGAATATTCTATCGCATTTTTCAATTGTTGACAGGCGATGTGCAATAATTATCAATGTGCGCTCACCCTGCATGTCGTAGATTTTTTCCATTAATGCGGTTTCAGTTTTGGTATCCAACGCACTAGATGCCTCATCCAGAACAAGCACTGACGGATTATGATACAAAGCCCTTGCGATCCCTATGCGTTGACGTTGACCACCAGATAATCTGACACCGCGCTCACCTACAATTGTGTTGACACCATCTGGCATGGAATCAACAAATTCGTTTAATTGTGCCTGTCTGATAGCGCGGTCTATTTCGGTGTTGTTGATTTCATCTTCTGCTACACCAAAAGCTATATTTCGCCGCAAGGTTTCATCAGATAGAAAAATATGCTGGGGCACATAGCCAATATGATCCTGCCATGAACGCAATCCATCATGGGCATTCACCTCATCAATAAGAATCTGTCCGGATGTTGGGGTCAATAACCCCAGAATCACATCAACCAAAGTGCTTTTTCCGGCTCCACTTGTGCCTATGATACCAACACTTTCACCTTTGTTGATCTGTAAGTTGATATCCATGATCGATGGCAAACCTGCAGTAGGATATTGGTAACAAAGCTGGTCTAGCCGGATCGCATGTTCAAAGGAAATCGGGTTTGACTTCACATGATCTGCTGGTTTTGGCCTATGAAGCTCCTCATCCATCAAATCAATCACGGCGACACTGTAACGAAGCGCCTGTAAGGCCATTAAAATACGATTGGCCGAGGGGATGATGCGAAAGGCTCCGGCACCAAAAACACCTAATATGGGTAAAATCTGACTCGCATCAGCACCGCGCATAACCGAGAAAATGACCAGAAATGCCAATCCGGCAACAGCAACAATTTCAAGCCAGATATAAGGTAATTGGGATAATGTCAGCTGTTTACGCTCGATAAATGAACTTTGCCAGTTATAATGGGAATACTGGTCAAGAAATTCCTGTTCTTTTCCAAGTAATTTGGCATCCTTTATACCGCCTAGCGCTTCCTGTGCTTTTTGGATGCGTTTGCCTTCAAACTGTTGACGCGCCTGCCCCCAACGCATTAGCCGCATGCGCGTGATATATTGAAAAGCCGCCATTGATATCCCAACGATAATCATGAGATAAATCGCGCCTAATGGTTCAATGTAGATCAACAAAGCAATAATCGCGATGACGACAGATAATTCAGAAAATAGTCTGACCGACGGTATCAAAACATTACCAACAAATTGCTGGGTTTCGATGGTGATGTTGCGTATCAGGTTTCCAGTGTTGTTTTGAATATGAAATTCATAGCCCACATGCATATAGGACTTTAGTAACTCATCGGATAAAACTGATTTTATATCATAGATATATTCGGACTGACGCCAGATCATGAAAGCAAGATATATACCTTTGATAAGATAGGCCGTGCCCAGTATGAGCATGCCACCAACCATTAATTCGATTTGGCTAAGTTCATCAAGCATGGATCCGAAATAATACAGCTCATTGGTGCTGATAAAGGTTTCAGGATTCATAATCACTGACAGCACCGGCAGTATCAAACCAAGCCCAAGTGTTTCGAGGCCAGCACCGATGATTGTCAAAATGACAATAAGAATACTTTGCAACCTATATTTCTGTGGCAACAAACCCCAGATGACAGCAAATTTAAAGTGGCGTGAGTGAGACAAAGGTAAAATCTTCCGTCAAAATTTCATAGTGTAGTAAGTGTATTAACTGCTATGAAGGGGGTGGGCAGAATGACATTGGCACAATGCATTAAGTTGCTTGCAGATTGACAACATCAGAGGGTCAAATGACATCAGTCGCATGTGTAATTTTTACCTGTAATAAGAATTATGACGTCTTGAACACTTGTATGCCAACTATGCAGTCATTGATAGATAACTATGACTGTTTTGTAGCCACTGACAACTTCACAAAAGATCAAATAGGAACTTTGAACAGCCAGAATAGTGGGGCGTTTGAAGTTATTCAGGCTGGCGAAAATGCCAGCTGGATCGAAGTCGCCAAAATTATGACAAAGGTCTTAGGTGAGAGAGGTTATGACGGTTTTATCTGCGTCCTCGATGATTTTTATTTTTCCCATATTGATGATGCTCAGCTTATATCACTGACTGCTGCTGCAGTTAAAAATGACATTGATTACTTTCGCTTGGTTAATGAAAAACCAAGATTGTCACGTTTGTTTATTGGTCCCAAAGATAGCCATCCGATTGTCAGATCACTTTTTCAAATTCCTGCAGATAACCCTTACAAACACTCACTTTCATTATCATATTGGCGTGTCAGTTACTTCAATAGTTTGATGGATATGAATCTATCAATCTGGGATTTTGAAACTATTAATCCCATCAAGGGCACTATCCTTTATTATGCAAAAAACAGGATCTGTAACTATAGACATATTGTCGAAAAAGGACGTATGGCACCCTTTGCAAAAAAATTGTTTGCTCGCGCCAATATGCTTGGTGATGAACGTGCAACCGAGAGCCATTACGAATATGTTATAAAATGGGTGCGATCTAATCTGGTGTTCTTTGTGTTTGGCTATTTTTTCATGAATCGGCGTTTGCGCAAATCGCGCCCTTCATCTTCGACATAGGTTATAAACGCTCATCAGACTCGTTCACATCAAGTAGATACTTCATATCGAATAAAACATGTTTTTCTTTGCCGAAAGATCGGATTGCGTGTGCGCCTAACTTGGCAAATTGACTATGGCCAACGGCAATGACAATCGCATCATATGCACCATGCAAAGGTTTTTCGATACATGTACCCGCCAGACCTGTCGGCACGTCACCTAAGATAACCCAAGGATCATACACATCGACAACGCATTTGTAGTCGGCCAGATGTTGAACAAGGTCAAAGACCTTTGAGTTGCGTGTATCGGGGCAATTTTCTTTGAACGTCAGTCCTAGCACCAGAACGCGCGCATCAGAAATGTTGATATTTTTATTCTGCATCGCCTGAACAAGTCGGTCTGCAACATGCTGGCTCATCCCGTCATTCAGCCGCCGTCCCGCCAGAATAATTTCCGGATTATAACCCACCTGTAGGGCTTTATGCGTCAGATAATACGGATCAACACCTATACAGTGTCCCCCAACAAGGCCTGGCCGAAACGGCAGAAAGTTCCATTTTGTGCCGGCCGCTTTCAAAACAGCTTCGGTATCAATATCCAGCTTGTCAAAAATGACAGCAAGCTCATTAATCAGCGCAATATTGACATCACGCTGGGTATTTTCAATGACTTTTGCGGCCTCGGCCACCCTGATGCTTTCGGCTTTATATGTGCCAGCTGTAATAATGCCCGCATAAAGATCGTCAATTAGATCGGCAATCCTAGGGCTGGAACCAGATGTGACTTTGACAATATCTGTGACGCGGTGCTGTTTATCGCCCGGATTAATGCGCTCGGGGCTATAGCCAAGATGAAAAACATCATCATTATTATCTTCTGCATTGGCGGCGTAAAATAGCCCTGATTGCTGTGCCAGAATAGGCGCGCAGTCATCTTCTGTAGCGCCCGGATAGACGGTTGATTCATAAATAACAATGTCACCAGCCTTCAACAAGGAACCCACAAGCTTTGACGCGGATAAAAGCGTTGACATATCTGGCTTTTTTGCCGCATCAACCGGCGTTGGCACAGTTATGATATAGCAATTACAATCTTTGAGATCATCGGCATCATTCGTAATGCGTAAGCCTGTCGTAGCTTTTAGTTCGGCGGCACTTAGTTCACGGGTACGGTCATTACAATCTTTGAGTTCGGCAATCCGGCTTTCATCAATATCAAAACCAACAACTTCACGGTATTTGGCAAATTCAGCCGCAAGTGGCAAGCCAACATAGCCAAGACCAATGACAGCCAGTTTAATGTCGTTGACGTTTCTGATTGTCATTAATAACTTACACCCATATTACATGTCATCGACAGATCTATAACTTTTCAAGATTTTGCTGTGGCATGTCAACGTGCGACTTCTGCCCCATAAAATCGAATAATATCCGCAAACGATCTGATTTGCTTATCGTCTCAACGGTGCCCACAAATTCAGCAAAAGCGCCGGATAATATACGCACCTCGTCACCAACAGCAAGTGATGCGGGCGCAATAAGACAATTTGTTTCATCACAGCGATTTTGTAATGCCGCGATAAGTTGTGTTGGCACCTTTGATATCTGACCGGCGCCAAAGGAAACCAATCGAGAAATGCCATGCGTCGCATTCAGCTTGCGGACATCACCACTTGCCGGATTCATGTGAACAAAACAATAGCCTGGAAAAAGCTGCTTGGTCTGCTGTCTGAATTGCGCAGCACTACGAACAGTCTCACGTTGCATTGGGCAAAAATACACAAACCCCTGCCGGTCTAAATTGCGTTGCGCCTTGGCAAGCGCATTTGGTTTCAATTGCGCCGCCACCCACACATGAGACTCTTTTTTACCCGTAATCATAATCAATCATTATTTCACTTCTTTACCTCAGCCTCAAGCTTGCTTTGCAAGTCGGCAATTTCTTGTTCCAACCGTACATATTCGGCGCGCTTATGATGGATAAACTCACGTGTCAGGTTAAGGCGCGCCTGAATGCCTTCGGGGGTTAACACATATAAGTAACCCGTTTTGTTAGATGATTTGTAAAAGCGATCAAGCTTTATAAATCCTTTTTCAATAAGTGCATTAATACAATAATTCGCCGCGCCAAGGCTGATTTTCAATTCGCGCGCCAGATCGCGTTGGCTGACATCAGCCTTGCCATCCAGTGCCTGCAGAATCTGCAGCATGGTCTCGTCACTTCGTTTTAAATTTGACATGATTCTTGATTATTTATAGCTACCGCACGGCAGGTGAATCAGCTCACAAACCGTACTTCGCCCTTAGGCGTTCATAATATGAACATGATTGATAAATTTAGTAAAGTATTGATGCTTATACGCATTCATGACTTGGTATCTATGCGTCATTGCGATGCAGGTTAGTGGCCGCAAGACTCAGGGCCAACGCACTCCACATGAAGATATTATTCCATTGTCCAAAGAAATCTGCTGTTGATGCGATCGGAAAAAAGAGCCCCAACGGAATAACAAAAGCAGTAGCCGCAACTACATTATCCCGGTTTTTTAGACCCGCTTTAAAGGTAGCCCATATAATGCCACCAATCATGGCTATGCCCGCAAAAAATCCAACAAGGCCCGTTTCGGCAAGGAACTGAATATAGAAATTATGCGGATGGTTATCACAGCGAAAATCATCCAGCCCGACCATAATACCCGCGCATAGATCACGATAATTGGCTGTACCGATGCCAAAAATAGGAGCTTCCTGAAACGCCATCAACCCGCCACCCATAACACGATAATAATCGCTATGAGGGCCGGTAGGAATATCATTCAAGACAGCATCGACAAAGCGTGTTTCCATGCCAGGCATAGTTACAAATACAACCACGATAGCTAGAACTTCGACAATTATGAGTATCATATAACGGCTCCAGACAGGCTTCCAGACCAGCCCGGCTAGCATGCCACCGCATGCACGGATAAGGAAATTGATCCGCTCACCTGTTAGTACCGACATGATGATGGTGATCAGCGATAATATGCCCATAAAAGACGCTAGTCTCGGCTTGGCGCCAATCGCCAATGCCACCATAACGGTAAAAGCAGGCAAGCCGACTTTGGATAGATAATTGCCCGGCACCAGATCATCATATGGCCAGGTCAAGCGCCCACCTTTTTGCCCTTCAATCAACATTTCGGCGGTCAGAATGCCTGTCATAACGAACATGGCAATGGCGGTCGAAATCAGCATCGCATAAAGAAGCCGTTTGTCGGTGCCAAGCCAGAAAGCAGTTGCCATGGCAAATAGGGGAAAACGGAACCAAATAAAGGCCTCGCTTAAAGCGTAGGATGGCGTCGCCGAAATCGCGGCCGAAAACAGGCATACGCCCCAGAATAGAAAAGCGGCTTTTACCCAAAATATTTTTAGCCACGCACCATCACGTTTAATGACCGCCCGCACGGCAAATGTGATCGCCAGAATTGTCAGCCATGCGTCAGCTGGCGAGCGCTCAATCAACAGGACAAAAGGCCCAAGCAACCAGAATATATGAAAGCCACGTTCCCATGTGGGTAAATTATTCAACCTCTCAATCATATGTCTCCAAAAATGAAATATATGATCTGTTAGCTTTAGTTCACTTTGGGTGGGTGGAATTGCAGATGGCGACATAATGAAACTCTTATCCTCAGCCAACAATATTATCTTTGGACTTTTTCGATACATCATAAAACTGGCGCGAAAGTATTTCATACCCAGCCACGAAGATTAAAATGCCAACTAACGCATATTCAGCACTTGATATGCTGACAAAAGCCCAGAGGCTGGTAAATAATGGGAAAATCAACATTGTGAGTCCAGCGCGTGCATTTGAATTTAAAAAACCTTCTTTATCACGCTGCACATAATATTGGTAAACCAGACTATGTAGATGCTTTTGATCCGGTTGCAACGCCTGACTATCGCTGGCAATAAGCCGTCTAATCGTCGAGCGCACCAATTCATAGGACGGATAGATTACCAGAAGCAAACTCATGAATGGCGACACAGCTTCATTCCGTTCAGGCAACATAATCAGCAGAAAAGCTACGAAAGCACCCATAAAATAAGCACCGCCGTCACCCACAAAAATTTTGCCTTTTGGAAAATTAAACAGGACTACACCCAGAACACTCGCCGCAAAGACCATGCTGATGGTCATCAGCTCTATGTCACCAACACCGCCCGCAACAGTAGCTACAGCACCTGCGATCAATACAGACGTGCCAATCGACAGGCCATTCAATCCATCAATTATATTGACCGCATTAGCAAATAGCGTGATGGTGAAAATGGTAAACCCAGCCGCGATAACTGGCACCGCCAGCATGGCATCCATAGGCGCAAAGCTAACACGCGTGATTGTGAAACCCGACAAATAGACAAAACATGCGCCCGATATAATGGCAAGTAAAAGCCGCAGTCTGGGTGACACACGGCCTTTTACATCTTCCAACAACCCGCCAAGAAACACCGGAATAGCCGCACCAATCACAACAGGCAAAATGGGATTAGCATCAAACACGCCCAGAAAACCTATCATCACCATGCTGATGAATATAGCCACACCACCGATACGGGGTGTACTATGTTGATGAATCTTTTGGGGACCAGCATTCGTGTCAGCCGTGAAGCGCGCATGAAGCGGCGCAGTCTGCACAATTATCAATGTGATAATCGCTGAAAAAATGAGTCCCATCAGTGGCAAGAAACCCATCGTTATAAAAATGTCAGGTAATCCAGTCATTTGATCTCGCGTCTAGTCCATTGGCCTGATCGACAGACCTTGCCTCATTTGGTGCCAAGCAACCATATTACAACACTGAATACAAGTTATTTGGCGTCTGATATGGCTTGCTGTATCGACAGACACTAATCTGGTAAACTCTCACCATTCTTTCTCGTGAAATGATAGTCACCATCCCGTTTGGTAACCATCAGATCATGATCGGCATAGTAAGTGGTCTCGGTCTCTGTGCGCGTCCCAATCTCAAACAGGGTCGCCACTTTGTCGGATTTGTTGATGATATGATGACCATTCGCATCACCCGCCTTGAAGCCTGCGCAATCACCTGCGTGTAACTGATGTTCGCCGTCATCATCGATCAGGGTCACGGTACCTTCGACAACAATCACGAATTCATCCTGATTGACATGCCAATGCCGCATTGACGTGCCTGCACCCGGTTCCAGAACCGCCCTATTCACCCCAAACTGGGTTAGTCCAGCCTTGTCACCCACCGCGCCTTTGACATAATTATCGGTTATGCCTTTTGTATAAGCGGCCAGAGATGACAAATAGCGGCCTTTGACCATTTCAAGCGTTTCACAATCTATTTTAGGCATGGGAAGTCCTTTCTGTTATTGTCTATCGTGGTATTATAAACGTGAGATTAACTTAATTCGTTAATCTGCCGTATATATATTACGCATGTTTTTTCTCCCTAAACTCGGAGCAGCTTTTGCTGCTCCGTTTTTTATGGCACAACATCCCTGTAAAAGGGACGAAGGCTTGGGTATATCATGACACAACAAAGCATTCTCATTACCGGATGTTCGAGTGGTATCGGCCGTGACACGGCGATAACAATGCAACAGCGGGGATGGTTGGTGATCGCGTCATGCCGCAAACAGCAAGATTGTGACGCGCTACGCACAAAATATGGTCTTGATACGGTTTTAATTGATTATGAAAAACCCGAAACCATCGAAACCGGCCTTGCCGATGCGCTGAACATAACAGGCGGGCGGCTTGACGTGCTATTCAATAATGGCGCTTATGCCATTCCGGCTGCTGTCGAAGATCTGCCAACTGATGCTTTACGTAGCATTTTTGAAGCCAATTTCTTTGGCTGGCATAGCTTGACGCGCGCTGTCATACCGCTTATGCGCGCGCAAAATTCAGGCCGTATCATTCAGAATTCTTCGGTACTGGGGTTTGCCGCCATGCGCTTTCGCGGTGCCTATAACGCCACCAAATTTGCTCTTGAAGGCCTGACCGACACCATGCGGCTTGAATTGTATGGCAGTGGTATAAAAATTATCCTTATCGAGCCAGGCCCTATTCGCACACGCATCCGCGAAAATGCCTATATTCAATTTCAACGCTGGATAAAATGGGAGGGCGCCGCACTGGAACCCATTTATCGTAAAGGCTTGATCCCACGCCTTAGCGCTATTGATCCACCCAAGGATACATTCGAATTGCAAGTCGATGCCGTGACAAAAGCGGTGATACACGCCGCCGAGTCAAAACAGCCAAAATTGCGCTATCGCATAACCCTGGCAACCAGTCTAATGATGGTCGCCAAACGCCTTTTATCCAGCCGGGCGCTCGATGCGCTAGCGCGTCGGATATAGATCATGCGACATGCTATTGTGAAATCAATGATCGTAATGCTGACAGTCTGTCTGGCGCCATCATCCGCTATGGCGATTGGTATTTCGACTATACTCTGTGACAATAACTCTGAGGCTTGGATTGGATTTCGCCAGAAAACCCCGCTCATTGGCCGTTCAACCTATGAAATGCGCCCCAAAAAAAATCTCTGGGTCGAACTGACCGAGGGGGATTATTGCGACAGCATGCAGATAGGTAGTGATAGCTTTTCCTGTCGGGCAGATATAAACGGAACGATGGTCACCACTTTGGTTGATTTTGATAAGCTGGTTTATATTAAAATAATAAATGAAGACAAAACCTTCACTTATAATTGCATGGCGCTCGATTAGGCCTGTATCTTGCAAGACGTAGATATGTTGTGTCTTGTTGAGGACTGTATGTAATGCGCATATTGGCTTATTCTGCTGGAACTTGTTTGTTTATTGGGTTTGCAGTCGCTGCCTATTGGTTATTATGGCCGCCCATCAAAGCCGCCCTAGCCCCACCACAGGATATCATGGTCTCCGTGACACTTGATAATCGTTGTGAGATGGAAGACGATGTTTTCATTGTTATTGTGCCTGAGCTAGGGCGAAGCGCCCACTTTCATGGCAACATGGCACATATGACCCTGCCAGATAATGTCACGGTCAAACTGGCGATAAGTCCGCTTTATCCCGACTTTGCCTATGATGACCTTGCCAAGCCGGTAAAGGAGAAAGTCACCCTCATTGCCGAATGTAGTCAACCACCACGACTGGACTCAATTTTTGGCGCCATGAAAGAACAATTTGGCAAAGAATCCAAATAATATTAGAATTTGGTAATTTAATAACATGTGCCAGATCAAGATAGTGAACCAATGCCAACAGACGTTGCAAATCTCAAAGTAAAAGCTGATGCCGATGATAGCAACGCGGCCTTTGCCGTCTTTGATGCTTATGAAGACACCAAGGCGAACACCGATACAACATGGGATGTTGCCCTGCATTATCTAATGCTAGCCGCTGAAAACGAACATCCTGATGCCTTGCTGGCGATGGGGCGTTTACTGATCGCTGGTACGAAAATAGACAAAGATGTTGATAAAGGAATAACCCTGTTAAGGCGGGCAAAAGAGCTGGGCAATACAGATGTTGATGATGTTGCCAACGAGCTTGATGTTGCGCTTGGTGGGACGGATCATGACGATGGCACCCCTGATGAGGATGATACTGACGCTGATAATATGGACAATCCAAATGGCATAGACCGGTTGGACATGCCAGAGGGTAAAAATCATAGCCCAGCAACCCCCAAACCCAAAAAGGGTGACAAGACAAAGACAAGACAAACTGAAGGTGGCACGCCGGATGATACGCTCACAGCCGATCAGTTGTTGCGCATGATCAAGACCAAATTATCCCAGCTTGAAAAAAGTGATACCATGAGCGCCGCGCATCATTTTGACATTCTTAAAACTACCATCGATGATTCGGAAAACATTAAGGAACTGCAGGCGATTTACGATGCGCTGGACAACCCGGCCTATGTCAAAACATTGCACGACCAGCCCCATGCCATTATCGGCTGGAACCCGAAACAGGGCATATTCTATCTTGATACAGGAAGCGGTGATAAGACGGATGAAGATCAGGTCCCCCTGCCGAAACGATCATATCAGCGAGGCGAAGTCAGAAATCTTATCTTTGCCGTTTTCATCACAATTGTCGTGATGATCATTTTCTTGAACCTGTTATATGCTGTTCGCCCGCTTTAAGCTAAACAGAATTATTTATTGATAATAACAAGGATTTGCCGTGACGATTGATCTGCCACAAATTGCGCCTGAAGATATTGCCGCCATGGCAGACGATTTCAAAGCGCAGAGCGCTGATAATCCACCCCGCATTCTGGTACTCTATGGATCGCTTCGCGCGCGTTCCTATTCACGGCTACTGGCCGAAGAGGTGATGCGGCTATTGACTGCCTTTGGCGCCGAAGCCAGAACCTATAATCCCAGCGGCTTGCCATTGCCTGATGATGCAGATGCCGAGCATCCAAAGGTACAGGAATTACGCGATCTGGCGATCTGGGCTGATGGTATGGTGTGGATATCGCCCGAACGACATGGCGCGATGACAGCCATCCTAAAAACACAGATTGACTGGATTCCCCTCGCACTTGGCGGCGTACGACCTACCCAGGGCAAGACGCTGGCACTGATGCAGGTCAATGGTGGTTCGCAAAGTTTTAATACGGTTAATCAGATGCGTATTTTGGGGCGCTGGATGCGTATGCTGACGATTCCCAATCAATCATCTGTCCCAAAAGTATATAACGAATTTGATGATGAGGGGCGCATGCTGGCCTCGCCTTTTTATAACCGTGTTGTCGATGTGGTCGAAGAATTGATGAAATTTACTCTGATGACACGCGGACAAGCAGATTATCTGGTAGATCGTTATTCGGAGCGCGTCGAGAGCCCAGCCGCATTATCAAAGCGTGTTAACCAAACAAAAACATAAAGCTGACAAACCTAAGATTGCAACAAGTTTGCTGGCTATTCTGTTTCAGACCAGCTAATTTGACGCTTGTTTTAATCATAACCATAGGCAAAGTGGTGAAAATACTTGTAACTGGCGCTGCTGGCTTTATCGGAATGCATTCAAGTTTGCGGCTCTTGGCGCGCGGTGACCAGGTTATCGGCGTTGACAATTTGAATGATTATTATGATGTGTCTTTGAAACAGGCGCGTCTTGCCCGCCTAACATCGCATAAGAATTTCAGCTTTCATCAGATTAGCGTCGAAGACAAAGACGCAATGGAAAGCTTATTCGCCACCCAAAAACCTGACCGCGTTATTCATCTGGCCGCGCAAGCCGGTGTCCGCTATTCACTGACCAATCCCCATGCCTATATTGACGCTAATCTGCAAGGCTTTATCAACATTCTTGAAGGCTGCCGGCATAATGATGTGGTGCATCTTGCCTATGCGAGTTCGTCATCGGTCTATGGCGGTAATGTCGCAATGCCGTTTAGCGAGCATCACAATATCGATCATCCGGTCAGCCTCTATGCCGCGACCAAAAAAGCCAATGAATTGATGGCGCATACCTATAGCCATCTCTACGATCTGCCAACAACGGGTTTGCGCTTTTTTACCGTTTACGGGCCATGGGGGCGACCAGATATGGCGCTGTTTCTATTTACCAAAGCGATGATGGAAGGCCGCGAGATCGACGTTTTCAATAATGGCGAGATGGTGCGTGATTTCACCTATATTGATGATATTGTCGAAGGCGTGATCCGCGTATTGGATAAAACCGCAACCGCCAATCCCGATTATGATGCCCACAATCCCGATCCGGCCACCGCCGCCGCGCCCTATCGCGTGTTCAATATTGGTAATGGGAACCCGACGCCTTTGATGGATTATATCGGCGCGCTTGAGTCTGCTCTGGGTATCGAGGCCAAAAAGAATTTCATGCCCATGCAACCTGGCGACGTGCCAGCAACATCAGCCGATACAACCGAACTTGGCAAATGGGTTGGCTTCCAGCCAGATACGGCAGTGCGTGATGGCGTGCAATATTTTGTCGAGTGGTATCTTGGCTATTATGGTCGGAATGCTGCGAGCTAGAGAGGGAAAGCATCATGTCAGAGTTAAGTCAGAAAACATGTGAAGCCTGTCGCCTTGATGCGCCAAAGGCCACGGACGTTGAAATTAAAAACTTTCTGGCCTCTTATCCGCGCTGGACGTTACGTGACGATGACGGCACCCAGAAACTGCATCAAATCTACAACTTTACTGATTTTGCCGCGGCATTGGCATTTACAAATGCCGTTGGTGCCATTGCCGAGGATGAAGGGCATCACCCAGCCATTCTAACCGAATGGGGCAATGTCACCATAACATGGTGGTCACACAAGATTATGGGGTTACATGTTAATGACTTCATCATGTGTGCTAAATGTGACGCGGCTTACACCGCTTTTCGCACAGTTTAAAATAATTGGCTCATGCAGTTGCACAATAACTTCACTCTGCGTTATAAGAAACCTCATTAATCTGCCGGTCCTCTTTATAATGGTTCGGTACAAAACAGAGTTACTATTATGTCCATAAATAAGAAAATCGTTGCAGACCTTGTTCGCAACAAGGTCGAGTTTGTGACCACCGTACCCTGCAAACAGCTGGCAGGTGTGATTGACGAAATCGAAAATTCTGAAGATATTTTCCACATTCCATCGAGCAAAGAAGATGAAGGCATGGGGCTTTGCGCCGGTGCCTATATGGGCGGTAAACGCCCTGCCATCATCATGCAGAATACGGCGATCGGTGTTACCATCAACACGCTGGCGACACTTATTCAATATTACAATATTCCATTGCCGATGCTGATTAGCTATCGTGGCGAAATTGGCGAGCCAGTAGCCTGCCAGGTTGAAATGGCGGTGCACACAAAGGCGCTGTTGGCACAGATGAGCATTCCGACATATCATTTCCACGATCAGGAAGATGCAAATGAGCTCGATGATATTCTGAAATATTGCTTCATGGCCAAAAAGCCGGTCGCGATCCTAACTGATGCCAGTTTCTGGCAGGGGTACTAATCATGATCCGCAGTGATGTTTTAAAAGAACTTATTCCGCTTATCTCCGACGAACTGGTGATCTGTAATATTGGTCTGCCGTCGCAGGAATTGCATATGATGGACGACCAGCCAAGCAACTTCTATATGCTTGGTACCATGGGTCTGTCCTCGTCTATCGGCCTTGGTCTGGCACTGGCACAGAAATCCAAAGTTATCGCTATTGACGGTGATGGTTCGGTGCTGACCAACCTATGCACCTTGCCAACGATTGCCAATAATCCGGCAGATAATTTTATCCTGCTGATCATTGATAATGGCAGCTATGGATCAACTGGTGATCAGCCGACTTATGCTGGCAAGAAAACATCACTGACCAAAATGGCCGAAGCCGCCGGTTGTGACAATGTGATCGAATGTTCAGCCGAAGACACGCCAGCTGTTATGAAAGAAGCCCTGGCAGGCGACAAGATGACCATCATCGTGTCTAAATGTGCGTCAGGCAATATCAAGGTGCCTGTTATTGAAATGGATGCCCCGGTGATCCGCCATCGTTTCATGACCGAGGTGAGCAGACGGAACGCCTAAGCGGCCATATACATTCCAAATATTTGCCCCTGGCTGGAGACAGCTGGGGGTTTTTTATGCCTTGTCTAAATACCAAGCTTAAAGCTTCACCTGTGAGGCATTTCAGCAAGGTCAAACGAAAACCCACCAGCCTTTCGACTAACCCCATTTTATGTCTTTAATTTAAAACGTTACTTGATTGCTAGCGGAAAAAAGTTTTCAGTTGTTACCTTTAACGCGTAAACTTGATCTCTGATATAAGTCAACAACTCGCTTTTATCGGCAATATTGCTGAGATCGCGGTAATCTATCA